>DATLQX010000304.1:0-28856 GCA_035534995.1 Chloroflexota bacterium | reverse complement strand
AATCTTGCCTCGGATACGCGGGTCGTCCTCCTGAAGGACGTCAAGATCGACCGCTATCTGCTTATTCATATCGGTGAATGGGAATCGTACGCGATTGCCGCTGAACTCCAGGGGCAGAAAAGTGCCCGCCCTTTCACTCATGATCTTCTGCAAACCGTGATCGACCGCCTTGGGGCCAAGGTCACCAGCATCCTCGTCCATAGCCTGAGGGACGATGTCTTTTTTGCCTCGCTCTTCTTGACCCAGGGGGAGACAGAGATCGAGATCGATGCCCGTCCCAGCGATTCTATCGCCCTGGCCGTGCGCTGCGACGCGCCGATCTACGTGGAGGAAGCGGTATTTGAACAGGCGGGCTTTAAGGACTCCAGTAAGGAAGACGATGACGAAAAGCTGGCAGTCTTCCGGGACTTCGTCAATAAGCTCGATTTTTAATGCTGGTTCTTTCCGACGCTGATGTTGAGGGCCTCCTCTCGGTCCCCGACGCGGTGGCCCTGGTTGAAGCGGCGTTCGTCGCCTATTCCCACGGGCGGATCACCTGCCCGCAACGGCTGGCCCTCCCGCTCCTCCCGGAAGGGGCGGTACTGCTCAGCATGCCGGCCTTTGACGGGGCCGAGTACGCGGGAGTCAAACTGGTCTCCGTCCAGCCGGCGAACCAGCAACGCAACCTCCCTGTGGTCCGGGGAACCTACCTCCTGTTTGATGGCGTGACCTGTGAGCCGCTGGCGTTGATGGGTGCTACCCGTTTGACCGCGATCCGCACCGGCGCCTCCGGCGGCGTAGCCGCCAAGCTCCTGGCCCTCCCCAACGCCGATCGGCTGGCCGTGATCGGCACCGGCGCTCAGGCGGAAACGCAGCTTCTGGCCGTCCTGGCGGTGCGGCCCATACAGGATGTCTGGGTCTCTAGCCGGGATCCCCACCATGTCGAGGACTTTATCGCTCGCCTGGCTCCCCGGGTTGAGGCGCGGCTGCATGCCGCGGGTTCGCCGGCCGAGGCGGTTCGCCGCGCCAACATTGTGGTCACGGCGACCAACTCCTCCACCCCAGTCTTCGCCGCCGAGGATATTCAGCCCGGCACCCACATTACCGCCGTGGGCGCGTACATGGCCACCATGCAAGAAATACCCGACGCGACGGTGGCTCGCGCCGCGGTCTACGTGGACGCGCTTGACGCGGCCTGGCACGAGGCAGGGGATCTGGCCGGCCCCCTGGCGCGTGGGGTGATCGGTAGCGACCATGTGGTGGGTGAGCTGGGGGCGCTGGCGGCGGGAGAGATCGCGGGACGGCGCTCGGCGGAGCAGGTGACCTTTTTCAAGTCGGTCGGCCTGGCGGCTCAGGATTTGGTCTGTGCCGCGGCCGTCTACCGGAGGGCCGTGGAGGCCAAAGCCGGTACCCAGGCGTCACTCTAGCCCTTGCCGCTCCTCCTCCAGCAGCCGCGCCTCCCGTTCCTTCCGAGTGAGCCGTCGTGAGGTTGGCGCCTCCACCACGTTGCCCCAGGCCAGTTCCGCCTCGCCGATGAACACGGTGTCTCCATCCACCACCCCGGCCTTCTCCAGGGCTTTGGAGACGCCAAAGAGCCGGAAGAGGTCTTGCAATCGGTTTAGCGCCTCGTCGTTCGCCATGTCGGTCATGGCGACCGCCCGTTCGGCCCGCCGATTATGCACGCGGTAGCCGCCGCCCCGCAAGCGCTCAATCCGCAGTTCCTCTACCTGGGGCGGAATAATGATCGTTTCCGGTACCGGAGTGACCACGGCAAGGCGGGCCCGTTCGCTCTCCAGGATCTGGCGGGTCATCCGCAGGAGCGGTTCGATGCCCTGGCTCGTGGCGGCGGAAATGGGAAACACCGGGACGCCGCGCGCGGTCAGCGCGGCCTCAATGGCGGGCCGGTTCGCCCGTGCCTCGGGCAGATCCTGCTTATTAATCGCCACCACCTGGGGCCGCGTCATCAGCTCCGCGCTATGGAGAGCCAGTTCCTGGTTGATCATATCGATGCGGGCCAGCACCTCATCGGCGCTCCCATCCGCCCCGTCGACCACATGAATCAGCACGCTGGTTCGCTCCACGTGACGGAGAAAATCATGCCCCAAACCGAGGCCCTCGTGGGCACCCTCGATCAGGCCGGGAAGGTCGGCGGCCACGAAGCTGTAGTCGTCGCTCACCACCACCCCAAGATTGGGACTGAGGGTGGTGAATGGGTAGTCGGCGATTTTGGGCCGCGCGGCGCTGATCACCGAGAGCAGGGTCGATTTGCCGCCGTTGGGCAGGCCGACGATCCCGACATCGGCGATCAACTTGAGTTCGAGGATCAGGGTACGCTCCTCCCCTGGCTCCCCTTTTTCGGCGATCCGCGGCGCCTGGTAGGTAGCGGTGGCGAAATGGGTGTTCCCCAGGCCGCCGCGCCCCCCGCGGGCCACCAGCAATTTTTGGCCGGGGAGGGAAAGATCGCCCAGCACGGCGCCCGTTTCATGGTCGTGGATCACCGTCCCCAGGGGTACCGGCACCAGGAGGTCGTTGCCCGCGCTGCCATGGCGGGTGCGTTCGCTTCCGCTCCCCCCGTGTTCGGCCCGGAAATGACGCTGGTTTACATAACGGAACAGGGTATTCAGCCCGGGATCGGCCACGGCGTAGACGCTACCGCCTCGGCCGCCGTCTCCTCCATCAGGGCCACCCCTGGGTACGAACTTCTCGCGTCGAAAGTGCAACGATCCCGCGCCGCCGGTCCCGGAGCGGACAAATATCTTTACCTGATCACTAAACACTGGACTCCATCAGCAGCGTGCGCAAACCGCTCACCGGCTTCTTTACTTGCCGGCGCAACATACCAAGGCGAGCCGGATTACCCAGCAGAACCGCGAGAACCGCCCCGTTATGAAGGGGCGCCAGTACCATCACCCCCAGCCCCGATTCCACCGTGATCCCTTCCAGATCACCCAGGTCGCGCCGACGCGCTTCCAGGGTTGCCATGGCGATCACCTCGGCTAGATGGCGGTTGGTACGAGAGTCTCCCGCTTCCGCTCCTGATTCAAGGATAACCGATCCGTCGGCTGCCATCAGTTTGACGAATTGCACGTCCGGCAGCCCCGCGACTTCGCCGACCAACTGGCGGGCCTGCTCCTCCTGGGAGGGCGACAGGTAGGCGAGGCCGGAGAGGGGCATGGTGCCCGAGTCCTCATCGCCGAAGTCCGTGTAGTCGTCCAGGGCGGCGGTGTCCAGATACGCGTCATGGGCCGGATTCGGCGCGGGCGCCGGCCGCGGTTCGGCCGGATACTCGGTGATCGGCATGGAGAAGGTAGAACCCGCTCCTTCGCCATTCGGAGGGATCATCTGGGTAATGGTTGAAGAAAGCATGGCGCCGTCATCCACCAGTTCCGCGGTTGAGAAGACATGCGTCTCGAAGCCCGCGTCGGGCAGGTCGAAGTCGTCCATCAGCCGGGTGGCATCCAGGTCGATGTCTTGCTCGGACGACTCGGAGCGCCCAGGCTGCACGGGATTCACGATCAGCCGCTCGCTCGCCGGATAGGCGCTCGGCAGGTTCAGGCGGGCACTGCCGGCCTCGGGATCGGGCTTGAGGACGCGCAACTCCAGGAGTCCCGAGCTGAAAGGGGTGGCGCCCAGAGGGCCCGAGGCGCCGAGGGCGGGGAGCGGACCGGTACCCAGCTTTGGCTTGAGCGTGCCGGCCACCAGGTCGGCTCCGAAACTGCTTGATGGCGGCAAAGCAGCCAGTGGACCCGCCTCGCCCCGGAGAATGGCCCGGATGTCCAGGGCCGGCGGGAGTTCTTGCCCGACCCTGCTTCCGTTCGCCGCAATCCCCGGCAGTTCATTCCGCCGCCCGCCTATTTCATGGGCAGCCGCTCCGGCCGGGGCCGCCGGCCCACCTGGATGGGAATTGGTAAAGCTGAAACCCGAATCAGAAGTCCGGGTTGGCCCACCGGGCGCCGAACCAGGCACGCTCCAGGGTTCAGGCGAGGGAAGGCGTGAATCAGGGTTGGAAAACGGCCGCTCTGGCCGGGGAAGATCGCGGGCTACGGTCCCCGGTAGCTCCGGCCGCTTCCGCCCAGGGTCGAAATCCATCGGTAGCGGCGCTACAGGCGGCGGCTCAACCAGCCGTTGTGACCCGCTAAAGCGCGCGGCCAGCGGATCGAGAGCTTCCTTCCGGGGCGGCTGACTCGGCTGGGCGCCCGCGCCGTGCTCCAGCGCGCTACTGGGAAGCGCCGGCCGGCCGCTGATCGGCGCGTCGGCGCTCCTCTGGAGCGTGGAACCGGGCAGGGCCGGCCTTTTGCTCTGCTCCGCGGGAGGGAGCGGGGGCTCGATCGTCCGCATGGCTGGGCTGGCCGCCGGGGCAACTAGCCGCGGCGCTCCGCTCCGTGTGCCGGCCACGACGGGAATCTCGGGATCCGGCGCCAGGGCTGGGCGGATCGGGTCTAGCGCCGGGCGCTCCACTCGCGGCGCCGGCGCCGGAGTCGCCTCCAGGTCGAAGGGGGATGCCATGGTCAACCGGCGCAGCCGATCATCCAGGTCGACCGCCGCCGCGTCATCCTCCATCCTGGCGGTTGGGCGGGATTGGCGCGGCGCGCGCAGCGCCATGACGACTCCGAGGATCAGAACCAGACCGACCGCCATGCCGGCAGCCAAGAGGATATTGAGGATCTGCATTGCAAGGATCAAGGGGTACCCCTTCCTCATGTTTGCCAACGTGGCTGCATTGTAGCACGGGATTTTCGTGAGAGTAAGCGGGGAATCCCCCCCAATATGGCTACTCGGGCTCAGGCATCCAGGCATGAGTGGCCACCCGCACCCCCGTCTCGCGCAGGGTGGCGATCAGGGCCGAAATACCCAATTCTCGGCCTCGAGGGGTCGGAACAGCCGCCTGGAGCATTTCCCGATCGATGTTCAAGGTCCGCACCTGCACCTCATGCACCCCCTCACTCCGAATCAGGTCCACCAGGGCTTCTAGTTCTCCCTCGGTATCGGTATAGCCGGGAAAGGTCAGGAGATTCAGCGCCACATGCAGCCCGGCATCGGCGCAGAGGCGGATCGAGCGGCGAACGTCCGCCGCCGTATAGCCTCTAGGCTGATAATAGGCGGTGTAGTTTGCCTCCACGGCCGAGAAGGTGCTGACCCGCACACGGCCCAAGCCGGCGTCGATCAGTGCCGCCAGCCCTTTCGTGTGCCAGGCGTTGGTATTGATATTGATCGTGCCCGCCCGCGGATGGTCCACCGGCAGGTGCTCGCGGATCATCCGTACGGCCTGGGCCAGAACCCGCCAGCGATTAAGCGGATCGCCCTCGCACCCCTGACCGAAGCTGATCATGCGTCCTGGCCCCCCAGAAAGATGACTTACCGCCAGGTCGGCGATCGCCTGAGCGCTGGGAGAAATGGTCAGGCGCTGCTGGGGCGAGGGGACATCGCCAAGTTGCTCGGAGATGCAGCCCACGCACTGCGCCGAGCAGGTCGGTGAAGCAGGGAGCGCGCCCTCCCATCGCTCATAGAAGATGTTTTGGGCCGTATAGCACCGGTATTCAAGGGCGCAGCGGGCCAGTTGCGCCAGCAGCCCATCGTCGGGCTCTCGCTCAAGGCGCCGGCGCACCCGTCCCTCAAGGTCCGGCGTGCTATACGCGGATGGATTCCAGGTACCGGGGGCGTCAATAGGGAGATAGGCGGCATGGAGCTCGCCATCCACGGCGGCGACAGCCGCGTAGCCGAACAGGGGCAGTGCCTCGGCCTCGTCGCGCTTCAGGTAAGCGGGAAGCAGAAGGCGGGCATAGCCGGTGGGCAGCAAGGCGCCAACCGCCAGATCCTGGCCCGGCCGCAGAGTACGCTTCACTCCCCGCGCGTCAAAACCCTGGGCCGTACAGCCTGGCATCTGGCATAAGGTAGAGCCGGCGGGCAAGGGACGAAGGGCGGTAAGTGGGGTGGTTGTCTGGAACGATTGTCCCGCTGGGCGAAGGGACGGATGTTCCAGTAACGTCCCATCTGGGCGGGCGTAGAGTAACCGAGCGTGTGGCATCAATGGTATAATACTCTCTCCGTGAACTTGGGGATAGACAGTAGTAGCTGGTGGGCCCGCCGGTTTGGGATCGCCGGCATGCGGGGAGTTGCGGTTGATCACGCGCGATGATGTCAGGAAGGTGGCGGCCCTGGCTCGCCTGGAATTGAGTGACGCCGAAGTGGCGCGGATGGCCATCGAACTCGGGGGTATTCTCGATCATATCGCGGCCCTCTCGGAGTTGAAGACCGACCACATCAGCCCTACCTCTCAGGTGCTTGACCTCAGCAACGTGCTCCGCGAGGATGTGATGTGTCCCTCGCTGCCCGTGGAGGCCGTCCTCGCCAACGCGCCGGATCGCGACGATCAATCGTTCCGGGTGCGGGCGGTTCTGGAGTGAGCGAGCCCGTGCCCGCGTCCCTACCCGCGCTTACCATGCACGCCGCCGCCGATCTTCTGGCCCGGAGGCGGATCAGCTCGGTTGAGTTGACCACCGCTGTCCTCGATCGGGTGGCGAGCGTGGACGGCCAGGTGCATGCCTTCATCACCGTGCTGGCCGATCGGGCGCTCTTCCAGGCGGAGGAGGCCGACCGCCGTCTGGCTCAGGGTACCGGGGGGCCGCTTACCGGGATCCCGCTCGCCTTGAAAGATGTGCTATGCCTGGCGGGCGAGCGGACCACCGCCGCCTCGCGGATCCTTGAACACTTCGTGCCGCCGTACTCCGCCACCGTGGTCGAGAAGCTGGCCGAGGCGGGGGCCGTCTTCGTGGGGAAGACTAATCTGGATGAGTTCGCCATGGGCAGCTCCACCGAGCACAGCGCCTTTTTCCCCACTCGCAATCCCTGGGATCTCAATCGGGTGCCGGGCGGCTCCAGCGGCGGCTCGGCCGCCGCCGTGGCCGCCGACCTGGCTCTGGGCTCGCTCGGTTCGGATACTGGAGGCTCGATCCGCCAGCCGGCCGCCCTGTGCGGGGTAGTGGGGCTCAAGCCCAGCTATGGGCGGGTGTCGCGCTACGGCTTGCTGGCCTTCGCGTCGTCCCTGGATCAGATCGGTCCCTTCACCAAGGATGTCACCGACGCCGCCCTGCTGCTGCAGGCCATTGCCGGGGCGGATCCGCGGGATTCCACCACCTCGCCCGTCAAAGTGCCGGACTACCGAGCCGCCCTGACCGGTGAGATCCGGGGCCTGCGTCTGGGGATACCGGCGGAGTATTTTACCCAGGGCATGCAACCGGGCATGGATGACATCGTCCGCGAGGCGATCCGGGCCCTGGAGTCACGGGGCGCCGAGCTGGTGGAGGTCTCGCTGCCCAGCACGAAGTACGCACTCGCGACCTATTACATTATCGCTCCCGCCGAGGCCAGCGCCAACCTGGCCCGGTACGATGGAATCAAGTATGGTTATTCCGCCGGGGCTC
Source organism: Chloroflexota bacterium (assembly GCA_035534995.1). Lineage (GTDB taxonomy): Bacteria > Chloroflexota > UBA5177 > JANWHV01 > JANWHV01 > JANWHV01. The sequence continues at coordinate 21,456 of DATLQX010000304.1, read as the reverse complement.
CCAGTATGTGGGAGAACTACAATCGATCGCGAGGCGGCGGCTTCGGGACCGAGGTCAAACGGAGAATCATGTTGGGCACCTACGCGCTCTCCGAGGGCTATGCCGATGCCTTTTATCGGCAGGCGCAAAAAGCGCGCACCGTGATCAAGCATGAGTTCGACCAGGTCTTCCGCCAGTGCGATGCCCTGGTGGCGCCGGTCTCGCCCATCGTGGCCTTCCGGTTGGGCGAGATGCTCGATGATCCCTATCAAATGTATCTCTGCGATGTATGTACCTTACCGGCCAATATCGCCGGGATCACCGGGCTTTCCGTTCCGTGCGGGATGCTCAATCAGTTGCCGGTGGGCTTGCAGGTGTTGGCGCCCGCGTTCGCCGAGGAGACGGTGCTGCGAATTGGCCACGCATTCGAGCGGAGCGGGCACTTTCGCCCTGGAAAGCCTAACCTGTAGGGGGGCGTCGCGGCACGCGCCCGTAGCCGCCCGTTCAAGGGAGCGAGCATGACCTGGGAACCCGTGATTGGGCTGGAAATCCATGCCCAGCTTCTGACCAAAAGTAAAATGTTCTGTGGCTGTAGCTCCGCCTACGCGGACATGGCGCCAAATACCCATGTCTGCCAGGTATGCGCCGGTATGCCCGGCGTGCTGCCCGTAGCCAATCGCGAGGCCATTCGCCAGACCATCATGACCGCTCTCGCCTTGAATTGCACGATCCCTGAGTTCAGCAAGTTCGACCGGAAGAACTATTTCTACCCCGACCTGCCCAAGGGCTACCAGATCTCGCAATACGATTTGCCGCTCTCGCGGGACGGATCACTCGCTATTGCGATCGATGGAGTGGAAAAGCGGATCGGCATTACCCGTGTGCATCTTGAGGAGGACACGGGGAAGTCCATTCATCCAGGCGGCGGCTACAGCCTGGTGGACCTCAACCGCTGCGGAGTGCCGCTGATGGAAATTGTCAGCGAGCCCGACCTGCGTTCCGCCGAGGAGGCGCGCCTCTATTTCATGAAGCTCAGGAGTGTGCTGCTCTACCTTGGGGTCTCCAATGGAGACATGTCCAGGGGCTGCTTGCGCTGTGACGCCAATGTCTCGGTCCGCCCCGCCGGGAGCGCCGAGTTCGGCGCCAAGGCTGAGGTGAAGAATATGAACAGCTTCCGTTCGGTCAAACTGGCGATCGAGTTCGAGATCGCCCGCCAGATCCGGGTGCTGGAAAGCGGCGGCCGGGTGGTGCAGGAAACGCGGGGCTGGGTGGAGGAGACCCGTGAGACCGTCTCGCAGCGGGTCAAGGAGCATGCTGATGACTACCGCTACTTCCCCGAGCCCGATCTGCCGCCGCTGGTGATCAGCCGCGCCTGGATTCAGGAAATACAAGCCGGCCTCCCCGAGCTGGCCGACGCACGCGCCGCCCGTCTGGCCCGCGATTACGGACTGTCTCCGCTGGACGCCGCCCAACTCACCGTCTCGCGCGCGATGGCCGATCTGTTCGAGCAAACGGCGGCCCTGCTGACCGCCAACAAGCGGGCGGCGGCCAACTGGTTGTTGGGCGAGTTTCAGCGTCTGTTGAACGAGAGCGGCATCGAGGCCGACCAGCAGCGAAACGTGCGCGCCGCCGGACTGGTATCCTTGATTACCATGGTGGAGGCCGGCACGCTCAGTAGCTCGGCCGCCAAAACCGTGTTCGAGCAGTATTTCCGAGCCGGTGACCCGCCCGAGGAAGTGGTGAGCCGTCTTGGCTTGCGCCAGGTGAATGACCGGGCGAGCCTGGAGCCGCATGCGCGGAAGGCGCTGGCCGAGAACACGGCCGCCGTGGCCGATTTCCGGCGCGGCAAAACGCAGGCCCTCGGCCGGGTGGTGGGGGCGGTGATGAAAGAGATGAAGAGCGCCAATCCGGCGCTGGTTGGCGACCTGCTGCGTGAGTTGATCGAACAAGAGGATGCAGGCTAAGTGGTGATACCTGACGACAGCCCGGCGGTCTTGCCCGGTGCCCTGGAACTGGAATTGCTGGCCGCCGTTCAGGGTGGGCAGACGCTGGCCCGCCTGGAGGGCCAGGTAGTGTTCGTGCAGGGCGGCATAGCGGGCGAGATCGTCCAGGTGGAGGGTCTAAGCCGCAGGCGCGGCTACCTGGACGGGGCGGCAGAGGCGCTGATCCGCCCCTCGGCCTCGCGGGTCGCTCCCCCCTGTCCCTATTTTGGGGAGAATGGGCGGCATCGAGGCGCCCTGCAAGCACCGGCTCCGTCGGAGGGTCCGGTATGCGGCGGCTGCCAGTATCAGCATATCGACTATCCGGCCCAACTGGCACTCAAACACACGATCCTTCGCGACACTTTACGGCGGGTGGGAAAGATCGTGGATCCGCCGGTCGGCGAACCGGAAGGCTCGCCCTCTCCCTACCACTACCGGAACAAGGCTACCTGGTTGGTGACCGACGAGGGGGAGTTGGCCTATCATGAGGCGCGGAGCCATCGGGCGGTGCCGATCACCGAGTGTCACCTCCTCACCCCTCCCCTCCGGACGATCTTCGACGCCATCTCCTCGGCATCCGGCGAGATCGGTCTGGCGGGGATGGTACGGTCGCTGGAGGCCCGATCCCTCCCTGATCTCGGTGGGATGGATGCCGGTACGCTCGTGCTTGACCTCGCTCCCAGCACGACCAGCCACGAAGCGGAGGCCCTGGCCGAGGCATTGGTCGAGTGTTGCCCCACTATCCGTACGGTGGCGCGCCGTGCCTTCGCCGCGCCGCCGGGATCTCCCGAGGCGCCGGCGAGCATTCTCCATGGGCCTCCATACACCGAGGTCATGATCCTCGGGGAACGGCTGTCCCTCTCGCCCACCTCGTTCTTCCAGGTGAATCTCCCGGTGGCGGAAGCCCTGGCTCGGCATGTCCTGGAGCAATGCGGCGTGGTGGCCGGGAAGCAGGCGGTTGATGTCTACAGCGGCGTGGGGCTGTTCACCATTCCCCTGGCCCGGCAGGCGGACGCGGTGATTTCGCTGGAGCTTGACGGGGGAGCGGTGGCCGACGCGCGCCGATCGGTGGAAACGGCCGGCTTGGACAATGTCACTCTCTTGCAGGGCGACGCGGCGACGAATCTCAGGGCAATATTGCCCGGCACCATGCAGTGCGCGATCGTGGACCCTCCGCGCACCGGCTGCTCTCCCGAGGCGCTCCGCCAGCTTGCCCGCATAAAGGCGCCTCGATTGGTCTATGTATCCTGCGATGCCGCCACTCTGGCCCGTGACCTGCGAGTACTCCTGGATTCCGGCTATGAATTGGAGAGCGTGCGGCCATTCGACCTCTTTCCCCAAACCGCGCATATTGAAAGCGTGAGCTCCTTGCGGCTCCCCAAGAAACGGAAGGTTCGCTCGTAATTGTCAGTCGATGATCAAGTGATCGACCTGGGCGACGCGGAGCTGGCGGCGCTGATGGGTACCCGGCAGGCTGAGGTAGCGGCCAGCGAGCGTGAATTCGTCCGCGCCCGCGAGCGGTTCGATCGCGCCCGCAAGTCCTTGCGCGCCCTCGAAGCGGAAGCGGAACGCCGGCGCCTGGCGGCGCTCGGCGGCGTGCCGCCGGCCCTGGCGGAGCCCCGGGCCCGCCGGAAGCGGAGTACGACCGGCATGGACGCGGTTCTGGCCCGTGACGGCGTTGACCCTCATGCCCCTTTTGGCCGTTTTCATCTCTATTCCTTGCAGCGACAGGAAATCCTCCTTAACGCGACCGGGGATCCCGCCGATCAGGCATTGGCGTTTGTCGATCGGGAAACCGGGGCCCTACGGGAAGCCCGCACCTTCGGGGAGGCGCGTATACTGCAAGAAGCGGGGCACCAACTGGGCCGTCCAGGTATCCCATTGCAAAGACAGGCAATTTGGTATATAGCTGAGAGTAAGCCGGGCTGGTTGCGTCTGGATCAAATGTTCGTGGAACCGGAGGACGAGTGATTCGCGGGCCGCGCTTTGCCTGGACAGGTGTCTTCACCTCTCTGCTACTTGTGTTTGGCTGCCTGGTACCGGCACGCGCTGCTCCCATGGGCCCAATTAAGGTGGCGAACGCAAGCGACCTCAGCCTGCCCGCTACTGATACTCCGCCAGGCTTCACGGCTCGACCGGACAGGGACCAACTGGTGAGCCCCGCGATTTTGCGCTCCTGGTATGGCGCTCACCTTCAGGGCTCCCTCAAGCACGAAGGGTTCCTGGTTGGATACCATGGCTGGTTGGATGGCGCCGGCACTCCCGACCTCCCCTTTGTGACTTATGATATGTACGCCTTTGGCTCCAGCCAGGGCGCCCAGGCCGGGCAGGCCACCCTGAGCCGCCTCGTGCAGGGATTGCAGACCGCGTCTCAGGATGCCCGCCTTCCCTCGAACACCACCACCTGGACCGACGGTACCGAGACCTTCGGGGCGGGAAATCAGGCGTTTGCCGTCTCCGAGGTAGTGTTTCAGCAGGCCAATGTATTGGTTATTGTCGTGGCGTTCAACCAGGGCGGCACCGCCAACGCGATCAGCGAGGCGTTGAGGAATGCCACCACGGTAGGCGTGTCATGTGAGACCTTCCTCAAGGCCCGAGAGGCGGCGTCGATCCGCCATGCGGGGACGAAGTCCCCCGTGGTGCCGTAAGGCCGGCGAGAAAGGAGGCGAAGAGGATGCGGTGTCTGCGTTGCGCGCTTGACTATGGACCCGATGAGCAGTTTTGCCAGCGCTGCGGCAGAGCGCTGAGCCGGCCGCTCGGGAGTAAGCCGACCTCGGCGGAGAAGGGCTCAGCCAACCCGCAAGAGGCGCAATTCTTTTATACCACCACGGCGCCGCCGCCCCTCCAGGCCGCGGCCCAGGGGACGGGTGAGCCGGTCGCCTGGGAGATGCCCAGGACATCCGGTGCCGTGGCGGGCGCCTCCACGGTTGAGCCGCCCAGGGCGGATCAGCTTGCTGACCCGGCCGATGCCTTTGACCAGTTTGACTTTCCCCTCACCGCGGAGGCAATCCCTGCCGCGCAGGTTCCCGCCTATGCGCGGCCTGACGTGCCGCCTTCTCCGCCGCCCCTGGATCTCTCCGCGCATACCGGCCTCAAGCTCAAGCGAGCGACCAGCGGTTTGTCTGGTGGCGCGGATGGGAAAGGCGTCTCGTCCGAGGGCTCTGCCCTGCAGACCAAGCCGCCGGTAAGCGCATCGCACATCCACGAGGACTTCTTTGGTGACGGCGAGGAGGATGAAGGGTCAGCCTTGCTGCCGCCCGGATCAGGCAGTGCCAGGTCGCGCGGCTCCGCGTCCGCCAGGCCTGGACTGTCGCTCAACAGCCGGCAAACGTATGGCACGGCCGCGCCCCGGTCCAATCGTCGCGCCTTGCCGTTGGTCCTCATCGTGTTGGTGGTGATTTTGGCCCTCGGCGGGTATGCCTTTACGCGCCAGCGCGCCTACAACTCGGATTTAACCAACGCGCGGAATCTTGCCCTTGGCGGCCCATCCCAATATCCGGCGGCGATTGCCGGGTACAATCGGGCGATCGCCGATTGGCCCTTTAACAGCGGGGCCAAGGACGGCCTGGCATCCGTGCTCGCCGCCGAAAACTCGGTTAAAGCGGCCGCGGAGGCGGCGGCTCAGCAGTTGGCTCAGAACGATGCTACCCGATCCGCCATGTACGACGCGCATATGGCCCTGATTCAACAGGAACTGGCGAGCCAGCCATAGTGGAACGTTCTGGCTGAGACAGACGCGAGAAGGGGAGCCGATTGGCTCCCCTTCTCGCGTCTTAACCAGTCGGGGCGAGAGGATTCGAACCTCCGACCTCACGGTCCCGAACCGTGCGCTCTACCAGGCTGAGCCACGCCCCGAATAACAGCCCTAGCAGTATACCGAGGATTTCGGTGCTTGCCAACCCGATGCCTTGGTGCTTAGAATAGGTGGGCAGGCCCCTATAGCTCAGATGGATAGAGCGAGCGCGTCCTAAGCGCTGCGTCGGCGGTTCGAGTCCGTCTAGGGGCGCTCTGTCCCCCTCCAGAGCTTTGGGCTCGCCCATTCCGTGCTATACTATCCGTAGCACATGAGCCATATACGACGACTCCGCTGGTCCGCGATACGTATGGAGCAAGCACCGCATGGGCCGCGCCGCTGGCGCGCCGCGCGACGTGCATTCCAATGCGGGTTTTCCGGCCCCTTCGTTCCCCGATCCAGTGTCGCTGCGTGCGATTCGTCGCGCGCGCGCCCCGCATGGTGTCGCGGTGTCGTATCCTGGGTCCGTGCCTCCACCATCCAGGCGCTTCCGCGCCTTACTTTCCCTGCCAAGGAGGCCCATGAGTACCACCAATCCCGAGGAGCCGGCGGACCAGATCCCCGGCACCGATCAACCAATCGCCACTGAAGCAGCAACCCGTCCACGGCGATTCGCCCCTCGGAGGAGCCGGGGAGCCGGGTCGGCCATCGCCAACACAGAGCCGTCCACCGACCAGGATTCCAGATCGGCTCCCGCCGGAGCGCTCGTCGCGGCGGGCGAGCCAGCCCAGCCACTCACCACCTCGGCCCGCGATCAAGGGGAACCTGATGGCGGCCTGACCCCCGTGAAGAGGGCTCAGCCCAGCCGGCCCCGGCGCGCTCGAGATCGCCGGCCGGCGGCAACGGCGGCGGCACCTCTCGCCGCTCCCTCGCCGTCCGTTGGGATGGTCACCGAGGAGGTTGCTCCCGACTCTTCGCTCGCCGCTTCCGCCGAGCGGACAGCGGACCTGGCGCCGGTCGCCGGCACCCCGGCCCAGGATGCTGTTTCCGGCGACAACGGCGAGGCAGCGGCGTCCGAGACTTCCCTGGCCGCCAGTTCCCCGCCGGCGGTGAGCCCTGGTTCGGCTATCATCGCTCCCGCGGCCGGAGCCGCGCGGGCCGCGCGTGGACGCGGTCGCGCTCGCCCTGCCGCCAAGCCGGCCTCCGCCGTGGGCGTGGTGGGAGAGACCGCGCTCGGAGCCACAAGGCAGACGCCTTCCGATGAGCAGGCCAAGCCTCGTCCGGCCACCTCGGCGAAACCGTCACGGAGCCGCCGAGCTCGCCCCACCCGTGCGGCCGAGGCTCCCGTTCTGGTCGAGGAAACGCGCGAGGAGCCGGTAGCCGCGGTTAGTCCAGTCGAGCCCGAGCCATCGGAAGCGGTCGGGACGACCGAGCTGGAACCGCTGGTCGCGGAGACGCGGTCGCTGGCGAGTGAACTGGGCGAAACCCCGCTTTCCCCCACCGAAAGCGCCGCCCTAAGCACCGACCTTGCCAACTTCCTGGGCCTCTCGTCCCGGCAGGCCGAGACCGTGGGCGCGGATCTCGACGGCGCAGAATTGCTGGCCAGGACGCTCCGCGACATGTTCCCGCCGGTGGATCCGGACACCATTCCATCCGGCGCCGCGACCTCGGTTGATACACTCCCCGGCTTTGACCTCGCGGCCGCCGCGGCCGCCCTTGACGCGGTGCTGGACGCCCTCCCCGAGCAGTCTGAAGCGGAAGAGTCCGCGCTAGAGAGCGAGGAGGCGCAACACCGCCGTGGCCGCCGGGGCCGCCGCGGCGGGCGTGGGCGCCGTCGCAATGGACTGATCATGGTCCCGCCTCTGGATACCGCCGAAGCCCAGCCTGTGGCGGACCCGTCGGTATCGCCTGACCGGCCGGCCGAACCGGAGATCGCTCCCCAGGCGCCGCCGATTCCGATCAGTGCCGCCGCCCCTAGCTCCGCCTTCATCCCAGAGCAGCCGCCTCGGGCCGAACCCTCCTGGCGCGACCAGCGCCCGCGCCGAAACTGGGGCCGGGTGCTCCCCCGCGACTCCCAGCCGGCGGCCATGCCGCCGCCCAAGCCGAGCAGTACCCGGTTTGTCCCCATTCCCCAGGCGTTGCCCCCGGTTGCCGCCTCGGCCCCGCCGCCGTTGGCCATGCCAAGGAGCACCCCTTTCGCCATGCCGGATCTCCGCGCCAACGAGCCGCTCGGCCCAGGCGAGACGCGGAGTGAGCGGCTATTGGACGTGCAGACCCGCCTCATGGCGGCCATGTTGGAGCAGCAAGCCCGCCAGATTGACGTGCTGACCACCAGCGTCTCCGCCCTCTACGAGGCCATTCAGGGCATAGGCACGGGTGGGGTCGGGGCGCGCTCCCACCTGGCCCGGACGGCAGTGTTCGTCGATGCCCCCAACGTGGTGTACGCGGCCGAGAATGCCCGTGTCCCTCTGGACTACGCCCGTATGCTCAAGTATCTCTCGCGGGATCGCCAGCTGGTCCACGCGCTTTCGTACTCCCCGATCATCGACGATGTGCGGGAAGGCATTCGCTACGAGACCCAGCGTTTCGTGGCCCCGTTCCTGCGCGCCGGCTACAAGCTAGTGACCAAGCCGCTCAAACGCTTTTCCGACGGCAGCGCCAAAGGCAACTTCGACATCGAACTGGCCCTGGACATGTTGACCATGGCGGAGCGGCTCGATATTCTGGTCCTGGTGTCCGGCGATAGCGACTTTGAAAGCGTGATCGAGCACATCCAGAGCCGGGGCGTGCGGGTGGAAGTGGTGGCCTTCGCCTCGAACGTTTCCACGGAACTGGTGAACGTCGCCGACGTGTTCATCGACATCAACCAACACATCGAGCACATGCGCGCTCTGTAAGCAGAAGAGCAGGGATGGGATGGTCAAGGCCATCCCATCCCGATTAAATGGGTGGTTTAGATGTGGCTAGGTGTCGAGACGGAGCACCGCCTCCACCTGGCATTACTATCTGCTTCCTGATTGTGTCGCGCGCCGAGATCGGAAGGACGTCAGGCGCGGACCCACCGCATTGCTCACCATAATCAAGGAGTGAGAAAGATGAGCAAGTTGCGAAACGGCGAAGCCAACACTCTGTTAGGGTACCCGGCTGATGCTCGTTTATTGATCATTAACGCCGATGATTTTGGTATGTGTCACGCAATCAATGCAGCTATTCCGCGCTCACTCAAGGAAGGAGTGGTCTGTTCCACGACCTTGATGGCGCCCTGTCCCTGGGCATTGCACGCCATGCAACTGCTCGGAGAACAGCCTGATATCCCCTTTGGCGTACATCTGACGCTCATCTCCGATACAGCCAACTACCGCTGGGGCCCACTCATCTCCAGGGACAAGGTTCCCTCACTCGTGGATCAGTCGGGCTATTTCTACTTGTCCGGACGCATCCCAGAATTTCTGGCCCAGGCCAAGCTGGAGGAAGTAGAAGTGGAATTCAGAGCGCAGATCGAAACCGTGCTGGCAGCCAAACTCACACCAACTCATCTGGATTGGCATTGTCTGCATGTGGGCGGCAGGCCCGATATTTTCGACCTGACGTTCGGATTGGCGAAGGAGTACGGTCTCGCGCTGCGCGTCTATGAGAGAACGTTGGTTGACAAGATGCGGCGCCTTGGCTTGCCCACCGACGACCACAACCTGCTGGATAGCTTTAGGCTGGACACCGCTGGCAAGTCAGCGCGTTATGCTCAATTGCTGCGGGACCTTCCAGTGGGGCTAAGCGAGTGGGCGGTTCATCCGGGTCTGGAAGATGGCGAGTTACTCGCCATCCACTCCGATAGCGCGCGGGTGCGCCAGACGGATTTCGATTTCATGATCTCTGAGGAAGCTCGTGCGATTATCCAACAGGAAGGGATCACGCTGCTCAGCTACAGACCGCTTCAGGAGGTTTGGCGGCAGAGATGAACCTTTACGGGCCCGTCACCGTCCCCAACCGCCGCGCCACCTCGGCGCTGAGCGGCTCGATGGCATCGGCTACCTCGCGCGCGCGCTCCAGGACGGCGGGCGGGAGGCCGGCCAGGCGTGCCACCTCGATGCCGAAGCTGCGGTCGGCGGCGCCTGGCTCGATCCGGTGGGGGAAGACGATCCCTTCCGCCCGCTCCTCGACCATCGCTTGCCGGAGCGTCACCTGCGGATAGACCTCACGGAGGGCGGCCAGTTCATGATAATGGGTGGCGGCAATGGTCCGAGGACGGATCGGGCCGCGGACCAGGTGCTCGACCACGGCCCAGGCGATGGCCATCCCGTCGTGCGTACTGGTGCCGCGGCCAATTTCGTCCAGAATGACCAGCCCTCGATCGGTGACCCCCTTGAGGACCGAGGCGGTTTCCAGCATCTCCAGCATAAAGGTGGAGTGGCCGCCCGCCAGATCGTCGCCCGCTCCAATCCGGGTGAAGATCGCGTCCACGATACCCACCTGTGCGTGCCGGGCCGGCACATAGCTGCCGGCCTGGGCCAGCAGGACGATCAGGGCCACCTGGCGCATCCAGGTACTCTTTCCCGCCATGTTCGGGCCGGTCAGGACGATCATTTGATCGCGCGCCGCCTGACCTTCAAGTCTCGCGTCGTTCGGTTGAAACTCCGGTACCGCCGTCTCCAGCACCGGATGCCGTCCCCCCTCGATGAACAGCACCAGGTCGTCGGACATCACCGGCTGGGTCCAGCTCCGTTCGATAGCGATCTGGGCCAGGGAGAGCAGCGCGTCCACGGCGGCCAGACGCTTGGCCAGATCCCGCGCCTCCAGGGCGATGTCGGCGGCCAGTTCGCGCAGGGTGGTGACCAACATGCCAGTTTCGAGGGTGATCGTGGCTTCCGCCCCCGCCAGGATGTCGGCGTGCTGGTTCAGTTCGGCGGTGGTATAGCGCTCGACCCGTTGTAAGCCGCCGCGCCGGATCCAATCGTTTGGCACCGGCGTGTTCACCGGCACCTCCAGAAAGAGTCCCTGGGCACCGGTCCGTTCCACCTTGAGTTTCCCCAGTCCCTGCAACCTTCGCAGCCGGTGGAGGTAACTGGCCTGCCAGGCTAACGCCTCGTGTTTCAGCCGGGTGGCCTCGGCCAATGCGGGATTGGCCGCCGCAAGCACGGTGTCCCCGGATTCGGGCGGGGCAAGGATGGCTCGGGTCTGCTCGGCAAACCTCGCCAGACCGGGCCGGGCCTTCCCCAGGGCCCGGAGAAAGGGAGATCGGAAGGGGAGGACGATGGCCGCCAGAGCCGGAAGACTCTCGGCCACGGCGGCCAGCGCCCGCAGGTCGTCCACCGAGGCGGTGCGTCCGGCCGCGCGTCCAGCCAGCCGTTCGAGGTCCGCCACCATTTTGAGGTGCGCGATCAAGGGTTCCCGCTGCTGGGTGCCCGCGATAAGTTCCCCGATCAGCCGTTGCCGCACCTGGATCTTGCTCAGATCGGTGAGCGGCTGGAGCAGCCATTGGCGGAGCATTCTCCGTCCCATGGGGGTGCAGGTGCGGTCAATGGTTCCCAGCAGGCTTCCCTCGCGCGAGCGTGCCCGCTCGGTCTCCACGATCTCGAGATGCCGCTGGGTCGCGGCATCGAGGCGCATCCCGTCGGCGCCGGTCGCCCGCGGAGTCTCCAGGCCGTCGCCGGCCAGAGTGGCCTGTGTGGCCTCAAGGTAGCCCACGATCAGGCCGGCGGCGGTCTCGGCACCGGGCAGATCGGCCAGATCGGCGCCGGGAAAGACGCGCCGCAGGGTCGTCGCGGCCCGCGAACTGGAACCCACGGCGGTCACCGTGCGACGCGCCAACAGATCCTCGGGTAGATTGGCATCATTGGGAACCAGGATTTCCGCTGGATCGAGACGCTGGATTTCGGCCGCCACGTCCTCCAGGGCGAACTCGCCGGCCTTGAACTCGCCTCCCGCCAGATCGGTCCAGGCGAGGCCGGATCGGCTCTCGTCCTTCGCCGCCACGGCCACCAGATAGGAGGGACGGTCCTCGCGGAGGAGCTTTGGATCGGTGACCGTGCCCGGCGTGAGGGTCCGCACGATCTCGCGTCGCCGCGGCTCCCGGCCCTCGCTCTCCCCCTCTTCCTCGCAGACCGCGACCCGATAGCCATGATTGAGCAACCGGGACAGGAAGCTATCCAGGGCATGATGGGTGAAGCCGCACTGAGGCACGGGACCGGCGGTCCCACCGGAGGGCCGTTCGCCAAGCTTCAATCCCAGGAGGTTCGACACCAATTCCGCGTCGTCGAAGAAAATCTCATAGAACGAACCAACCCGAAACAGCAGCAGAACCCCTGGGTGCGCTTCGCGCAACTCAAGGTAGCGGCGGACCACCTCCCCGTACGCTTGCTGGGTCGGGGCGGCCCTGGATTGCTGAGCCGGCAGCGCGGCCATGGCTACGCTTCCACCGTGTGAGGGCGAGGCGGGGTCGAGTGAAGTTGCATACATGTAGTGTCTCACACTTTGGCGTGCACCAGCCTGCGAATCTATTCGTAGGATCGTCCAAGCAACCCCGGTAAACCGGTACACCTTTGTTGATCCCGCGTCTCGGCTACCGCCCTGGCAATCGCCTGTGTATCGCCGACCACCACCACGGTCCGCCTGGCTCGGGTGAGCCCGGTGTAGAGGAGGCCGCGGGTGAGCATGGGGCCAAAGGATAACGAGGCAAGGAGAACGACGCCGGCCCACTCACTGCCCTGGGCCCGGTGCACGGTCAGGCAATAGGCATGCTCCAGGTCGATCGCATCCATGCGCGAGTACTCCACCAGGCGGCCATCGCCAAAATCGACGGTCAGGGTCTCGCCCTCGATAGCTAGCAGGACGCCCGTGTCGCCGTTGAACACCCCCAGGTCATAGTTATTGTGGGTCTGGATGACCCGATCACCCACCCTCAAGGCAAGGGCGCCGTGGGCGGCCTCGGCCTGCCCCCGTGGCGGATTCAGCCGTCCTTGCAGGGTGCTGTTCAGGGCCTGGCAGACCCGCGTGAGAGGGGCCAACGCCTGTACCTCGCTGGCCGGGACACCCAGGGCGCGCGGCAGCAGGTCGGCCGCCCAACGGGCCCCAACCGCCGCCACCTGGGCCGCGGTGGCGGGGACAAAAATGCAATCCGCGCCGGCGGAAATGGCCGCCGGGGGATCGAACTCGGGGCGCAGCCCCTGGCGGATCCGGTGCGCGTTGGTCACTATGCGGCTCCGGGCCGCCTGGCGGAACACCGTGGTTAGGCACGCGGCGGGCACGCGCTCGGCCGCCAGGAGGTCACGAAGTACCTGACCCGCGCCCACGCTCGGCAACTGGTCGGCGTCACCCACCAGAATCAGCCGCCCACGCGGGCCGATGGCGCGGACCAGGGAACGAGCCAGGCTGGTATCGAGCATGCTGGTTTCATCCACGATCACCACATCGTAGGGCAGCGGATCGCGCGGGCCGTGCTGGAAACCTTGAGGTACGGCCCCCAGCACGCGATGCAGGGTTCGGGCCGGCATCCCGACCACTTCCCCGAGCCGCTTGGCGGCTTTCCCCGTTGGAGCGGCCAGCGCCACCGAGGCGCCCAGGCTGACCAAGCAGCGGGTGAGCACGCGGGTGGTGGTGGTCTTGCCCACCCCAGGGCCGCCGGTGAGGACGAAACAGCCGGAACGGGCGGCCTCGCGCACCGCTTCCCGCTGCTCCTCGGAGAGATCACGTGCTCCCTGATCGCCCGCCAGCCAGCGGTCAATGTCGGCCCCTGGCAGTCCGGGCCGGCGCGCGAGACCAAGTAACCGGGCCGCCAGGTCCTCCTCCGCGCGCACCAGGCCGCCCAGCCCAATGAGGGAGTCGTCGGCCAGAGCGGCAATGGGCGGCGGCGGCTCGAAGACCCGGATCGCTCCTTCTCGCGCCACACCCGCGATCAATGGCCCCGTCTCCGGCGCCGCGGCGGTTGGCGCCCCCCCGAGCGATACGGTACCGGCGGCAAGGTGTTGGCGAATCGCGGCCTCGATCAAGGTGGGATCGGCGCCGGCGCTCGCGGCGGCCCCGGCTACCAGAGCGTCTCGCCGCTGGCGGGTATGTCCTTGCTCGGCGGCCCGGAGGAGGGCGGCGTGGACGGCCCCTTGCAGACGGGCCGGTGAGCTTGGGCGGATCCCGATGTCGTGGCCCAGGCGGTCGGCGGCGGCGAAGCCGAGTCCCGGCACCTCGGCCACCAGCCGGTAGGGATTGGCGGCCAGAATCCTGGGCGCCTCCGCCCCATAGGCTTTCAAGAGGCGGGGGGCATAGCGGGTATCCAGTCCATGGGCACTCAGGAAGGCCACGATCCCACGGAGCGCCCTATGCTCCACCCAGGCGGCCCCGATTGCCTCGGCCCGCCGCCGGCCAATCCCCGGTACCTCGCGCACCCGGTCGGGAGTAGCGTCCAGCACGTTCAAGGTCTGTTCGCCGAAGGTGGCTACGATGCGCCGAGCCAGCACCGGGCCGATCAAGCGGATCAGGCCGGAGCCCAGATAGCGAATGATCCCCTCGGCATCGGTGGGCTGGGAAATGATTGCGCTGGTCGGTTGGAACTGGGCTCCATGGCGGGTGTCAATGTGCCATTGACCCACCAGGACCAGGATCTCCCCTGGCTGGCAGGCCGGAAGGGTGCCGACCACTGCCACCGGATCGCGCCGCCCACGGACCCGCAGCTTCACCACGCTGAAGCCATTTTCCGGATTATAGAAGGTAATGCGCTCGACCGTGCCGGTCACGGTCTCGCTCGCGGGGAGTGCCATAGGTGTAGGGTACCTCTTGAGGCGGGCGGCAGGCCATGGATTAGGCACGAGGTTGCCGGTATCAGGTACCGTAGTTGCGCAGTGAAAGGAAATGAACAGATGACCGAACCCAGCAACCGCCTGCATCATGTGCGCGCCGATGCCTTGACCGGTGCTACCGCGCAGACCGAGGGGATGCGGAGGCTGGAGGCCATATCCGGCGCCGCCGTGGGAGCCCAGGCCCTCTGGATGGGCCGGAGCCATGTGCCGCCGGGAACCAGCTCGCGAGCGCATCATCATGGTCATTCCGAGACTGGGATCTTCGTGGTCTCCGGCCATCCGGTCTTTCTCTACCGGGAGGATGGGCATGAGACGCGCGTGGAGACCACGCCAGGCGATTTTGTCTACGTGCCGCCGTTCGTCCCTCATATCGAATCAAATCCCTCTCCGGACGAGGAGGCGGTGGTCGTGATCGCGCGCACCACTCAGGAGGCGATCGTGGAGAATCTAGAAAGTCTGTGATGTAGGAGAGGACCGACATTCCAAACGATCCTTGAGGAAGCGCCGGACACCGCGCTTCCTCAAGGATCGTGCTTTCAGTTTTCGGGGAAGACGATCACCGAGCGGAGCGTCTCACCCCGCTGCATGGCGCCGAACGCTTCCTCCACCTCATCCAGACGAATGCGCGCCGAGACCAATTCGTCCAACTGCAAGGTGCCCTTGCTATACCAGTCGGTGAGCATGGGGAAGTCGCGGCTGGGGAGGCAATCGCCGTACCAACTGACCCGGAGCGATCCACCACTATCGAAGAAGCCCTGCATCGGGAGATTCAGCACCGGGCCGGGGCCGGGAACCCCAATCAACACGGCTACCCCGGCGTGGCCGCGGGCGCTCAGCGCCTGCAGAAGGGTTTGAGGGAGCCCAATGCACTCAAAGGTGTAGTCCACTCCCAGGCCGCCGTTGATCTCCTTGATCGCGGCCACCGGGTCGCCCTTGCTGGCGTTCACCGTGTGGGTAGCGCCAAACTGCTTGGCCCAGTTGAGTTTCCTCTCCTCCACATCCACGGCGATGATTGTCCGGGCATGGCCGATCCGCGCCCCCTGGATCACATTGATCCCCACGCCGCCGCAGCCGAAGACGGCGACCGTGCTATCCCGCCGCATCTCCGCCGTGTAGAGCGCCGCGCCCACCCCGGTCATCACCCCGCACCCGATCAGGCAGGTTTGCGCGGCCGGGGCGTCATGCGGAATGACCACCGTGCGCCTGCTATGAACGACCGTATGGGTGCAGAAGGTACCCAGATCCAGGGCCGGGGTGGGGGTGAGACCGTCGCGCGTGTGCATGCGGGGAACTGCCTTGAGGCTGTCCGAGCAGAGATACAGCAGGCCCATCCGGCAATGGCGGCAGATCCCGCAAGGGGCGCGCCAGGCAAGGATGACCTTATCGCCCACTTTTGGCACGCGCACCCCTTCGCCCACCTGCTCCACGATACCGGTGCCTTCATGGCCTAGCAGCACCGGCAGGTCGCCGGCCATTCCGTTTCGAATATGCAGGTCGGTGTGAC
Organism: Chloroflexota bacterium; assembly: GCA_035534995.1. Classification (GTDB taxonomy): domain Bacteria; phylum Chloroflexota; class UBA5177; order JANWHV01; family JANWHV01; genus JANWHV01. Next base: position 5,475 of record DATLQX010000304.1, on the reverse strand, counting down.
AGACGCCGCTGGCCAGGATGCGTACCAGCACTTCTCCCGGTCCCGGCGGATCGATGGTGATCTCCTCCACCTCAACGGGCGCCCCAACCTTGCGCGCCACGATCGCTTGCCCTGTGATCGCCATGCGGTCCTCCCTCTCGCCTTGTATCCCCCGAAAGCGGGTGAATCACCTGGATTCTCCCACACCGGAGGCTTGGGCGCCAAGCGTGGGCGCTCTGGGGTGCATGATCGGACTGACTCGGTCGGATCGGACCGATCAGTCCTCTGCTTTACGGCACGATCCCGTCCACCCGTAGGTTGGTGCCCCGAACCAGCAGGGTGCTGGCGTTGCTGCTTACATTCACCGCGTAGAGGCCGTCCGCGCTCGTATTCTCACGGTCTACCACGACCGTTTGGGTATCTTGCCAGCCCATCACCTGGTCGTCGGCGGCGATGTCGGCCTTGCCGCCGCCCCCCAGATTGGCCACCATGGCGATCGGGCGGATCAGCGGCGCGGCCGCCCCCTTGGGGTAGAGCACATCCTCGCGCGTGTAGGCGATCCGGGTGTCATCGGGGGAGATGAACGCCTGGCGGCTGAAGAAGACAGCGCGCGGGGTGGGCAGCTTCTTGGTGGCTTTGTCGTGGTACGAGGATGCCGTATCGATAGCGGTGATGTGCCGGGCTGGGAGGCGCATGACGCTGATCGCCAGGGGGAATTGGCCCTCGCCGGAGGGGAGAGGACCATCGGACGTGGCGAATACCGCGGACTGCCCGCTGGGGCTCACCCCGAGCACCTCGCCGGTGGGAAGCGAGTTGCCGCCCAGCGGAGGGAAGTAGTCCCCCACCATGTCATTGACCGCCGGATCGAACTCTTCCAGGCCCCGATGGAGCCCGAACATGGCGCTGGAGGCGTAGGACATCTGCACCAACAGGGTCGGCGGACTGCCTGCGCGCCAGCCGTAGATGATCGGAATGTCGCCATAGACGCCGGCCGCCGCTTGCAGCAGTACTCGCGGATTCCGTCCTTGCTGGTCAGTAATCACGATCCGGCTGGCCGCCATATTGATGTTGAGCCCCTCAATGGTGCCGGAGGTGACGAACTGCCAGGCCAGATATTGGCCGTCGGGCGAGGGCCACACATCATACACGTCCTCGCCCGCGTTGATCGGCGGCGTGATCGCGTGGCGATGCCCATAGATGTCCCCTAGCATGTAGCCGTTGTCATAATAGGTGAATTGCCAACCGGCATACCGTGGCCGCTTGAAGGCCGAGGGACTGGGAGAGAGATTGGCCAGACCCACCGGCCCTCCCCCGGAGGCGGGAATAAGCACCACCTGCTGACCGTCATCATAGACGATCGACTGGTCCAGGACGCCGAAACTGGTCCGTGCGCGCGGCGCGGCCTGGCTGGGAAGCGCTTGCCCGATCAGGAGAGCACCGGCGGCCAGCGCCACCAGCAGTCCGCGCCGGATCATCGCCCGCCGCCCCTCGGCTCCTCGCCGATATCGCTCCGGCTCCAACACCCGGTAAAGGAAATTCGCTCCACCGCGCGATAGGCATTCTGGCGCGCTTCCTCAAGGGTCTTTCCCTGTCCCACCGCGGTGAGCACCCGGCCGGCGGCGGTAATCACCTGACTATAGGGGTCACGGGAGACCCGCGTCGCCTGGGCGTCGAGTTGTTTGGAGCGGGAGCGGGAGGGAATCAACCAGGAGGAAATACCGCCAGGCCGTCCCAGCCGTCCGGTGGACGTCCGATCGTAAGCGGGCGTGACCAGGCCCACCGGTTTCTGATAGGGATCACGGGTGCCGTTATGAAAGATCGTGGTCGAGCTCCCACTTTCGCTCAGGCCGAGGATGCCATACCCAGTCTCGACCTCATTGGGATAGCCCTCGGAGGCCACCACCACGCCGCAGGTGACCTCGTTCGACCACTTGAAGGGAGCCAGATCCTTGAGCGCCCGATCAAGCACGGCGTCGGCGACAATGTAGAGATCATCCTGCCAGCGGGGAAGGATGGCCTGGGCCTCGGGGTCCGAGAAGCGGGTCTTGAGGCTCAGGGCTATCGGGCCGCCCCTGGTCAGGATCACCCGAGCGGTGAGCACCCCCCTGTAGGGTATGCCCTCGGCGGCCAGCCCGGCCAGTAGCGGATGGATGATCCGGTCCATTACCTCCTCGCCGCGGCCATTCCCGTCCCTGGTCGGGGAGATCACCCCCATGCCGGGAGTGATCGCGGCCTCGCTTGTGCTCTCGGCGCTGGTATACACAGTGGCGGTGCCGAGCACGCGCGTGGTCTCACCATCCGTCACCACCAGAACCGAGCATTCCTCGCCATCGACATAGTCCTCGATCAGGACCGAGCTCGTGGGGCCGCGTCGGCCGGGATCGAGGACGGCCCGAATCGCCTCCAGCGCCGCCACCTGGTGCCGCGCGACCACCACGTTGGTGGGAGAGTCCGTCTGGCTGCTCTTGATCACCAGGGGGCAGGTAACCGTGCCAAGGTAGCTCTCGGCTTCGTCGAGCCGGTGAAACAGTCGACCGCGCGGCGTGGGGATGCCGTGGCGTTCTAGAAAACTCCTGGCCCAGCCCTTGTCGCTCTCCAGGCGCGCGGCGCCCTGGGTTGGCCCGAATACCCGAAGTCCCTGGGACAAAAACACATCGACCGCGCCAAAAGACAGGGCCGTGGGATCGTTGACGATCGTGAGATCGATCTGATTTTCCCTGGCCCACTCGGCCAGGCTCTCCGGGTCGGTTGGGGGGATGTTCACGTTCGCCCCCACCAGATGGGTGCCGTAATTTCCGGGGGCGGTAAAGGCAGTGGTTACGGCCAGGCTCTTGGCCAGTTTCCCGGTCACCGCGTGATCCGCCCCGCCGCCGCCAATCACCAAGGCCTTCACGAGCTTATTCCCATTCGATTGTCGCGGGCGGCTTGCTGCTGATGTCGTACACTACTCGGTTGACGGCGGGGATCTCGTTCACCAGGCGATTCGAGATACGTTCAAGGAGATCGTAGGGGAGCCGGGCCCAGTCCGCGGTCATGGCGTCGTCGCTGGTCACCGCCCGGATCGCCAGCACGTTCGCGTAGGTGCGCCCGTCACCCATCACTCCCACGCTTTTGAGGGGAGTCAGCACGGCGAACGACTGCCAGATCTCTCGATAGAGCCCGGCTCGCTTGATCTCGGATACCACGATGTGGTCGGCCTCACGTAGGACGCGCAACCGCTCCTCCGTCACCTCGCCCAGGATGCGGACGGCCAGGCCGGGACCGGGGAAGGGCTGGCGATGGATCATGCCCTCCGGCAGTCCCAGAGCCAGGCCAACCTTCCGCACTTCATCCTTGAACAGATACCGAAGCGGCTCGATCAGCTCGAAGGGCATATCCTCGGGCAGGCCGCCCACGTTGTGGTGCGTCTTGATGCGGGCGGCGTTTCCGGTCTCATGACTACTGCTGCTCTCGATCACATCGGGATAGAGCGTGCCCTGGGCCAGGAACCGTACCTCGCCAAACTCCTGGCGCATTCTGGCCGCCTCCGCCTGGAACACCTCCACGAAGGTCCGGCCAATGATCTTGCGCTTCATTTCCGGGTCTTCCACTCCGGCGAGCGCGGTAAGGAATCGCTCGCGGGCATCGGCATGCTCGACCCGAATATGCAGTTCGCGGTCGAACACCGCCAGGAGTTGCGTCCCCTCATCCTTCCGCATCAGCCCGTTGTCCACGAACACGCAGATCAAGCGGTCGCCGATCGCGCGGGCGATCAGGGTGGCGGCGACCGCGCTGTCCACGCCGCCACTCAGGGCGCAAAGCACCCGTCCCTCGCCCACCTGTTGGCGGATCCGATCGACCGCCTCCTCGATCACGTTGCTTGGGGTCCAGTCGCCGCGGCAACCACAGACATCGCGAACAAAGTTACGGAGCATCATTGCCCCTTGGGGCGTGTGAGCCACTTCCGGATGAAACTGTACCCCGATCTGCCCATGATCATTGGCGATCGCCGCCACGGGAGTGGTCTCGGTCCGCCCGATCAGCCGGAAGCCGGGCGGTAGGTCGCCAACCGAATCACCGTGACTCATCCAGACCTTGTTGCGTTCGCCTAACCCGGCGAAAATGGGGTGGGAATCGACCCGCTCCACTTCGGCTGGGCCATACTCCCGTTGTTCGCTGCCGATAATCGACCCGCCCAGCTGATGGGCCAGCAGATGCATGCCGTAGCAAATCCCCAGCACGGGCACGCCGCTCTGGAAGAGTTCCGGCGGGGCCAGCGGGGCGCCCGGCTCGTACACGCTACATGGACCGCCCGAGAGGACGAAGCCGCGCGGGTGGAGAGCGGCGATACGCTCCCACGGCGTATCGGCGGGCAACAACTCGCAATAAACATTCGCTTCGCGGATCCGGCGGGCAATCAAGCGGCTATATTGGGCGCCAAAGTCGAGAATAACGATGGTTTCGCGGCTGGCGTGGTAGTTCGGGGTAGTCATCAGTCTCCCGGCTGGCGGCTGAACAGCGGCGACCAGTACTGTATTGTAGGGTACAGAGTTTGGTCCCGTTTTGTGCGTGAGGTGGTGGTTGGGGACCGCGGTCTTGTGATCCTCGAGACGCTCGCGCTCCCAGGATTTGTCGGGAAACCGCTGGCGTGCGTGGTCGTGAGTCCGGAACTGGAGATAATGGTGACGTCGAAATGGCCATGGCTCGCTGGCACCGCGCCCTAAGGCTGCTGCCTCCGGGCAGCAGAGTGCTTGACGTGGGCTGTGCTTTTGGCTACGGCACGCGCTTGATCGCCCGCGCGCATGAGGTCCACGGAGTGGACGCCTCGCCCGCGTTCATCGCGCGTGCCTGTCGCGCCGCGCCGGCCATTCCCTTCACCCTGGCGCCGGCCGAGGCGCTGCCCTATCCTGATAATTCGTTCGACGCCGTGGTACTGCTTGATGTGCTTGAGCATGTACGGCGAGAAGGGCCGGTGCTGAAGGAGGTGCATCGGGTGTTGCGGCCCGGCGGGGTGCTGGTTCTCAGTGTACCGCATAAGGGTACGCTGGCCTGGCTCGATTCACTCAACCTGTGGGACTGGCTGGCCGGCGGCGGCTCCCATCCGCCCGAGGAGATGATTCCCGGCGGGTACCCCTACCATCGACACTACACTGTCACAGACGCTCGTGCACTGCTCGGAGGTGGATTCCAGATCGACCACATCGAATACACCGGTCTGGGCTTGGTGGAGCTGATCAACCTCGGTCTGTTAGCGGTGTGCAAAGGGATGCTCCACCGCCAGTGGCTCTACGACCGCCTGGTCTATCTCTACTATGGTGCCTATCTGGCCGAGGACCATCTGCGCTGTGGGCGCGCCTCGTACCACCTGATGCTGCGCGCGGTGCGGCTGTAGCCAGGCTAGGGAACACAGATACCGTTGTCCAGCACGGATGAACTGATGGATGAATTACGCGGTGACTGACGCGCAGTCTTCCAGGTTTCTCCGGCGTTTTCATCTCTTCCACCGAGTTTCCCTCG
>DATLQX010000303.1:0-19022 GCA_035534995.1 Chloroflexota bacterium | reverse complement strand
TCCCCGCGGGCGGCCGGGGAACTCTCACCGTCTCCGGCGGCGGCGCGCCCAACAGGCGGCATGATAGCACACCCCGCACACCGGCCGGCGGTCCCAGTGTGCGGGCCGACCGTGCATGCCGACCGTGCGGAGTGTGCATGGTCGCGCCACCCGCCGGAGCCCATACTGGGCCATGAGAGGCGCCCCCGGGAAGGCGTCCGGATCCGGCGAGAGGAGCATATCATGAACAATTGGTCGATACTCGTTCACCATGCCGCGACCCACCACTACCGGCCCGGCCAGGAGGACAGCACGCTGCGGGTTCTCTCCTCGGAGCGTGGCGATGTCGGGATCTTGGCCGTGATTCACGAGCCGCAGTACGCCGCCACCGCCGATCGCGTCCAGGCGGCACGCCTACCGGCCCGTCTCCGCGCATGCTTGCGGGCCGTGACGGCGCCGGTGCGGTCCGGGATCGCCGGGCGGCCGCGGACGCGGCCGGGCGACGCGCGACGAATAGGTACATGCCGCCGGACCTGGTCCGGTGAGCGACGGCCTCGTGCAGGCCCAGGACATCGGGCGCTAATAATCGACCGGGCGGAGATAGTAGTCGTGGATCGAGGTGCTGGATAGCATGGCGAAGGTTGAGAGATGCCGCTTCCAGTGGGTGCCGTCGAGGCGGCGCTTGACCAGCGCCACATCGGAGGCCGTGAAGCCGTGGCGCAGCAACCAGTCCACCGGGTAGCCGCTCAGGAGGTAATGGAGGATTTGGTCGGCGCGGGCATAGGCGATGCCGAAGTCCGCTTCGTCGGTTTGCCCCACGATCAGGTCCGCCGAGGCCGGCTTCTCGACGATTTCCGCCGGCAGTTCCAGATAGCGCGCCAGTTGCCACACCTGAGTCTTGAAGAGATCGCCGAGTGGATTGATCGGCGGGGAATCGTCGGCATGCCAGGTGAAGTAGCCAAGCAGCCGCTCCGATTTGTTGCCGGTCCCGATAGGGAGGGCGCGAAATCGCTCGCTCTGGTCGAAGAGGACGATCATGCGCGCGCGGGCCATCACGTTGCCCCGACGCCGGCCATCGGCGTCCGGCTGGTTGACGAGGTAGCCATCCACCATGGGGGAGATGTCGATCGTGTATTCCTCGATTCCCAGCCGCTCGGTAACCAGCCGGCCATGAGCAAGGCTCTCGGGGTTGCTGGTTCTATAGGGCATGCGGATGCCCACCACGTTCTCGGCCCCCAGGGCGCGGACGCATAGGTAGGCGACGAGGGCGGAATCCACCCCGCCCGAGATCCCGATCACCACGCGCTGGAAACCGCGACGGAAGCGCAATTCGTGGCGGAGAAACGCTTCCAGCCACCTGGTGGTGAGCTCGGGGTTGAGATGAAGCAGGTCCGGCGCATCGGGTGGGCGTGAGCGGGCATGCAACACCGGGAGCGGTTCGCCGGGAGCGGTCATGGGCGCGGTCCTTCCGGATGAGGCTCGGCGGCGTGAGCCAGGGCATGCACCAAATCGGGGAGTTGTGACTCCAGATCACCAAGCAGCGGCAAACCGGCCCGGGCAATGGCGATCTCCTCCAGATCGAGGGTAGCGCGGAGCAGGCACTCCTCGCCCATGGGCCCTTCGACCAGGATTTCGCCCAGGGGATTGACGATCACGGAACCGCCAATGAATCCTTTTCCCCCCTCGAAGCCAACCAGATTCGCGGTGACCACGAAAATGGCGTGTTCCTCGGCCATGCTCTGGGCCAAGCGGTGCCAGCGGCCTACGTTCGCCACCACCTCACCCTCGAAACCACGGGCGGGCGAGGCCACCGGGATGTAGACGATCCGGGCGCCGCCAAGGGCAAGGATGGTTCCCGTGATCGTGTGCCAGGCATCCTCGCAGATCAGCATGCCGGCCAGACCGGCCCGAGTCTCGAAGGGGGCCAAGCCGCGGCCCCGGTTCACATACCGCTTCTCATCGAAGACGCCATAGGTGGGGAGAAAGATTTTCCGGTGGACGTGATGAATGCGTGCTTCGTCCTGGCGATGGCTGAGAGTGGCATAGAGGACCGAGTTGAAGAGCCGGCTTTCCCGTCGCTCGGGAAAGCCGACCACGATATCGATCGGGGGCCGGCCGGCCCGTGTCGCCTGCCGGAAGAGGGCGGTCAGTTCCGCGAAGAACTGTTCAGTCGATCGGGCGACTTCCGCGATCCCACCCTGGAGAAAGTAGCCCGTGAGGGCCATCTCCGGCAGAACCAGGACATCAAGGGGCTCGTTAGCCCCATCCAATTGTCCCAGGGTCTCGCCGAGGTGCCCAAGCGCATACTCGTAGTCACCCTTCTTTGGCCGCAACTGGGCGACCGCCACATGCCACTCCATCACACTCCATTCATCGCGTACGGGCGTAAGTTCATCCCTTGAATGGGGCGCCGCCATTCGATTGCTGAAGGGCCGGTTGCTGATTGCCCGGTTGTTTCCCCTCCGCCAGGGCCGCCTGGCTCGTTCCGGCGGCCGCCTCCGCCACGGTCTGGCTGCCTACCTGGGTGACGCTGGTGGCCAGTCCGGCCAGCCCCGCCATGTCCGCCGGCACGACCAGCACTTTGTTGGCCGGGTTTGCCGCCAGCTTGGGCAGCATTTGCATGTACTGGAACTGCAGGGCCTCGGGGGTCGGGCCCGCCTCGTTGACCGCCTCGAACACCATGCGAACCGCCTCCGCCTGCGCTTCCTGCACGGTAATCATAGCCTTCGCCTCGCCCTGGGCGCGGAGCATGGCCGCTTGTCTTTGCCCCTCACTGGCCAGGATGACCGCCTTCTTGTCGCCATCGGCGCGGAGAATGGCCGCCTGCGCCTCGCCCTCGGCGGTGAGGATAGCGGCCCGCTTGTTCCGCTCCGCCTGCATTTGCTTTTCCATGGCGATCTGGATGTCCTTGGGCGGGCTAATATCCTTCAGCTCCACGCGAGTGATGCGGACGCCCCACTTCTCGGTTACCTCGTCCAGGGCGGATCGCAGGCGCATGTTGATCTCGTCCCGACTGGTCAGGCTGGCATCCAGGGTCAGGCTGCCCATGACGTTTCGCAGGGTAGTCTGGGCAATCTGCTCCATGGCAGGAATGAGGTTGGCTACCTGATAGGTGGCGCTTTTTGGATCGAGGATCTGGTAGTAGATGACACTGGTGACATTGATCGTGACGTTGTCGGAGGTGATCACCGGCTGTGGACGGAAGCTGACCACCTGCTCGCGGAGGTCCAGGAGCGGCAGCATGCGATCGATGAAGGGGATGACCACGGTCAGCCCGCTTTCGGCGCTTCGGTGATAGTTGCCCAGGCGCTGGACGATTCCCACGCGGGCCTGGGGGACGATACGGAACGTGTTGATCAGCATGGTCACGAAGGCCACCACAATCACGCCAAGCACTACTTCTAAACCGGTCATAATCCAGGCTCCTTTCTCCCACGGGGTAACCTACCCGGTGGGTAACTCGGGTAGGCGTCCAGACTCGGTGGGGATCGTGACATGGACGATCAGCCCTTGTACGAACATCACGCGGACAATTGAGCCCTTGGGGATTATGGTTCCGGGCGGATAGGCGCGCGCCGACCAATACTCGCCGACTCCAAGCTGCACCAGGCCCGCGTGATCACTCACGTCCTGCTCCACCACCGCCTGACGGTCCACCAGTCGGGAGTGGCCGGTAAGCTGCATGGGCTGGCGTGGCACGCCAAGCCGGGCCAGCGTATGTGGCCGCACGACAGTCAGAAGGGCCACGGTCACCGGGACGAACACCGCCAATTGCAGAGCGGTGGGAAGGCCAACGGCAGCCAGAACCGCCGTCAGGATGGCCGCCGCTCCGACGTATACCAGGATAAAGGCAGTGCTGGCCACCTCACCGGCAAGCGCCATGGCCGCGATGATGAGCCAGACAAACCACGGCACCTGCGTCCTCCTTGATCAGGATGGTGTTAGCGTCTCCTTGATTCGGGTCAGTCCCGCACTGATCGCGTCCATGCCGCAGGCGTACGAGAGGCGGAGGTACCCCGGAGTGCCGAACGCCTCTCCGGGAACGGTGGCAACGTAAGCCTTTTCCAGGAGGTAGTTGGCCAGATCGAGCGAGGAATTGATCATTTGACCACCCATGTTTCGCCCGAGGACACCCTGAACGTTGGGGAAAGCATAGAATGCGCCGTCGGGCAGCGCGCAGTGCACGCCGGGAATCGCGTTCAGCAGCCCGACGATCACGTCGCGCCGTTCCTTAAAAGCTCGCGCCATCTGGTCAACGGCGTCCTGCGGCCCCTGGAAAGCCTCGACCGCCGCGTACTGGGCTACCGAGGTCGCGTTGGAGGTACTATGGCTCTGGATTCCCGCCATGGCCTTGACCACGGGCGCCGGGCCGGCGGCGAAGCCGATGCGCCAGCCGGTCATGCTGTACGACTTGGAGGCCCCATTGATCAAGACGGTTCGGCCGGCGAACGAAGGGACGGCGGCCACGAAGCAGGGGCTGGGACCGGAATAGCTGATGCGCTGATAGATCTCGTCGCTAATGACCCCCACCGAGGTCGCTTCCAGCACATCACCCAGGGCCCGCAGCTCTTCGGTGGAATAGACGCTGCCGGTTGGGTTACTGGGGGTATTGAGCACGAGCAAGCGGGTGCGCGAGGTCAGGCGCTCCCGGAGATCGGCGGGTTGGAGCTTGAAGTTATCCTCCTCGCGGGTGGCGATGATCACCGGGATGCCCCCGGCCAATTGTACCTGCGCCTCGTAGCTGACCCAATAGGGGGCCGGGATAATCACCTCGTCACCGGGATCCACCAGGGCCTGAAAGGCGTTGAACAGGGCCTCCTTGGCTCCGCTGGTCACCACGATCTGGTCGGGTGAATAGGTGACGCCGTTATCGGCCAGCAAGCGCCCAGCGATCGCCTCGCGGAGCTCCGGGATCCCATTCACGGCGGTGTATTTGGTATACCCGGCCTCAATTGCCGCCACGCCGGCTCGCGAAATCGGCTCCGGGGTGGGGAAATCAGGTTCGCCGGCTCCAAACGAGATTACCGGCAAACCTTCTCGTCGCATGGCCCGCTGTTTGGCGTCGATGGCCATGGTGGCGGAAGGGGCCAGGGCGGCTAAACGTCCGCTTATGTTCACAAGCACCTCACTTCTTTCTTAAATCATAGCGCAGTGCGACAGGCTGTCAATGGCGGGTCATGCCGCCCGGTCGTTCAGTGGGCGGAGCCCGCGATACCGGTTCACGAACCGCCTGGAGGGGCACCCGCGGCGGACATCGCTACCTTTGCCTCACCCATCCAGCCACGACATGATTAGCCGAAGGTCGGGGCATGACCGAGCAGCAGCTGCCGCACGCCGGCATCATCGTAGAGAAACTCACGGACCAGGGACTCACCGGAAGCGTCGACGGTTGCTCCAGTCCGGAAGGTGAACAGGACTTCATCCGCCAACTCGACCACCAGAATGGCCGTGGCCTGGAGGAGATCGCATTGCGCTCCGAGCGCGGCAAGGAACTCATGGTAACCGCCGAGCGCCCTCCGGATAAAAGAGCCCGACTCCTGACCGGTTCCTCGGGATGGGCTTGCCGGCTCCTCGGGGTTTCTCGGCTGGCGGACCATCGTTTGGAGATCGGCCAGCGGGAAGGGGATCGCTTCCACCAGCTTGCCCCCCTGGGTGACTCGACCCACGAACCCATCATCCAGTTCACAGAGGAGCAGATCCTCGAAACCATACTGATCCAGGTAGCGCCCAATGGCGCCCAAGCCCTGCTGATAGGTAGGTTGCGTCGAGCGCTGCATGAGTGATGCGCCTCCATCCGGGAACGAGTTGCCGTGACCGTGCGGGTGGTGGTTCAAGTATACGGGCGAACCGCGCGCCTAAACAAGCGATTTACACCTCAGGGTTAGGGCTGCTGGTCGAAATCTCGCAAAGTGACTATGGTTATGCTGTAGAGTACGTAACAGATACTGGAAGTAGCGCGATGAGATTTTCGGCCAAGACCCGCTACGGATTGCTGGCCCTCATGGATATGACGCTCCATCAGGACGCAGGTGCCGGTGGGCGCCTCACCACTCGCGAGATCGCCGTCCATCAGGGGATCCCGGAGCGCTTCCTGGAGCAGCAGATCACGGCGTTGAAGAACGCGGGGCTTGTGGTAAGCCATCGCGGCGCCCATGGCGGCTGCTCCCTGGCCCGCCGCGCCGAGGAGATTACGGTGCTGCACGTCATCGAGGCTCTCGAAGGATCGCCGCTTGAGCTCGAGCGGGTGGACGGCGCGGAAGGCGAGCCGGTTGGGGGCGCGATCAGCGAGCTCTGGGCCCGCGCGCATGGGGCGCTGGTCGAGCTTTTCGGCGGGGTGACCGTGGCGGATCTGGCTCGGCGCGAGACCGAGTTGCGGTCCAGCGGAGCCGTCATGTTCTATGTCTGAGCGGCGAGCGGCATCGTCCGTGAACCATCGGGCCATGCTATACTGGTTTTCAATGATTAGCGTGGTATCGCGTGCCGAGTTTGCAATCCGGTTGGGAACGCGGTTCTCCGAGCGGAGTGCGTGACGAGCGGCATGGGTCAAGACCACTGGGCACAGGTAGCTACCGCATCCTCACAGATGGAGGCGGAAATGGTGCGCAATTTGCTCACCGGCGAAGGGATAGCTTGTCTAGTGCAAACCAGTGACGCGGTCGCCTATCTTGGCGTCATCAGTCCTTGCCGCTTGTTGGTGCGGGATGCCGACCTCGACCGAGCGACGGCTTTTTTGCGTGCCTGGGACGAGGCCAGTCCCGAGATCGGCCACGAGACGGAATACGAGAATCATGATGTTCAAGACTAGGTGCGTTCAGGGAGGATCTCGATGAGAGAGTTCCTACGCCGCCGCCCGCTTCACCTGCCTCTCCCCTTCGGCGACAATTCTCATGCCGAACAGTTGGGCCAATTATGGATCCGTTGCCCCTCGTGTAACGAGCAGCTCTACGCCAAGGAATACGAGGACAACCTCAAGGTCTGTCCCAAGTGCCGCTTTCATTTCCGGCTGTCCTCGCGGGAGCGCCTGGACCTGCTGCTGGATCCGAATAGCTTCGAGGAATTGGATCACGACTTGCGCGGCGTCGATCCGCTTTCGTTTCGTAGCGAGGGCCAGGCATACGCGGACAAGATTCCTGCTTACGAGCGGAAGGCGGGGACGCCGGAGGCCCTGGTCTACGGGCTTGGCGCTATCGAAGAGGTTCCGATCGTGGTGGCGGCGAACAACTATCTCTTCCAGGGTGGGAGCATGGGGGTCGCGGTCGGAGAAAAGATCGCCCGCGCGATTGATCTGGCGGTGTCCCGCCGGCTCCCGTTTGTCAGCGTGGTGGCCACCGGGGGCGCTCGGCAGCAGGAGGGGGTCTTCGCACTGATGCAAATGGCCAAGACCACGGCCGCTCTGGCTCGTCTTGGCCGGGTGGGAATGCCCTACATCTCCCTGTTGACCGATCCCACGGTAGGCGGCGTGCCCGCCAGTTACGCCATGCTGGGCGATATTACGATCGCCGAACCGGGAGCCTTTATCGGGTTCGCGGGGCCGCGGGTTATTCAGGAGGCGATCAGGCAGAAATTGCCGGCCGGTACCGCCACCTCCGAATCCATGCTGGCCCACGGGATGATCGACATGATCTGTGCCCGTGGGGAACTGCGGAGTATCATTGGGCGGCTTCTCCGCCTGTTGGCTAATGGACCGTGCCGGCGTATCACCGCTCATGAATGGGGTGAACCGCGCCCGGAAGCGGAACTCAGTGGGGTTGGCGAGGGCCTGGGCCTTGCCGACTAGTCTGGACTTCGAGGCGCCGCTCGCCGAGTTACAGACCGAACTGGACAAGGCGCGCGCGGAGGCAAAGCCCGGCGATGACGAGGGCGATCGGCTGGTGGCGCGCTTGCGCCGGCAGCTTGACGAGCGCCTTGGCGCGATCTACGGGCAGCTTCGGCCCTGGCAAAAGGTGCAGGTAGCTCGACATAGCGCGCGTCCGCATCCACTGGACTATCTCAGGCTGGCGTTCACCGATTTCGTGGAGCTCCACGGAGACCGCCGATTTGGCGACGATCACGCGATTATCGGCGGTCCTGCTTTCCTTGAAGGGCGATCCGTGATGGTGGTGGCGCACCAGAAGGGCCGCGACACCCGTGAGAACATCGAACGCAACTTCGGCATGTCCGGCCCCGACGGCTTCCGCAAGGCGCAACGCCTCTTTAGTCTGGCCGAGAAGTTGGGCCTGCCGGTGATCACCATGATCGATACGCCGGGCGCTAATGTGGGGGTGGCCGACGAGGAGCGCGGGCAGGTGGAGGCGATCGCCAGTTCGATCGCCACCATGTGTTCCCTGCGGGTGCCGATCGTTTCCGTGGTTACGGGCGAGGCCAATAGTGGCGGCGCCCTGGCGATCGGGGTGGCGGATCGGGTGTTGATGTTGGAACACAGCACCTACTCCGTCGCCTCCCCCGAAGCGGCCGCCGGCATTCTCTGGCGCAGTGCCCAGAAAGCGCCCGAGGCGGCGGAAGCGATGCGGATCACGGCGCAGGACATGTTGCACTTCCGGATTATCGATCGCATCCTTCCCGAACCGATTGGCGGCGCGCACCGCGATCCCACGGCCATGGCGATCGCCCTCCGCGATGCCCTGGCCGAGGAGCTTGACGGCCTGGTGGGTCTTGGCACCACCGATTTGGTGCAATCCCGGTATCTCCGCTATCGCGAACTCGGGCCGTATCGCGAGGGGTAGCGAGCTGCTAGCGCCGTTGCCGTAGCGTCTCCAGGACGGATTGTAGGTCACTCGGCGGATCGGCTCGTAGGTCCAGTTCCTCTCCGGTAAAGGGGTGCCTAAAGCGGAGGCGCGCGGCGTGCAGGAACTGGCGGTGCAGCCCGAGCGCCGGCGCCGGGCGGCCGTACACCGGATCTCCAGCGATCGGATAGCCCATGGCGCCGAGATGCACGCGGATCTGATGGGTTCTTCCCGTGCCGAGAACCACCCGAAGCAGCGCGTAACCGCCCAAAACCTCGACCGTCTCATAGGTGGTGTGGGCTTCCCGCCCGCCCACCGCGACGACCGCCATCCGTTGCCGGCGCCGCGGATCCCGGCCAATGTCACCGGAGATGGCGCCGCTGGCCGGATTCGGGTGGCCCACCACGAGGGCCAGGTACTCTTTGTAGACGTCGCGTTGCTTGAAGGCGCTCGCCAGGGCGGCCAGGGCGGGCGCGGTGCGGGCCACCACGATCAAGCCCGAGGTGTCTTTGTCCAGGCGATGGACGATGCCGGGGCGGAAGGGTTCGCCGGGGAGATCGGCGTAGCGGGCCAGAAGGGCATTGACCAGGGTTCCATGGAGGTTCCCCGGCGCCGGATGCACGACCATGCCGGCCGGCTTATCGATCACGACCAGCGCGTCATCCTCGAAGATCACTTCCAGAGGAATCGCCTCCGCCTCCGTGGTGAGCGGTTCGGTCGGCGGGAGATCGAGGGTCACGCGGGCGCCTGCAACCGGGCGCGTCGCCGCCTTGCAGGGGCGGCCATTCACTGACACCCTCCCATCGGCAATCAGAGTCGAGATCGCCGCACGGGACAACTCAGGGTGCAACGCGGTGACGACCCGGTCCAAGCGCTCACCCGCGAGTTGGAGCGGCACGTCGAAGGTAACGGCCCGTCCCGGCGGCAACGGGCCTGGCGGGGGCGGGCGTTTTGGCGCTCGCTTCACTTCCGGCTCCGATCGGTCGGACCCATGCGAGTCTCCGGCCTGCTGACGGGGTACGGGTGGGCGGGCTCCTGGGTAGGATCGCGTCCCTGGTCAGTCCGGCGAGGATCAGGCTGGGAGAGGAGGAAATAGACCAACAAGCCTACCCCACAGACGATGGCGGAATCGGCCAGATTGAACACCGGCCAGTAGCGAATCTGAATGAAGTCGATCACATGGCCGACCCGAATCCGGTCGCTGAGATTCCCTACCGCTCCTCCCACCTGGAGACCGAGACTCACCTGCAGAAGAGGGCGGCGGCTG
The DNA here is from genome assembly GCA_035534995.1 of Chloroflexota bacterium. Lineage (GTDB taxonomy): Bacteria > Chloroflexota > UBA5177 > JANWHV01 > JANWHV01 > JANWHV01. The sequence goes on along the minus strand of DATLQX010000303.1, from coordinate 9,053 downwards.
GGCAACACACGGGCAAAGACAAGCACCACCCCGCTGAGGACGAGGCCGACCACGATGAACAGGATCCCGCGATCGGCGAGAATGCCGAAGGCCGCGCCGTCGTTGGTGGTCAAGACCAGGCTGAGCCACCCATCCAGAATGCTGGGAACCCCGGCGGAGGAGCCGCTCAGACTGTTGACGGCCCAGATTTTCGTCATCTGATCGGCCACAACGATCAGTATGCCAACCCCACTGGTCAGCAGTGTGACACCCCGCGGCCGCGCCGTCCGTGCCCCTCTCAAGCGCTAGGGGCCAGGGTCGCGATCTGGAGGATGTCGGCGAAGACGGCCGCCGCCGTCACCTCGCGGCCCGCTCCCGGCCCGGAGACGATCAGGGTTCGCTCCGAGTACCGAGTGGTGCGGAAGCTGATCAGGTTATCGGTGCCGCGGAGGCGGCCAAGCGGGGTGGCTTGGGGAACCGGCAACAACCCCACTCTGCTCCGACCGGCGCTTACCTCGACCAGGTAGCGGAGCACCAAACCCTGTTCGTCGGCGGACCGCTGCCGCGAGCGCATGGTCACGTCGAAGCCGCGCAGGCCCTCCATGAAATCGTGAATACCGACCTCCGCCAGATCTTCCGGCACCAGGCTCTCGCGATGGATGTCGGAGAGCTCGGCCCTGACTCCGAGCATGCGGGTGAGGATCAGCGCCTTGCGCGCGACATCCAGGCCCGTGAGGTCGTCACGGGGGTCCGGCTCGGTATAGCCCTGCTCCTTGGCCGCTTTCACCGCCTCGGAGAACGGCTGGCCATCTTCTAGGGCCGTACACAAATAGTTGAGGGTGCCGGAAAGGCAGGCATCGATGCTGATCACCTCGTCGCCCGAATCGACCAAGCCAAGCATGGTCGCGATCACCGGGAGGCCCGCGCCCACGGTGGCTTCATGACGGACGCACTGCCCGCGGCGCCGGGCCGCCATCAGCTGGTTCCAGACCTCGGTGGTGGAGGAGAGCGGCCGCTTGTTGGCCATCACCAGATCGAAGCCGAGATCGGCGGCGTGCAGCAGGACGGGAATGGTGTGATCGGAGGCGGTGGCGTCAATCACGATCACTCGTGGGAATCGCCGATCGCGCAGGTGCTCAAGCAGAGCGATCTGCTCATCCTCGGGGGCGCCATGGTAGCCCGAGGCGCCGGACAGGCCATGCTCGGCCACCGCCCGCAGGGTTTCCTCATCCAGAAAGGGATCCCCGGTCACCATGGAGTGGGAACCCGCGAGGGCAATCACCGGCAACTCCAGGGCATGGGCGGCCCGGACGTGGGTGCGCTGTTGGAGTAGTTGGCGCAGCAAGGTCCGGCCAATGCCGCCGGCGCCAAGGAGGATCAGGGGTACCTGACGGATGTGGTTTACGGACAAACATGCCTCCCTTTGACAATCCAGCCATTGCCATTTACACTGTTGGTACAACGGTAGTATACGGTACGCGTGGGATGAGTAGCACGCGAGCACCCTTGCAGAGAGCCGGCGGTTGGTGCGAGTCCGGTAGGGGTTGGCGGGTGAATGGACCTACGGCCAGTTCACTCTATGCCGAAAGGCAGTAAGGTGAACCGAGTCACCCTCGTTATAGGGTGCGTGGCCATGAGGCTGGCGAGCGTACTCGACCTGTCCCGGTCATGTTGAGGAGGGCGGCACGCTCTCGAACATTGGGTGGCACCACGAGGTAACCCCCTCGTCCCATATGGGCGAGGGTTTTTTGTTATCTGGGAGGGCCGCCATGCCGTATTCACTGTCGTTGGAGGAAGCGCGAAGCCGCTGCGCGGCGGAAGGCCGGGTGGCGATCTACCGCGAATTGCTGGCTGATCTCGACACGCCGGTGTCCGCCTACCTGAAGGTGGTGGGTACCAGCCCTGGATTCCTCCTGGAAAGCGTGGAAAACGGCGAACGTTCCGCCCGCTACAGCTTCCTTGGCATGGGCACGCGGGCCCGTTTGGCGTACCAGGACGGTATAGCCCGTGTCACCGGCCAAGGCATCGAGGCCAGGGAGTGGGCCTGTGCCGACCCACTGGAGGCGCTGGCGGAGTTTCTTGGTCCCTCGACCCTGAGGAAAGAGGGCCTGCCACCCTTCTGCGGCGGCGCGGTTGGGTACCTCGGCTTCGAGGTGGCAGGCTGTTTCGAGCGGCTGCCCAAGGGCCGGCCCGCCGAGCCAAGGATCCCAGACGCGCTCTTCATGCTGGCGGACCCGGTGTTGGTCTTCGACCATGTGCTGCGGACGGTGAAGGTGATCAGCACCATTTCACCGGACGAGGCGGGCGGCGTGGACGCCAGTTTCCGCCAGGCGGTGGCGCGGATCGACGAAGTGGTTTGCCGGCTGGCCCAACCGTTGAAACCCGCCCGGTTCGAGGCGCCCCACTACGAACGGCCGCCGGAAGTGACCAGCAACGTGGGCCAGGAGCGGCATATGGCGGCGGTCGCCCGCGCGGTTGAGTACATTCACGCCGGCGACGCCATCCAGGTGGTGGTCTCGCAGCGCCTGAGCCGCCCGCTCGGGGTGGAGAGCTTTACCCTGTATCGGGCTCTGCGCACGGTCAGTCCTTCCCCCTATATGGTCTACCTCAATTTCGGCGAGTTCGCGGTGGTCGGCGCCTCGGTGGAAACCCTGCTCAAGGTGACGGGCCGGAAGCTCTATTACCACCCAATCGCCGGTACTCGGAGGCGCGGGGCCACGGACGAGGAGGATCTGGCTCTGGAGCGGGAGTTGCTGGGTGACGAGAAGGAACGGGCCGAGCACATCATGCTGGTTGACCTGGGCCGGAACGATTTAGGTCGGGTCGCCGTCACCGGCTCGGTGCGGGTCTCGGACCTGATGACGGTGGAGCGCTTCTCGCATGTCATGCATATGGTCTCCACGGTCGAGGCGGAGTTGGCGCCGGACTATCATCCTTTCGACGCCCTCCGCTCGGCCTTCCCTGCCGGCACGGTGTCCGGGGCGCCCAAGATCCGAGCCATGGAGATCATCGCCGAGCTCGAGCCTCATCAGCGCGGCCCTTACGCCGGCTCAGCCGGCTATTTCGACTATAGTGGCGACCTGGATGCCGCGATCACGATCCGAACCGCGCTCGTCCATCAGGGAACGGTGTACGTGCAGGCGGGCGGGGGGATCGTGGCCGATTCCGATCCGCTGGCCGAGTGGCAGGAAACCCTTCACAAGGCTCGGGGGATGATGCGGGCGGTGGAAGTGGCCGAGCGATTGGGCGATTTGCAAGCGGGTTGAGCGGGTACGGGAGGAGAATGGCCATGCGGCTTTTGATGATCGACAACTTTGATAGTTTCACCTATAACCTGGTGCAATACCTTCGTGAGTTGGGGGCCGAGGTCGAGGTAGTGCGGAACGACTGTGATCGGCCCTTGCCGGACCTCCTGGACGCGGTGGACGGCCTGGTGGTGTCGCCCGGCCCCTGCGCTCCCGATCAGGCGGGCATTTCTATCGCGGCGCTCCGGCTGGCCGGAGCGCCGGCGCATTCCTTGCCCGCCCTGGGGGTCTGTCTGGGCCATCAGGCGCTGGCGGCCGCCTATGGGGCCAGGATCGTACGCGCCGCCGCTCCCATGCATGGGAAGACCTCGCTGGTGTGGCACGACGGCTCACCGCCCTTTACCGGGGTTCCCAGTCCCACCGAGGTGATGCGCTACCACTCGCTGATTCTCGATCCCGGTGACGTCCCGGCGCCCTTGCGGGTGACCGCGCGGACCAGCGACGGTGAGATCATGGGACTCGCCCATCGGGAGTTGCCGATATACGGGGTGCAGTTCCATCCGGAATCCATCGCCACCGGGGATGGGAAGGCCATGCTCGCGTCGTTCCTGGCCGTGGTCCAGGAGCGGGCGACGGCCGGCGCCGTCCCGGTCGGAGCCGGGCGATGATTCGCCAGGCCATCAGCCGGGTGGTAGCCGGGGAGGATCTCAGCGAAGGCGAGGCGCGGACCGTGATGGGCCAGATCATGGACGAGGAGGTAACACCGGCCCAGTTTGCCGCCCTGGTGACCGGCCTCCGCATGAAAGGCGAGACGGTCGATGAGGTAGTCGGCTTCGCCTCGGTGATGCGGGACCGGGCGGTGCCGGTCAAGGCCGATGGGGTCGGGATGGTGATCGACACCTGCGGGACCGGCGGCGACGGGAAAGGGACTTTCAATGTCTCCACGGCGGCGGCCATCGTGGTGGCGGCGGCCGGCTACGCGGTGGCCAAGCACGGGAATCGGGCGGCCAGCAGCCAGTGCGGGAGCGCGGACGTACTGGAAGCACTCGGGATCCAGATCGGCCAGAACCCGGAGCAGGTCACCGCCGGCCTGGAGCGGATAGGGATCGCCTTCATGCTGGCCCCGCGTTTCCACCCGGCCACCCGTTTCGCGGTGGCCCCGAGGGGGGAGATCGGGATCCGGACCGTCTTCAACATTCTTGGCCCCCTGACCAACCCCGCGCGGGTCAAGGGCCAGGTGCTCGGGGTGGCGAACCCCCATCTCACCGGGCTGATGGCGGCGGCCCTGGGGCGCCTGGGCACCCGGCACGCTTTGGTGGTGAGCGGGCACGAAGGTCTGGATGAAATCAGCATCAGCGGTCCCACCACGGTCTGCGAGATGGCGGACGGCGCCATGCGTACCTATCAGATTACCCCAGAGGAGGTAGGCCTGAGCCGCGCTCCTCTGGAGACCGTCGTGGGGGGCACGGCCGCCGAGAACGCCGCGATCATTCGCGACCTCTTCAGTTGTCCGTGCCCGAGCCCGCGGCGGGACATCGTGGCCTTGAACGCCGGCGCGGGCCTGGTAGTCTGCGAGGTGGCGGCGGACCTGAAGGATGGAGTACGGCAAGCGTTAGCGGTGATCGAATCGGGGAAGGCATTGGAGAAACTGGACCAATGGATACACTTCAGCCAGTGGCAAGCGACTTCCTGAGCCGGATCCTCAGGGACAAGGAAGCGGAGGTGGCGGCCGCGAAGGCGGCGTTGCCTCACGCGGTCATGGAGGAGCGCGCCCGCGCCGCCCCACCGCCGCTCCCCGCTCTGGCCGCGTTGCGGGGCGAGCGGCTGCGGGTGATCGCCGAGGTGAAGCGGGCCTCCCCGAGCGCCGGGGTCTTCGCCGGGGGCCTGGACGCCGCTTCTCAAGGGCGCCGCTACGCCGCCGGGGGCGCGGCTGCCATCTCGGTCCTCACCGACGGTCCCTACTTTCAGGGGTCGCTCGCCGATCTGGAGGCGGCCAGGAAAGCAGTCTCGATCCCCCTGTTACGGAAAGACTTTATCATCGATCCCTACCAGGTCCATGAGGCCCGCGCGGCCGGGGCCGACCTGGTCTTGCTGATTGTCGCCGCCCTATCCGCCGCGCGCCTGACCGAACTGCTGCGTGTGACGACCGATCTGGGGATGGGCGCCCTGGTGGAAGTGTGCACTGAGGACGAAGCGCGGCTGGCCCGCGACCTGGACGCGCCGTTGGTAGGGATCAACAATCGGAATCTCCGCGCCTTTACCGTGGACATGGAGACCACGGCCAGACTCCGGCCACTCCTGGCCCCCCGTACAGTGGTGGCCTCGCTGAGTGGGATCAAGACCGTGGAGGATGCGCGGGCCATGCGGGCGACCGGGGTGGACGCGGTATTGGTCGGCGAGGCCCTGGCGCGGGCGGCTGAACCCGAATGCCTCCTGGCGGAACTGGCGGGGTTGCCGTGAACACGGTCCTCGGTATCCGCTCGGACAACCTGCCGCTGATCAAGATGTGCGGTTTGCGCCGGGCCATGGACGTCATCGCGGCTCGCGACTCGGGCGCGGACGCTATCGGGATGGTCTTCGCGCCCAGCCGCCGGCGGGTGAACGCGCCCGACGCGGCGGCGCTTCTCGCCGAGGCAGGCACGCATCCGCCCCTGGTGGGGGTGTTCGTCAACCAGACCGTGGTGGAAATAGAGGAGATTGCCGGCGCGGTAGGTCTTGCGGCGGTCCAATTGAGTGGAGTGGAACCTCCGGCCCAGGCGGGAAACTTATCACTCCCGTATATCAAGACGCTCCACTTGAAGCCCGACGGCACGGCGGAAGCTACGCTGCGGGAGATGGATCGCTACCCGCGCGCGGCGGCGTTTCTGCTCGATTCATGGTCCAGGGAAGGAGGGGGCAGCGGCGTACGGGCGGACTGGGAACTCGCGGCGGCGATTATCAAGCAGGCACCGGGACCGGTCTTCCTGGCCGGCGGCCTGGACCCGGAGAATGTAGGGGAGGCGCTGGCGATCACCGGCGCCGCCGGAGTCGATGTCAGCAGTGGGATCGAACGAGATGGCTGGAAGGATCCGGCGCGGATGGCCGCGTTCGCTCGCCAGGCGCGCGGAGGCGGGACGTGAAACCGCGGCGTTCGGGCTTAATCATTACCTACATTTTTCTCAAGGAGCTTGGAACTGGGAGGCAACTGGGTAGGGGCACCCCTTGTGGGTGCCCTTGGTGGCCCGCCCCAGGGCACCCACAAGGGGTGCCCCTACCAAAAACCGACCCGATAGGGCGTGGATCAGGATCAGGCCGTCAGGTAAAAGACGCTCTTCATGAGGAAAGGAAACGGAGATGGCCATACAAACCAAGGAAGCGATGAGTTCGCTTGAGGACTATAACCTGACGGCGGAGGCAGGATACTTCGGGGCCTTTGGCGGGCAGTTCGTGCCCGAGACCCTGATGCCCGCTCTTGAGGAGCTGGTCGCTGCCTTCAAGGAGGCGCGGTCTGATCCAGGATTCACCGCTCAACTGGCGGGACTGGCCCGCGATTTCGTGGGCCGGCCCACTCCCTTGCAGTACGCCGCCCGCCTGACCGAACGGATGGGCGGCGCCCGCGTCTACCTGAAGCGCGAGGATCTGGCCCATACCGGGGCGCACAAGATCAATAATGCGCTGGGCCAGGGGTTGCTGGCCCAGCACATGGGAAAGCAGCGGCTGATCGCGGAGACCGGGGCGGGACAGCACGGGGTCGCCGCCGCGACCGTGTGCGCCTTGCTCGGGATCGAGTGCATCGTCTACATGGGGGCGGAGGACATCCAGCGCCAATCGTTGAACGTGTTGAGGATGAAGCTGCTGGGCGCGGAGGTGCGGCCTGTCCATTCGGGGACCGCGACCCTGAAGGACGCGATCAACGAGGCGATCCGCGATTGGGTGACCAACGTGGCGGGTACCTATTACATGCTGGGCACGGTGGCCGGCCCGCACCCGTACCCGCTGATGGTCCGCCATTTCCAGTCCGTGATCGGCAAGGAGGCGCGGGCGCAGATGCTCGACCAGATGGGGGGGCTCCCGGATTACGTGGTGGCCTGCGTGGGCGGAGGCAGCAATGCCATGGGGATCTTCCATGCCTTCGTCCCCGATCCCTCGGTGCGCCTGATTGGAGTGGAGGCGGCCGGGAGCGGCATTGCCGGCGGCAAACACGCGGCGACCCTGGTGGCGGGGGCGCCGGGCGTCCTGCACGGGGCGCGAAGCTATCTACTCCAGGATGAGGACGGCCAGGTGCTCGGTACCCACAGTATTTCCGCCGGCCTCGATTACCCTGGGGTGGGGCCGGAACTGAGCTATCTTAAGGACACCGGGCGGGCCGACTATGTCGCGGTGGACGACCAGCAGGCGCTGGCCGCCCTGCGGCTCCTGAGCGAAACCGAAGGGATCATCCCAGCCCTGGAAAGCGCCCATGCGGTCCAGCATGGGGCCGCACTGGCGAGCCGGCTGAGTCCGGATCGCTCAGTCTTGATCAATCTCTCCGGGCGGGGGGATAAGGATATGCAGACGGTGGCCCAGGCACTGGGGCTGACCCTGGGATTGGCGACAGGCGGGGAGGGGAAGTAGTGATGACAACTATCACGGCGGTACAGAACGGGCTCGATCGGCAGTTTGCCGCGCTCCGAACCAACCGCGAATTGGCTCTGGTCATGTACCAGACCGCCGGCTACCCTGATCCGGCCACCAACCTCGCCTGGGCGCCGCTTCTAGCCGACAGCGGGGCGACCATCCTCGAACTGGGGGTGCCGTTTTCCGATCCGCTGGGTGATGGTCCGACAGTTCAGCGTTCGAGTCAGCAGGCGCTCGACGCGGGGATGACCGTGGGCGGGGCCTTTGATCTAGCGGCGAAGATCGCCGCGGCTACCACCATTCCCCTGGTGATCATGACCTACTGCAATCCGGTCTTCCGCATGGGACTGGCCCGGTTCGCCGAACGGGCGGCGGCGGCGGGGATCGCGGGGGTGATCGTCCCCGATCTGCCAATCGAGGAAGCGGATGAACTGGCGGCGGCGCTGGCACGGGTCGGCGTTCATCTTATCTATATGCTGTCTCCCACCTCAACCGAGGAGCGGATCACCCGCACCGCCGCCGCGGCCTCTGGATTCATCTACTGCATGGCCCTGACCGGGGTCACCGGCGCCCGCGCCTCGCTGTCCGGCGCCCTGCCCGATTTTCTCCGCCGGGTCCGGGCCCTCACCGAGGTTCCATTAGTGGTAGGCTTTGGTATATCGCGCCCAGAACACCTCCGGGCCCTGGCCGGCCTGGCCGATGGGGCGGTGGTAGCCAGCGCGTTGATCGATCTGATCGACCGGACCGAGCCCGAGGGGCGGGCGGCGGCGATCAGTGAGTATGTAAGGGAGTTGCGTGCCTCATGCTCCGTTTCCTGACCGCCGGCGAATCGCACGGACCACAACTGACGGTGATCGTGGATGGCTTCCCCGCCGGGGTGCCGGTCGATGGGGCCGCCATCGACGCCCACTTGGGGCGCCGGCAACTCGGCCACGGGCGGAGTGAACGCCAGAAGATGGAGCGCGACCACGGGGAAATCGTGGGCGGGGTCCGCGGCGGCTTGAGCCTGGGCGGTCCGATCAGCCTGACCATCGCCAATCGGGTCTGGAAAGACTGGCAGGAGCGGATGTCGGTCACCCCCGGCGATCTGGGCGAGGAAGTGACCAAGTTGCGGCCCGGCCATGCCGATCTGGCTGGTACCCTCAAATACGGCCATAGCGATGTGCGGAACGTGCTGGAGCGCGCGAGTGCCCGCGAGACCGCGTCCAGGGTAGCGGTTGGGGCGATTGCCGG
>DATLQX010000302.1:0-36706 GCA_035534995.1 Chloroflexota bacterium | reverse complement strand
GAGCACTGGAAAGAAAGCCTCTGGGCGGACGACTTTCGCCGGATGCGCGAGCTTGGGCTCTCGATCATTCGGGTGGGCGAGTTCGCCTGGTCAATTTTCGAGCCCGTGGCAGGCACGTACTCCTTCTCGCTCTTTGACCAGGCCCTCGACCTGGCGCACGAGCATGGCTTGCGGGTAATCCTGGGCACTCCCACCGCTACTCCGCCCGCCTGGCTGACCTACGCCCATCCCGAGGCACTCAATGTGTCGCGCGCGGGCGTGCGGTATCAGCATGGGCAGCGAAGGCACTACAACTACAACGCGCCGATCTACCGTGATCTGGCGGCCCGTATCGTGACCGCCATGGCCGAACACTACAAGGATCATCCGGCCATCGTCGGCTGGCAGATCGATAACGAGATCAACTGCGAGGTCAACGTCTTTTACTCCGACGCCGATCACGCGGCCTTCCGCACCTGGCTACGGTGCCGGTATGGGGATCTGGAGCACCTGAACCTGGCGTGGGGCACCGTATTCTGGAGCCAGACCTACACCGACTGGGGGCAGGTCCATCTGACGCGGCCCACGGTCAGCGATTCGCCGAATCCGCACCAGGCCCTCGACGAGAAGCGCTTCTTCTCGGACAGCGCTATTTCCTTCGTCACCTTGCAGGCCGAGATCATTCGCCGGATCGCGCCGCGCCACTGGATCACCACCAATGGGCTGTTTGGCCATCTGGATAGTCATCGGATGACCGAGGAGGGGCTCGACTTTCTCTCCTATGACTCGTATCCCAATCTTGCCACCATCTGGCCGGACGAGGGTCCGGAGCCGCTTCTTGACCGCAAATGGAGCTGGAACCTCAGTGTGGTACGAGATGTTTCGCCCCAATTCTGCGTCATGGAACAGCAGTCTGGTCCCAATGGCTGGGTCAACCGCTTGGCGACACCGGCGCCGCGACCGGGACAGATGCGGCTGTGGACCTATCAGTCGGTGGCTCATGGCGCGGACGCGGTGCTGTATTTCCGCTGGCGTACCGCGACCATGGGGACCGAGATCTACTGGCACGGGCTCAACGACCAGGATAACCAGCCAAACCGACGAGTGACCGAATTGGGACGGATCGGCGCCGAGTTCGCGGCGATCGGGAATGTCGTGGCCGGCAGTGAGTTTCAGGCCGAGGTCGCTATTCTGAAGGACTATGACAATCTCTGGGACGGTGAACTGGACATCTGGCACGGCCCCTTGGAACAGAGGAGTACCACTGCCTGGAATAAGGCCCTGCAGTATCGGCACGTCCCGATCAATGTTCTCTTTTTGCGGGAGACCACGACGGGCGACGATTTGCGCCACTACAAGGTGCTCATCTATCCCCATCCCGCGATCGCGGACCCGCGCGTGGCAGTGCTGCTGTCGGACTATGTCCACCAGGGAGGGACGCTGATTCTCGGCTGCCGCTCCGGCTATAAGGACCGGCGCGGCCATTGCCCAATGCAACCACTGCCAGGTCCGTTCGCCGATCTCAGCGGCGTGCGGGTCGAGGATTTCACCCTGATTGGTCCCCACCAGGAGGCACCGCAACTGATCTGGGCGGAGGGAATCGACGCCGTGTCGACCACGGCGGATGGCTTTAATGATATTCTCGTTCCTTCCTCCCCTGACACCTCGGTGCTGGCGCGCTACCATGGCGCGTACTACGCGGGCGCCCCGGCCATCACCCGGCGGAGTTTTGGTACCGGATGGGTTTATTACCATGGCGCCGCCTTCAATGAGGTCGTCGTGAACACCCTGATCGACCTATGCGGCATCCGGTCGCCGGCGGATGGCTTGATGACGCTGGCCGAGGAGATTGAACTATGTATCCGCGCTCGCCCAGAGACCGGAACTAGCCTGTGGTTTCTCCTCAATTACTCTGGGCGGACCCAACTGGTGGTCCTGTTGAGTCCCCATGTCGACATCCTGATCGGCGCGGCGGTAGGCGGGGTCGTGACCGTGGAGCCGTATGGGGTGGTCATTCTGGAGATGTGAGGCTGTATCGCGCCGCACATTTCCGTCACATTTTCGTCGCCCTTCCGGCACGACCAGAGCATAATCCTGTCATATCTTGCCTCTACGCTAGCGACAGGGATGGGGAAGTCACCCATTCAGCACATGGAAGGCAAGATGAGAGATGAGCGTAACAATCAGCCATGCGCGATTCAAGGCGGGGCCGGCAGTGGACGAGGACCGCCTGGATCACCTCCCAATTCGTCCTATCCCAGGCCATACGGCCTCCGCCTCGCTCGGGCGAAGGCTGGTGTACAAGCTGTGGCCACTCCTCCCCCATCGTGCCCGCCGCCTAGCCTTCAGGCTGGCGGCCCGCCAGGTCACTCTGGGCGCCTGTGCCGTGATTAGCGACTCGCGCGGTCGGGTGCTGGTGGCTCATCATAGCTACCGCCGACAGGGTTGGGGACTGCCGGGCGGGCTGGTCGGCAAGCGTGAACAACCGTACGCCGCCCTGGAGCGTGAGCTACGAGAGGAATTGGGCACGGAGGCGCTCATTGGCCCCCTGATCGAGAGTGAAGTCGAGGACGGTCATCTCACCCTGTACTTTAAGGCGACGATTGCCGGCACGCCGTCCCCAGATGGAGTAGAGATCGACCAGTTCCGCTTTGTCACCCCAACCGAGTTGACCACGCTCGTCGGTTCGCCCGCGCCGACCTGGCTGACCCATCTCTGGGAGCGACAGGCTTCGTGAGCCGGGCGACTCGGTCGATGGCGGGAATCAACCGTCCTGCCGGCTGATTTTCCGGGCCAGAGAATCGCGCCGGGCGATCCAAAACCCGATCTTCTGGACCAGGCTGTCCACCTCGCTTTGTTTCCGCTGGATCTCGGATGGGTCGGCCAGGGCATGATACGCGGCAATGGTCAAGTCGGCCCGCATCTGCGGCAATTTGCTTCGGGTTCTGCTGATCTCGGCCTCTAGAACCTGATACTGGCGTCGCTTCTCATCCAGCGATTGGTCACCGTCGAGACTGGCGACCTCAGGCGCGGATCCCAGGACTTCGTGCGGCTCGATCCACGCCGCCGCGGCGTCGTGGTCGGCGAGTTTCCGTTCCAGGCTGGCCTGCATGCGGAGGAGGCCGACCACCCGAGTCGCCTGTACCGCGGGATCGGCGCCGCTCTGTGCTTGCGCCGCGGCCAGAGCGTCCCGTACCCGGCCAATGAGACGATGTAGGTGCTCGCGGTCGTGTGGGTCGTCCATAATGGTACTCCAGATTAGAGTATCATACCCTTTCTTGCTCCGTGCCTGCCTGCCGCAACCATGACTGGCCGCCGCGATAGTGCTCTCGAGGGAAACCAATACATGCCTGAGCCCGCCCCGCGCGTTCCGCGCCTGTCCGAGCCCCTGGTGTCCGATGAGATCGTCGCCCTCCTCCGCGCGGGCGCCGAGTGCCCCACGCCTTTGATGGTCCTGTCCTCGGCGGAAACGCAGGCAAACGTTCTGCGTTTCGCCCGCGCCTTTCCTCGGGCGGCGCTCTTCTATGCCATGAAGGCCAACCCTCATGTCGCCGTTCTTGGCGCGGTGCGGGCGGCTGGGGGCGGCATCGACATCGCGTCTGGCCCCGAACTGCGGGCCGCCCTGGAGGCCGGGTTCACGCCGGAGCACCTGATTTTCAGTGCCCCTTTCAAGCGGGCCGAGGCGATTCGGGCGGCCGCGAGCGCGGGAGTGGACCTGATGGTGGCTGATAGCCCGGGCGAGGTGGAGAGCGTGGCCTGCCACGCGCCGGGAGCGCGCCTGATTGTCCGCGCGGCGGTCCCACCGGCTCGCGCGGTGGCTGGAATGGGACAGAAGTTTGGTGCCGACCATGCCGAAGTCCTTGCTCTCCTGCGTCAAGGCAGCCGGCTCGGCCTTCGACCGTGGGGCATCAGCTTTCATGTTGGCTCCCAGTGTCTCGAAGCATCGGCATGGCTGGCCGCCATCGCCCATGTGCGGCCGCTGTGGGCGCACGCGGCGGCGGAGGGGATGCCGCTCTCCTTGCTGGACATCGGCGGCGGATTCCCGGTGGCATACACCCATCCGGTGCCGGCGGTAGAGGATCTGGCGCCGCCGATCCTCCACGCGGCCCACGATCTCTTCGGCGCTGGTTCGACGCCGAATCCGGTCCTGGCGATAGAGCCTGGGCGCATCGTGACCGATCGGACCGCCGCCCTGGTCAGCACCGTACTTGGCACCGCTCTTCGTTATGGCCACCCTTATGCGTATCTGGATTCCGGGGTATTCAACGGCTTACATGAAACGCTGGAAGGGATTGCCTATCGCGTCTACCGCGAGCGGGACATCCTTGCCGGTTCTCTCCCGACCAACGGTCTGAGCCATGTCACCCTTGCGGGGCCAACCTGTGACGGCTCCGACATCATTGCCCACGACGTACCCTTGCCGCCGCTCAAGATTGATGACCGCCTCGTCTTCCTGCAGACGGGCGCCTACACCACCGCTACCGAGGACTTTAACGGTATGCGCTATCCACGGGTCTTTCTGGGTGATCTTTAGACCGGATCAGTATCCACATTTCTCGCAAAGGGCGACAACCAGGAGGTGTGTCTGGAACCTGTGACGGACTGTCCCCCACGTGGGAGCGCTCAACAAGCAGCGGCTATCCGACTCGCACCGGCGCGTCGGCGCCAGGGACGACCGCCCGTATACTGGAGCCGCCAGGCGCAACGATGGTATCGCATATCGGACACGCCGATGAGGTGATCAAGATACTCGCGCTCCCCGGCGGTGGCTTCTTAGGCGGCGCCGAACGGGCCGGAACACGAGCGAACTGCCGCCTGTGTTCCGGGATGACCGGGCTCTACCAGGCGTATGCCTCGGGGGCCGGAGCGCCATGGCCCTTGCCGGGGCCAGGGAAGATCTCCTCCAGGCGCTCCAGGGTCTCGCGCGTGAGCGACATGGTTGGCGCGCGAAGGGAACCGTCCAGTTGCTCCAGGGTGCGAGGTCCGATGATCGGGGCGGTGACCACTGGATTGTTGAGGAGCCAGGCCAGGGCCACGTCGCTCGGCTGCTCGCCGAGATCCCGGCACAGTCCCTCGTAGGCTTCGAGCGCCGGCCGATTCGCCTCGATGTTCGCCACCACTTGCGCGGACGCGCGTCGCCCTTCGGCGGCTTTTCGCAAGATTCCCCCCAACAGGCCGCCACCAAGTGGGCTCCACGGGATCAGGCCGAGCCCGTAGGCCCGGCAAGCGGGGACCACCTCGAGTTCAACCGTGCGTTCGAGCAGATGATAGTGGCTTTGCTCGGAGACCAGGCCCATGAAGTGGCGCGCTTTCGCCGCCTCGTTTGCCTGAGCAATATGCCAGCCGGCAAAGTTGGAACTGGCGACGTAGAGGATCTTTCCCTCGCGTACCAGTTGCTCCATCCCCTGCCAGATTTCTTCCCAGGGTGTCCCGCGCGGAATGTGATGCATCTGATAGATGTCGATGTAGTCAGTTCGCAGTCGGCGGAGACTAGCCTCGCATTGCCGTTTGAGCGAGAGCGCGTTCACCCCGCTCTCGTTCGGCCAGTCACCCATCTGGCCGTAAATCTTGGTCGCCAGGACCGTCCGGTCTCGGCGGCCACCGCCTTGGTTAAACCATCGGCCAATGATCTCCTCGGTCGCGCCAATCTGACCCACCCCATTCATCTGGCCATAGCGGTTGGCCGTGTCGAAGAAGTTGATCCCGCGCTCGTGGGCGCGGTCCATGATGCGAAAACTGTCCGCCTCACTGGTCTGTGGACCAAAGTTCATCGTGCCAAGGCAGAGGCGGCTCACTTTCAGTCCAGTTCGGCCCAGTCGCGTGTATTCCATCGGTTTCTCCAATCATTGTATTCATGATACAAGTTAGCCACTTAAAACCGGGGCTGATCCTTCATACATTCGCGCTCCCAGTTGGGCGTTGGTTACAGGTTAATGGGCACCCCCACCGCGGGCAGAATCGTAGTCAGCACCATGAGAATTGAGAGAGTGCCAATGGCGGCCACGGTGGCCCAGGCGAGGATGTTGTGGACGTGGCCGTTCCGGTACTCGCCCATCACCTCCGGATCATTCACCAGCTTGATGATGAAAACGAGAAGGACTGGAAGGAGGACGCCGTTCACCACCTGAACACCCAGCAATAATTGCACCACCATGGTCGTGGGAAGGATCACCCCGATGATCGTTCCGGCGGCGATCAGGCTGGTAAAGATCGTCCAGAAGGCGGGCGCCTCCCGTACCCGTGTATGGACCCCATGCCGGAGACCAAACGCTTCGGTCAAGGAATAGCTGGTAGCCAGGGGAAGTACGGCCGCCGCGAGCATGGAAGCGCCGAAGAGACCGACGGCGAACACGTATTTCGCGTACGAGCCTACCAACGGCGCCAGGGCGAGCGCGGCATCGGACGCCAGAGTGACCTGGATGTGATGTCGATACAGGGTGGCGCCCGTGCAGATAATGATAAAGGCGGAGACCAGATTGCCGAAGAAGGTGCCATTGTAGACATCAAGGCGGGTGAACTTGTAGTCGCGCATGGCGACCCGTTTCTCGGCCACGCTCGACTGCAAATACACTTGCATATAGGGTGTGACCGTGGTTCCCACCGTGGCGACGAAGGCAAAGATGTATGCGGACTGGAACGAGAAGGAAGGAACTATCGTGTTGTGGGCCGCGGATCCCCAATTAGGATGAGCGAGAAAGGCTGAAATAGGGTAGGCAAAGAAGGCAAGAGTCATGAGGAGAAAGATCACTTCGACCCGCCGATAGGAGCCGCGGGCGACCAGCCGCCAGATCAACAGAGCCATGGCCGGTACGCCAAGCAGGCGGGGAATCCCCACCAATCCCAGCGCCGCCCCGATCCCCACGAACTCCGAAATAGCAGTGCCACCATTGGCAATCAGGAGCGCCAGCATGGCGAACCCCACCCAGCGAATGCCGAAGTGTTCGCGAATCAGCGTGCTGAGCCCCTTGCCGGTCACCGCTCCCATCCGGGCGCACATCTCCTGCACGAGCGCCAATGACACCGTAATCAGGAGGATCATCCACAGGAGGCGGTACCCATACGAGGCGCCCACCGAGGAGTAGGTCGCGATGCCGCCAGCGTCATTCCCCGCGTTCGCCGCGATGAGCCCCGGCCCGAGGGCCGCCAGATAGACCAGGGGCCCGGTTCGCGGCCGTCGCACCGCTCCGATAAACCGTCGAGCGCGCCCCAAGGGACCGAGCTGTAACCGAGGGGAGGGCCCGTCCGCTTCATTGATGGGAGACACAGGACTAACTGAAGACACGGGGCACCCGGCGGCGTAGCTCGTTGGGCAGAATCACTGCCAGCGCGTCATCCACCGCCACGATCCCCAACAACCGCCCTTTGGGATCCGTGACCGGCAAAGCCATCAGATTGTATTCCGACATCGTTTGGGCCACATTTTTGGCGGGTGTATCCGGCTTGGCGGAGCGAATGTCTGTGGACATAATGTCTTCGACGGTACCCTCCTGTCCGGCCAGCAGCAGGTCACGAAGGGTAAAGACCCCGACTAGCTTTCTTTCTTTCAGATCCTCGACTACATAGACGTAATACACCCAATCAGGTCGGGCGATCTGGGACCGGAGGAACTCCGCCGCGCCGCGTGTGGGAAGAGATCTCGGGGCGACCACGTAGGCGGTGGTCATCAGGCCGCCGGCCGTATCCTTGGCATAGGTAAGCAAGGCATGGATATCGGCACCTCGTCCAGACGGCAGACCCTGGAGAATGAGACTGGTGAGCGGAGCGGGAACATGCGCGAGAATATCGGCGGCGGCATTCGGGGCCATCTGGTCCAGAATCCGAACCGCCCGCTCAGGCGACAACTCCGCGAATACCGCTCCTCGCAGGTGCTCGTCCATCTCTTCCATGACATCGGCCGCCAACCTGTCGGACAGCGATTCGATCAGTTCCAGCACCTGTGAGGTGGGGAGCAGTTCCGCGATTCGCGCGATGTCCGCCGGGTGCAGCCGCGCCAGCCGTGAATGCTCTGGGCGGGCCCATTTCCCGCCGTTCATATCGGAGCCGAGGACCTCCAAATCTCGCCACGGTAAGATATGGTGCTCACCTCCACCGGATCTGAGAAACCTGGGGAGACATCGGCGCAACAGGGCGCCGGCCGCCAGGTCAACCGCGTCGAGCTGCCAGCCCTCCGGCTCCTCAGTCAGGAGAATGTCGTTCACGCGGGCCGTGCCTACATCGCGCAGATCGATGACTTGATGGTCGAGCAGATCGTGGGCCAACAACCACTCGCCGGCTCGACGAGCGAACGGTGCCACGCCGTCCGCGCGAACGACCCAGGAACCGGCATCCGCATCCGACCACGCCATGCCCGCGCCATCACAAAAGAAGTCCGAGCCCGTGCGCCGGACGAGCAGGCCGGCCAGTAAAGGCGGCCGCACTCCGCGGCTCCGTGCCACCAGATCGCTCACGCGACCCACGAGCGTACCGCGTTGGTCATGGACATGCGTTGCCAGCAGTTCGGACAGACGCGGCACCTTACTCGCCGGACTGGTGATGCTTCATAACGCTGCGGGCGGCTACCTCTTCAACTCGGTCGCCGTAATAGCCGCTCTTGTCCGCGTCGTCCTTGATATGTTCGTGCTGGCGTTCCTCCTTCGGGCCCACGCCGCGCGGAGGCTGTTCCTTTTTCTTCGCCATGATCGTCCTTTCCAAATTACGTTCATCACCCGAGGGATGCCGCGCACCGCATTCCCTGCTCATACAATGGCAAAAGGCATGGCTTCATGGAACCACCAATCGCATGGTTCAAGGGATCAAAGTGGCTTAGTACGAAATAGGACTAGCCACGTTTCTCGCCTGGGCTACCCCATACAGCCGATCACTAACGCGCGCGGGTGTGGCAGAGTGATATCAATAATGCGGTTGAGTAGGGGCATCTCTTGCGGGTGCCCTCGATGGTCTGAACCAGGGCACCCATCACCCAGAGGGTACCCGGTACCCCCACTTCAAGCGGAGAGACGGACATGAGTACAGCGCACGTTGGCCGCCACAAGTCAGAGGCGGCGGATCTTGGCTCGTCGAATCAAAAGGGGCAGGGAATACGGGTGCCTTCTCGTTCCGAGCTTGAGGCGGACGCAGTGGGCGACGCCAAGGAAGCACTGGGGACAGGCAAGCGTGCCTATGCCAAGTTCACCAATGACTGGACCATGAATCTCGTGTCCATGTTGTCCTATAACGTGCTTACCTCGATTTTCCCTTTACTGCTGGCCCTCTTCACCATTCTGGCCCTGGTTCCCTCCCTGTCGGGTCACACTGCCGACTTCGCGAACCAGGTGAACAGGATTCTGCCGGGAAGCGTAGCCAAGAGCATCAACGTCACCTCCTTGCTCGCCAAGGTTCGCGCGAGCTACGGGATCCTCACGGTGATCAGCGTGGCTGGGCTCCTGTGGGGTGGATCCAATCTTTTCGGCACGATGGAGAATGCGTTCGCGATCGTCTATCGTGTGCGGACGCGCGATTTCATCCCGCAAAAGCTCATGTCCCTGGTGATGATTCTCCTATTCGTGGTGCTGCTGCCCCTTTCATTCGTCTCATCCATTTTGCTTGGGAGCGCCAGCACGACGCTCGGCACGGTGCTCCCGGCAGGGCTGAGCGGACCACTCCCGGTTATCCTCGGCCTAGCCGCCAGTTTGGGTGCCCTCTTCATTCTCTTCATGGCCATTTATGTCATCGTCCCCAATATGCCGATTTCCTGGCGGCATGCCTGGCGGGGAGCGATTGTGGCGGCAATTGTTATGGCCCTCATCAACACGATTTTCCCTTTCTACACAGCCCACTTCATTGGGACCAGCCAGTACGGAACGGCGGCCATCGGGACGGTGATCGTGATGATCACCTGGTTCTGGTTCTTCTCGCTGGTCTTGATGATCGGCGCCCAGGTGAACGCTCTTGCCATGGGCCTCAAGCCGTGGCCCTATGATTTGGCGCGGATGCTCACCCAGATTCGGACCGCCGACCTTCAGGGTGCCCCGAAGGATCACCCAGCTTCCTCGCCCGTGGCCGCCAAGGCTGATGGTTCGGGCTCGGCTACATCGGCGGCCCCGTAGCAGCCCACTTCGGGATGGAGTTGTGATCGGGACCTCTTCGGCTATCATACTGGTGGCGCGGGTTTGGCGCCGTTAGGAGAGCCGAGGGGCCGTGAGGGGAAGAGAGCCTTTGGGGAAGCTGCTTTGCCGCTCCCACGGTTGGGCTTGGGCGGCGCGTAGGTCGTGGATCGCCGTGCTTTTGCTGGCGTTGTGCCTGGCTGGTCTTCCCAAAGGCGGGGCTGCCTCACTGGCGTTCAAATCCATCCGCCTCCCGGCGGACGCCGCCATGCACCCAAAGTCGCCCAACGAGTGGTGGTATATCACCGGGCATCTCCGTGACGCGGCCGGCGCGCGCTATGGCTTCGAGATGGTGACCTTTAAGTTTGGCAACGCTCGCGAGCTGGATCCCTTTCTCACGGTGAATACCCTCTATCGGATCGACCTCGCGATCACCGACGAGACGCATAAGCGCTTCTATTCCACGGTTCAATACCTCATGCCCTCGGCGGGCACGCCGGTCCTGTCCACTCACACTCTTAACCTACGCCTGACCGCCCCACCGGCGTACCTGTCCATCGCTACCGAGCCCGGCCAGGGACTTGCGTACCGCCTTTCCGCCCGCATGCCCAGCGGCTCACTGGATCTCAAGGTGACGACCGCGCGGCCCCCGCTCCTGGAAGGGGGGAACGGTCTGGAGCGGATCGGTGATGGCTATTCCTACTATTACAGCCTGACCAATCTGATGACCACGGGTACGCTCCTCCTGCGTGGGCACAGGCTGGTGGTAACTGGGCTCTCCTGGATGGACCACCAATGGGGCCGGTGGACCTGGACAACGCAGAAGGGTTGGGATTGGATGGCCATTCAACTGGCGAACGGAACCAGCCTTTCACTGGTAAATTTTCTCAGCGGTCCCCGGTCAGGGGCCAAGTATGCCACGATCAGCTTCGCCCACGATTCGCCACGCTTTACCCGCGATGCCGCGATGACTCCGCTCGGCCAGGTCTGGTCGAGCCGGCGCAGCCATATCACCTATCCGCTATCCTGGAAAATCGCCATCCCCAGCCTCGGCCTGAAGGGAGTTGTAAACACACTGGTGCCGAATCAAGAAATCGTCGATCAGGTAGATCCATTCAGCACTTACTGGGAAGGGAGCGGCCGGTTTACCGGAACGCTCCGGGGCAAACCGCTCAGCGGCCTCACCTATACCGAGCTAGCGGGTTATTACAAGCGCGGGCTTTAATCACCGTTTTCGCCGCGCGCGATACGTTCAAGCGTTTCCAGGGCGGGCTCTGGATAGATGAGAAAGTTGGCCGCGTCACGGGCGGCCGGGAGGGCGGACTCCAGTGAGTGGCCCATGCGGCTCAGCAGACGGCAGCGCTCGGCGTGCGCGCGAACCTCGACAAAGATCTGGCCTTTACCGCGCAAGAGATTGAGTTGGTGCGCCCGCGCCTGGCAAGCCAGTCTGAGGTCACCACTCTCCTCATAAAAAAGACAGAGGGCATCGAAGTAGGCGGTTCCCGCGATCCACAAGCTCTGCTTATTCTCTTGAATCGCGCGATGACAGAGCCGCTGGGCGGCCGACGCGTCGCCGTCCCTGCGTGCCAGTACTGCCTGCCACATCAAGCATTCCGCGATGCAGGCGTATTCGTCGACCCGGCGTCCGGTCGCCTCCCCCTCCAGTGCCCAGGAGCGTAAGTTCTCCGATTCGTCGCGATTCCAGGCCACGACGCAGAGTTGGGTATATTCCGCCGCTCGGATCTTCTCGGTGGTGATTTTCTGACCCACCATGTGCCGCTCATTTTGAGGCGTGACGGGGTTCATCCCACGGACCGGGGAAGCGAGACTCTCCAGCAAGAGGGTTCGCGCGTCTTCCCATCGCCCAACTTCCAGGAAATAGCGGATTTTCACTCCCCGCAAACAATCATGACAGAGCGAATCCGGAGCCAGGCTCCTGGTCATGAAGTCAATCCCATCCTCGATTTGCGGAGCGAACCCGAGCGGGTCGATCCCACACTGGATGCGGATGACATCCTCATGGAGACAGACCCGTTGGGGGAACCGGGCGTAGAGCGGCTTGTCGGCTTCCGCCACTCCCGCCATGGCGATTTTCAGACCCTCGGCCAGTTCGCCCAAAGGCCCGGTGATGATCTGAAGGCGGAGGTAATCGAAGAACAAGATCCACCAGGACTCTCGGAGCGCGACCGCCTCATCCCGACCCTGGTTATAGAGTTTGAGGGCGCGTTCCGGCTCCTTCTCGCGAATCTCCAGTGCCTCCAGGGCAGTATACATGAGGCGCTCTCGGCGGAAGTCGCCACGGGCTCGCATCTTCTCGGCGAAGAGTATGATCCAACGGAAGGGGCCCGATGGGATTTTGCTCCGGGATAGCGCTGGATCAGTGGATTCCCTCACGCGGTCGCCCCCACATCGTTCGGATAAGCTCGGGAATACGCATGTGGCGGATTGTAGCAGGGAGAAGAGACACGCTTCAATCGGAACGGATTGCTGATGTCTCCCTTACTGGCTGCGCGTTACCCCTCGGCGCTCGCACATGGCCAGCACAGGACAGGTCGAGCAGCACGGGCGCGGCCCGAGGCAGATGTGCTTGCCGAATGGGACCAGGAGTCGATTGATCTCTACCCAATACGGCTGAGGCAACACCAGCTTCAGAGCCTCCATGGTCCCCTCGGGAGTAGACGCGCGCACGTAGCCCCAGCGATTCGTCACCCGGTGCACATGAATATCCACGGCGATTGCCGGCTGGCCGCAGGCGATGCCCAGCACCAGATTGGCGCACTTCGGCCCCACTCCAGGCAGGGCTACCAGGCGATCAAAGTCACAGGGAAGGGCCCCGGCGAACTCCCGGTCGACCAGCTTCGCAATGGCGGAGATGCGGGCCGCCTTCTGCTCGTGGAAGGTGGATCTCGCGATAAGCTCGTTTATCTCCCCCATCGACAGCGCGGCCATGGCGGCCGCCGTGCCCGCTCTAGCGAGGAGTTGGCGCGCGATCGGAAGCATCGTTTCATCGAGCGTGCGAATCGAGATCATGCAAGCGACCAACTGCTGGAATGGATCCCGGAAGCCCTCATCATAAAGCTCGAATAGCGCCGCCCGCGGGAAGCCTTCCACGGCACGGCTGATTCGGTCAAGCACCTCGAAGATGTCGAACGGCCGTGTAGTCGCCATGACTCTCCTCCGCCCTGGGGGGAGTGTACCGCATCCCACTTTGGGACCGAGCGGTGGCCACCCTGTCAGCGCCCCGCGGTTTCCGGGGCGAGCACTCGGCGCACTCCCGCGAGCCCTACGCTCATGGCCGATCGTTCCTCCTCCGTGAGGTGGGCCAGAAGACTTTCGAGGGCGGTCTGCATGCTATCGCGGCCCGCGTCAAGGAGTGCCAGTCCGTGGTCAGTGACGGCGAGACGCCAGCAGCGGCGGTCGGACGGGTCGAGGGTCCGGGTGAGGGCACCGGCGGCCACCAGGCGGCTCACCAGATGGGTGACGCGGGCAGGGTCGGCGCCCAGTGCACGGGCAAGCTGGGATGGCAGGATCCGGCCCTGCCGGACCTGGCTGAGCATGCTGAGTTCGGCCAGCGAGAGCGCCCCCGGCGAGGCGATGCGAAGCTGTTGATCGACCGCGCGGAGCAGGCGCAGCATCGCGCCCACCTGCCAGAGCGCGTCGGGAATGACGGCGCCATCCTTGCCCATCAGTGAATAGTCCTTGATAATCACAATTATTGTGCTACGCTATGAGTATGCCACGGTGGTGCGCGTGGGTCCATGGTCAGCGCCGTGGCCGATGACTCCAGGCGTCGTGTCCCCTACCCCAAAGCCCAGAAAGGCCGTTGCCCGTCGCGGCCGAGTGGATGTGCTCAAACTCGAAGGAAGTGCCCCTATGTCGGCAGTAAGTGCACAGGCGTCCATCAAGCAACGGTCCGGCGTACCGCCGCTGCCGAACGCGCATGAGGACCGCTACAAGTGGACTGTCCTGATCAATACGACGATTGGGATGCTGGTTGCCTCGATTAATAGCAGTATCCTGCTTATTTCGCTGCCCGCCATTTTCCGCGGGATCGGCATCAGCCCGCTTGCTCCCGGACAGTCGGGATACCTGTTGTGGATTCTCCTTGGCTATATGGTAGTGACCGCGACCCTTTTGGTCACTTTTGGCCGGATCTCCGACATGTTTGGCCGGGTGAAGCTCTACAACCTTGGCTTTGCCATCTTCACGGTCGGTTCCGGCCTTCTGGCTTTCACCCCAGGGACGGGTGACCAGGCGGCCACGATCATTCTGGTCCTGCGCTTGGTCCAGGGCGTGGGAGGCGCATTCCTGTTCGCGAACAGCACGGCCCTCCTCACCGATGCCTTCCCTCCGAGCCAGCGTGGCACGGCGATGGGGGTAAGCCAGGTCGCGGCGATCGTGGGCGCCCTGGGCGGGCTGCTCCTCGGCGGTTGGCTTTCCACCATTGATTGGAGATTGGTATTCCTGGTCAGCGTGCCATTCGGCCTGGTGGGAACCATCCATGGCTATCTTGGTCTCCACGAGGTAGCGACGATCCGGCGGGGGCAGAAGCTGGATATTCCAGGCAACCTCACCTTCGGGGTGGGGCTGACGGCGATCTTGATTGGACTCACCTACGGCATCGAGCCGTATGGGAGCAGTTCGATGGGCTGGACCAATCCCTGGGTAGTGGGCTGCCTGGTAGGGGGAGCCGCGATCTTGGCTGCCTTTGCCTGGATTGAGACCCATGTGGCCGATCCACTTTTTCATCTGGAATTGTTCAAGATCCGGATATTCACGGCCGGGAATATCAGCGGCTTCTGTGCCTCGCTGGCCCGCGGAGGGCTGCAATTCATGCTCATCATCTGGCTTCAGGGTATCTGGCTGCCCCTTCACGGCTACTCATTCGAGGAGACACCGCTCTGGGCCGGTATTTACACGATGCCGATGCTCATAGGATTCGTGATCAGTGGTCCAGCCTCCGGTTGGCTCTCCGATCGCTTTGGCGCGCGCGCGTTCGCCACCGGCGGCATGCTGATCACCGCCGCCGGCTTCGTGGCCCTTTGTACGCTGCCAGGTGACTTCAATCGGGGCATATTCTTCGCCCTCCTACTCATTCTGGGAATCGGGATGGGACTCTTCGCCGCCCCCAATACCACCAGCATCATGAACTCAGTACCGCCGGAGGCCCGCGGCGTGGCGTCCGGGATGCGAGGTACCTTTCAGAACGCGGGCCAGATGGTAAGCATCGCCTTCTTCTTCAGTATCCTCACCGCCGGCCTCGCCTCCAGTCTCCCTACCGTGATGTATCAGGGGCTACATCACAATGGACTCTCGGTGGCTCTGTCGCACCAAATCTCCCATCTGCCCCCAATTGGGGTGCTGTTCGCGGCCTTCCTGGGCTACAACCCGATGCAATCCCTGGTGCCCCACTCGGCCTCCATCCATCTCAGCCATCACACGCGGGGCGTATTGTTCGGGCACGCCTTCTTCCCCCACTTGATTCTCCCGGCCTTCCTTGATGGGCTGCATCTCGCCTTCTATGTTTCAGCCGCGATCTCACTGATCGCCGCCGTCGCCTCACTCCTCCGAGGGAAGCGGTATATCCACGGCGAGGAAGCACCGACCCAGGGGTAGCGGGATCGCGTTCTCTCCAGGGGCTTAGGCGCCGCCGGACCAGCGCTTGACCACCGTGTACAGTTGCGAGAGGCCGAATGGCTTGGACAGCTGATCATTGATCCGCATGCGAGAGGTGGTTGCCTTGAGGCGGTCCTTGGCGGACATGACGATGATCGGTATTTCGGCCGTGGCATCCTGGTCGCGCAGACGCCGGCTTACTTCTTCTCCGTCCATGCCGGGCATTTGCAGATCGAGGAGAATGCAGTCGGGTTGCCGCTCGGCCGCGACCGGAAGAGCTCCGGCGCCCACGGCGGTCAACACCTGATACCCATCATCCTCAAGCGCCTCGGTGATGAAATCCAGGATCATGGGATCGTCGTCCACCACGAGGATCGTTCCCTGCCCCTTTACCATGTCACTGTCCCTCCCCTCGGTTAGTGTATTCTCCTCTGTGTCTGGCTGACGCCTACCGGCCGTGCGAGTCGTGTCCGCCCGTGGTGGACGGCCCATTGTTGCTTTTCTCATGGCTCCTTGGCGGCTCAACCTCGATCGGGATCCGCACGGTAACGGTGGCCCCGTTGCCAGGACTGCCGGCGGCCCTGATGTAGCCGCCATGCTGCTCCACCAGAGGCGACGACGGGCATTCGAGTTCAATATGGTGGGACGGGGACGCGACCTGCCGCGGGTCGATCGCCGTTTGGCGATCGAAGAGCCGCTTGCCCAAGTTTTGCCGCGCCAACAACGCGGCCCCGCTCAGGCGAGGCGCGATGACGACCTGTGCGGCCCAAAATTGCCAGCATGGCCCATCGCCCGCCGCGGTGGCGACCAGCGATCCGGTGCCCACCTCAGCCTGGGCCAGGGCAAGAGCGCGCGCCCGCAAGGCGGAGGATCTCCGCCGCCGCCCTGTACGGCTGCGGATTGGACGCCTGTCCGGTCAACAGATAGCCGCGGAAGCCCGTCTCTTGGTCATCAAGTAGGCGAAGCTGGGCAAGAACAGCGGCGTTCAAGGCATCCGTTACTTCCACGGTGAGGGTGTAATGGTCGCGCATGGTGCGTATTCCCGCCATGGCGGCGCCACCAGCGGCACACAAGAATGCCAGGACCGCGAGATAGCCGATTAGGGGCAACATGCCGATACCGCGGGGAAAGCGACGCCCACGTATCGCCTGCATCTCACCCTCCACTGGGTACCGCCCCAATTGGTCCAGACGCATTCCCAGATCGACGCGAACACAAAATGGGTAGAACCCCCGCGTGACGATCATACGAGGTGCCGGCGTTCGGGGAAATCCCCCATTCTGGCTACGCCGTGGTCAGATGAGGCAGGGCATAGGCGGTAAACTTACGGTCAGACGAATAAGATTCTCAGAGGGGACAGTGCATGAACGACAGCCAGAATGTGAAAGCACGTCAGGTGGCGGCCGCCCCACCGAACGCGGCGGTGTTGCTGCGAGTCTGGACACTCATCGGCCTCCAATCGTTCGGGGGCGGTGCTTCCACGCAACTCTTGATCCAGCGGGAGTTCGTGCAGCGGCGGGCCTGGATTGGCGCGGAGGAGTTACTGCAACTATGGAATCTGTGCCTTTTCACCCCGGGCATCAATCTGATCGCCCTGACTATCTTGATTGGGCGGAAACTGGGTGGGACGCGCGGCATCGCGGTGTCGGTTGTGGGTCTCCTGCTTCCCAGCGCGGCGGTGACCTGTATCCTGGCGGCGGGTTTCGAGGCAGTGCAGCATAGCACCGTCGTGCATGCTGTCCTCCGTGGGGTTGTCCCGGCCACCGCGGGCATCATGGCGGTGGTGGGCGCCAACTTCGCCGCGCCGGTTGCCAGCAGGGCCGTGGCGGATGGTCCCAGGATCGCGGGGATCTCCGCTGCCATGATCATTGCGGTCACCTTGTCCTTAACCGCGCTCAAGCTATCGGCTGCCGAGGTAATTGTCGGGGCCGCGCTCCTGGGGGTCGTGATCTTCACCCGCTGGAAGGGCGGCGCTTCACTCCCCGAGGATTCATTCCCCCTGAGCGACAGAAGCTCACTTCCATGATCAACCCACTCATCTACTTTCTCCTGTTTGTCAAGGCATCCCTGTTCTCGACTGGTGGTCTGAGCAATCTGCCAAGTCTACATCAAGATCTGATCGGAGCCGGCTGGGCGGTCGACGCCCAGTTTGGCGAATCCATCGCCATTGGGCAAATCAGCCCTGGACCAAACGGATTGTGGGTCGTGAGCCTGGGGTATCTTACTTATGGCTTCCTGGGTGCGATCCTTGCCCTGTTCGCCATCGCCATCCCCCCGTTCCTGGTTCTCGGGGTGGCGGCGGTGTTCGCCCGTATCGCCAGGAAACGCTGGGTAGATGGATTGATGCGCGGCCTCTCCCTGGCGGTCATAGGAGTGATGGCATCAGTGTGCTGGACCATTCTGCGGCAGCCGGGCGTGATCTGGAGCGGTTGGCTCATCGCCGGTGGCGCGTTTCTTCTCGCCGCGTCGCGCCGGGTGAATCTGATCGTCATTCTGGCCCTCGCGGGCGCGCTTGGCTCGATCATTTATTAGTAGCCAGGAGTAACATCCAGGCGTTCCACGGTCTGGAGCGGTCGAGGAAAGGAAAACGCTTTTGGCTTATGCATCGGTAAACGTGTTCGCGGTACGCGAGGAGGACTGGGAGTCGTTTGTTTCCCTGCAAGGCAATGTGTTCGTCCCTCTGCTTCGTCGCCAGCCGGGCTTCGAGGGGTTCGAGCTTGTGAGAACTGGACCCGCGACCGGGGTGGCTACCCTCTGGTGGGCATCCGAGCAGGCGCGCGCGGCGGCTACTCCCGCTCTCCACGAGTGGGTGAGTGTCCATCTGGATCCCTACTTTGTCTCTCTCGACAATCCCTCCGGGCCCGTGGTCGTTTCGACCCGTGAGTTCTCGTAGCGACCGACAATTATCATCCAGCCGTCATACCCGGCTCATGGGCCGGTCATTTTCCTCCCTTACGCTGATCAAGTGCCCGGAGTGGGCATCGGGATACGCGGACTATCCCGGAGGTAGTTTGGGACAAGGAGATGAACCATGGATCAGCAGGATTTCACCGAAAACGGCCCGGTCAGGGCCAATGGGCGCTCGCGGCCTGTCCGGCGGTGGCTCGCCAGCGGCGCCATCGTGGCCGGGGGCATTACGATCGGCGGACTCGCCTTCACCCACGGCGACCCCAGCGCGGCCAACGCCAGTGCGGCGCTGGGTAGCGCTACGGCGACCGGTCTGGCGAGCAGCTTGAGCGCGACCGCTTCAAACGGCCCTATGGCTGGTCCGTGGGGTCTGGGCCGAGGCGCGATGGGCGCCAGGGGCCTTGGCGGCGGCCTTAAGGTTACCGGGGTAAGTGGGAACACGATCACGGCCACCACGCGAGGCGGAGGCACGATCACGATCACCGTGAATAGCAGCACCACCTACGACGAAGCCGGGGCCTCCGTGCCACTTTCCGCCATCCAGGCGGGGCAGAACATCTCCTTGCGCGGCAGCAGCACGGGAACCAACGCGGTTACCGCGACCAGCATCGCGATCGTGCTGCCCGTCGAAAATGGGGTGGTTACTAATATCAGCGGTACCACCGTGACGATCACCAGCTTTGATGGCTCAACCCATGTGATCAATCTGGAGACTGGAACCCGGTACCAGAAAGCAGGCGCCACGCAAACGGCCACGGACGTGACCAGCGGGAGCGCGGTCACCGTTACAGGGCCAACCAATAGCGACGGCTCCCTGAATGCCGACCTGCTTACCATCGACGTGCCGCGGCTGAGCGGCCAGGTCACGGCCAGTGCCAATGGCTCGTACACCATAACCGCGCGTGATGGCGGCACGGAAACGATCGCCGCGACCAGCGGCACCGTGTATGTCAACGCGGACGGCACCTCGGCCCAGGCCGGCGCGGTCACGACGGGGGCGACGATCTCGGCCGAGGGCACACTGAGTCCTGACGGAAAGACGCTGACCGCGCTCAGGATCACCATTCTCCCCGCGAAAGGGATTAACATTGGTCCCGGCGGCATGGGCGGCTGGGGTCAAGGCGGGGCCGGGAGCGCCGTCACCCCTGGCTCCAGCGGCGGTACCTCGACCAGCGGCGCCGCCGGATCCGGGGTCTAGCTCCTTTGGGGTCGGAGTCCCCAATCTCACCTGGACCACGAAAACTGCTTCCCTGGCGGCCAGCCAGGGAAGCAGTTTTCGTGGTCTAGCGGACTTGCACCGAGACGCCATTATCGAATTTGTACACCGTGGAGTCATGGCGGACCAGGAAGGAAACCCCACCGTGATGGTCATAGATGAGCATCCCCGTCGAGGTGAACTGGGTGGCTACCCCCTTGTAGGTACTCTCGTTTTCCACAGGATCTCCAACCAGGGCTCGATAATGCTGGTGGAAATCATTAAAGGCGCCGATAAATCGCGGTTTCCCGCCCCCAACCTGGCCAACCGGGGTCGGCATTGCCGCCGAGTTGTTCGAGCAGAAGGGCAATTTGGAATTGTTGCAGATCTTGCTGTTTGCCAGTGAGAGATGATTCGCCTCGACGTACAGATAGCCGGTCACGATCGCCGCGAGCACTATGAAGAGGAAGATCAGTCGGCGAAGAGGGCGCCAGGTGAGGAAGAACGGTTTGTGAATCAATTGGGCGGTCATCGTTTTGGCGGGGCCGGCATTGGGGGCGGCCTTGACCTGGAAGTCGAAATACTTTCGTGGCCCCGCGATGGAGGATCGCCGGGGGCGGACTCTTAGATTCACGGTTGCCTTCTGGCCGGCCGCGATATGCGCGACCTTGGGGCTGAAGGAAAAGCCGCACCCGTCCTCCGCGTCCTCCGCGCTCAGTTCGACCTCGATGTCCGCGTTGCCGCCGTTTTTCAGGGTGAGAGTGTATTTTCCCCGCCTGCCCGTTATCTTCGATGGGTTGATCTGCGCCTCGAAGGATGCCACGGACCCTATTTGCAACACCCCATCGGCCCGACTCGACTGGGAGGGATCGGCCCGCGACAGCGCGGTCACCGTGAACGGGTAGGTGCCGGCCTTGGTTCCGCTTCCCTGCGGCGGATGTATGACCAGTTTTGCCGTCTCCTTGTCCTGGGGAAACAGCGCCACGCTGACATTGGAGAGGCTATACCAGGTGGATGGGAGCTGATCGAGTTCGACCGCGTATTGGTCTACCGTGGATCCCAGATTCTGAATAATGATTTCGGACTCGACGGGGGCTCCATCCTGCTTTGCCACCAGCCGATCCGGGTTGAGCGAAATGCGAATCGCCTCAGCCATGTTCCCACCTTCTCCCAGTGCTTCCGTTCAATCCCGTACCCTTGACCGGTCGTCATCTTCTTTTATGGCGTTTTCCCATGAGCGCCAGATTTCACTTGCGGTACGCCATGTCCTCCTGGGATCGTCGGGACGGCTGGACAAAACAGATTCATACGTTCACAGGTGGCCTTGGTAAAACTTGCCTTCCATTGGGGCGCCTTATGCTGGATCCCCGACACGCCCCCTTCCGCCGAGACAAAGACCCCTATCGCCGCCAGTATAACCATTAGCTTGAAAACTGTGCGAGCCGGGCGCCAGGTCTGGAGGCGGGGCGTATGCACGATGCGCCCCTGAATGCTTTTTGCCATGCCCTGGGCCGGCTTTGCCGTCACCTGAAAGGCGTAGTCCTTCCGCTGTCCCACAAAACCAGAGCGTTGGGGCCGCACGGTAAGGATGACGGATTGCCTGCGACCGGGTTCCAGCGTCACCTCCTCGGGACGAAACTGGTACACGCAATTCTCCTCATCGTCCGTGGCCTGAAGATCGAGCGATAACGAGGTGTTGCCGGTGTTGCGCAGGCTGAGGGTAAACCGGCCCTTCCGCCCGATGACCTTTTTCGGGTTCATGTCCAGGTCAAATTGCGGATTGGCCGTCAGGGTAAGATTCACCAGTACCTCACCCCGACTCCCCTCGTCCACGGTGGAATGGACCACCACGCGGAAGGGGTAGCCGCCGGCCCGAGCGGTCGCGTCAGGATGCACGGTGAAGCGCACGACTTCACGGGCGCCGGGAAAGAGGGCCACTGGGGTAGTGGGGGCCGTATACCAGGAGTCTTCAAGTCCTTCGATAGACAGTGTGAATTGATCCACTACCGCGGTCCGGTTGTGAATGGTCACCATGACCTGGGCCGGTGGCGCGTTCGGTCCCAGACTCAGGGCGGAAGGTTGGACATCCACGTCAATCAGGCTAGCCATCGGTCACGTTCGCTTCGATCATTTCTCCGCCCAATCATTGTTCGTGCTAACCCAAATTCGGGGTTTGCGGCCACTGTAGCGTTACGGATTGGGTACCTTCCATTGCATTACTCGGGATCAGGAGCGTGCCGGTCACGGCTTCGTATTGCGGGCGAGGAAAGGAGATGGAAATGGTACAGGTGCCTCCGGCTGAGATACTGCCGCAACCGGAATCCGGCGTGGCTACGAAGGGGTTGTTCACGGGTTGGCCCTGACTGTTAGTCGCGGTAATGCTTAAGTTGACGATCTGAAGTGTACCGCCACCGGTGTTGGTGACCGTGACCGGGATCGGGGTAGGTGGTTGGAAGCAGTTACTGCTGGTGCACAAAGGGAAAGCGACGGTGGATGGAGACACCGAGATACTGGGAACGCATTGTCCTACGCCATACTCCAGGTTGACTGGGACCGTTTGGGTGCCGTTCGCGGCGTTCGGCGCGAGGATGTTCAGGCTCGCCGAGGGAGGGTTGCCGTTGTAGCAACCTTTGAAAACGACCCGCGTGGTGCAGGATGCTCCCATTGGCAGCGAGGCTACACCCGAGCACGGATTGGGGCTGGATGCCAGGGTAAATTGCGAGCTTCCGCTTGCGGTCAGCGACACTTGAATGGGACCCGCAAGCACGCCTGGACCAGTGTTGGTGATGACAAGCGTGCCCTGGATCGGTAACGCGACCGTGCTATACAGCGATTGCGAGAGGATCAGGGGATTCGGCTCGACGTCGATGGACGGAGGGATCACCGTAGGCGTATCGGTAGGCGGAATCGGCGTGTCCGTGGCTGTATCCGTGGGCGGAACCGGGGTATCGGTCGGCGTCGCGGTTGAAGTGGGCGTCCACGTAAGGGTGGGCGTCCAGGTGAGGGTAGGCGGCACCTGAGTCGCGGTCGCGGTTGGCGGGACTGGCGTGCGGGTAGCGGTTCGCGTGGCGGGCACCCGCGTGGGGGTGCGGGTAGCGGTCTTGGTGGCAGGCACGCGCGTCGGGGTGCGGGTGGCGGTTCTGGTCGCAGGCACGCGCGTCGGCGTGCGGGTGGGGCGTGCCTTGGTCGCGGTCGCGGGCACGACATGGATGATTGGGATCGGCGTGTGGGTGGGAACCCGCGTGGCCGTCGCCGTGGAAGGATGCGGATGACTGACCGGGATCCTGGTCGCGGTAGGGGTCGGCGTTGGCGTCGATGACGGGCGCGGATGGTTGATCGGCCGTGCCGTGGGAGTCTTGGTGGCGGTGCGAGTTTTGGACGCCGGGGGAGTTGGCGTGGAGGTACTATGATGAACCACGACATGCCGTATAACCGTAGGCGTGGCGGACGGCGTTTTGGTTGCCGTCGGGCGATGCGATGGGAGATGAACGTGGACCACGGTTGGGGTCGGCGTGTTTGTCGGCGTAGTGGTCTTCGTGGCCGAGGCAGTCGCGGTTCGGGTGAGGGTAGGTCCGGACACCGTGACATACGCTCGGGTCGTTCCGGCATCATTGGTCGCCTCCAGCAGGAGAATCGTCGATCCCGGCGGCGGCGGCGCATGACCATTTAACGACACCACATGCCCACCCAGCCGCGCGTTCACGGCCCCGACAACATGCCAGGAGACCAACTTCCCAGTCTTTCCGGCGGTGAGGGCGAACGATTTGATCACCGGTAAGGCAATTTTGAATTGCCGCGCGGAAGTGGCGCCGCCATCAAGGGACACCCGCAATTGGGCCTCCCGGCGTAGGACGCCGTTACTCGCGATCAAGGTGAATACCTGCCCTGGGTGCCGCGCGCCAACGTTCAACCGGCCTGAGAGCCCGACGCGCCTCCCATTGAGGAGAACGAGGTGGGCGCTCGTGGTCTGCCAGTGCAGTTCGGTCTCGGTGGCCGTCGCGCCGGGAGCGGCGGTGAACGCGACTATGGCGGGCGGGGCCAGTGCCACCTGGATGGTCCTTACCATCTGACCCTTCGGATCACGAACCACCTGTAAGGTTTCCGTGACATCGCCGTACTGGTTGGCGGCGCGGAGGCGGTAGGTCGCGGGTCCGGATGGTACGCCGTGAGTGCCGGTCGGGGAAACGCTCCGCCCATCTAGCGTAACCTGCCGGGACGAGGTCACCTGCCAGGACAGCACCGCCCCGCCGCCGCGCGGGGTGAGCCTCAAGGTAAACACTTTGACCTGCGGGAGATATTGGGCAGCCGCGATGGCTTTCCCAGTCGCCTGGGTTTGGGGTGGCTGGAGTAGGAGAAACTGGGAGGTAGTGCCGGCCGGGCTGGTGGCGGTCAAGGTCAGGGTCCGGGTGCTGGTCATGGGAATGGTTGCCTGGCCGATAGCGGCCACCAGACGTAAATCCAGGAGCACCTCGGTTGCATGGCTCGTTGCCCATTGCACCCGTGCCGCGCCATTCGGCAGCGCTGAAATGGCAAAGGAGCGGATCGCGGGAGGCGCCAGTGGGGTGGTCGCGGGGGTGAGCTTGATGGCAGGGCGAGTGACCGTCACTGCCGCACCGGGAGTGGGGCGAACCGGAGGCCGATGGACGGCGGCGGTAGTGCGCGCCCCAGCCAGGAACACAAGCAGGAGGAGGAGCAGCAAGAGGAGGAGGAGGAGCCAGCGGGGCAGGCGGCGCATCCAGAGGGGAAGCGAGAGTGAGGTGAAACGGGGTTCATAGGTAAAGGTTGCCCGTCTCAAGAGGGCGGGGTTCGGGGGTGCGTCGGGAGATTCGTCGCGCTTGAGAGCCCAGACCTCGATGTCGTAGGGATGCAGTTCGCCGATGGTCTCCCGTTTTTTGGGCCATACATCAAGGGACACCGCCCGCTCGCCGGTCGGAGGAATGGTAAGCGACCCTTCGGTATCAGGCACGAAGCGCAGCCCATCTTCATTGTCACGGGCCATGATGGTAAACATTTGCGGCCCGTTGGTCAGATTGCGGATCCGGGCCTGTAAGCGGGCGCGCTTTCCCGTGACTCGCTTGGGGGAGAGGTCGAACTCGACAGTTCCCACTGGTTGAATGACCAGGCTGAACTCGACCGATTCGCGGATGAACGGCTCCGCCTCACTGGAGGCGGTAATGGTCATCGGATAGGTGCCCGCTTTGGTTGCCAGTCCTTCCGGCGGTGAAAGGCTAAAGCGCACCTGTTTTTTGTCTCCAGGAAACAGGGGGACGCTTACCGCATCAAGCTCGCGCCATTCCTCGGGCACGCCGGTGGCTTCAAGCCGGTAGCGATCGACGATCTGACTACGATTCTCCACTAAGAGGGTCAGTTCCACACGGCCGCCGGGGTAGGTCGCTGCCTGCGTGGGGGTCAGGCTGAGATTGAGGACGCCGCTCATGACACCACAATCCGCACGGAACTACTTACTTGACCATTGGCATTTCGGGCCACCAGTAGATAGCGGGACGTGGTCAGGGGCGGATGGAGGATCTGGCTTCCGCTGAGCGGCACCGCTACTCCATTGAGCCGCGCCGACCCCGAGTTGGTGACTCGCCAGACAAGGGTATAGGGCTGCCCGTCACGGATATGGCGAAGGGTAAAGAGTGGTATCGAAGGGAGGTGCAGGACAGCGGTCCGAGACTGTGGTCGCGGATCGGCAGGCAGCGAGAGCACGGATGTGGTAGTCCCGGCGGCATTCGATGCTTGCAGCACGAAGTTCCTCGGACTGGACGTCGTCAGCGTCTCGCTGCCCTTCGGGGCCACGGCCCGCTTATTCAGCAGTAGCGCATCCGCCCCACTGACCTGCCAGGCCAGGGTCGCTACGCCGGTGCGAGGATCGAGATGAAGGGAGAATTGACGAATTTGTGGGTAGCCGAGCCGCTGAGCAGGCGAGGGTATCGAGAGAGTCTTCACCGGTGGGGGAACCACTCGGAGGAAGCGAGCTACCGTACTGGTGCCATTCGTGGCGCTGAGGACCAGCGTACGGGACGAAGTCACCTTGATCGCTTCCTGGCCGGAAAAGCCCACGGCCCGGCCGTCAAGTTCGACCCGTGTCGCACCCTTGATTTGCCAGGTGATTGCCGCGTTGCCCTTTGGCCCAACCTGAATACCAAATGATTCAACCGTGGGCGGCGGAACCTGGGTGGGCGACGGCGAGGGCACCGGGGTCGGGCGTGTCCGGGTGGGCGATGGGGCCACGGTGGCAGTGCCGGTCGCGGGATCGCTGCCGGCCACGACGTGGCCGGCGCCTCGGCCGGCAAGGAAAAGGAGGGCAAGCAAGAAGAACAGGAGCGCGAGGAGAGCCCAGATCGGCAGCCGGCGAAGCCACCTGGGCAGGGCGAGGGCGCGCACCGGAGGTGTGTAGATGAACTGGCCGGAGCGCTTGAGGGCTGGTTCGAGAAGATCCTCGCTCCCCGGACGCATGCCGCGAAACTCCAGTTCATACGGGTGCGGCGGGCCAATCGTCTCGCCGTGTTTCGGCCATACGGTCACCACCACGGATCGTTCCTGCCCCGCCGGGACGGGGACCGGGCCTTCGGGGTTTATGAAAGCTCGGAGACCGTCCTCGGCATCTCGAACCGCCAATTGCACCGACAGTGGACTATTGGTGGGGTTCTTCCATTTCACCGTGAACGCCGCTCGGCGTCCTTCCACCCGGAGGGGCCGCAGTTCCATCGCGGCGGCCCCAACCTTCCCAATTCTCAATCCGGATTCGCGGATTGTATGGAAGGCGGGGTTGCTGGCGGAAGTGGCTACGACCGAGAATGGGTAGTCACCCGCCGAGGCGACGCCGGCAGGAGGGTGCAGGATGATCTCGGCAGTGGCGGTAGCGCCGGGAAAAAGCGATACGGAGGGAGGGGTGAGGGAATACCAGTCCTCATCCAGCCCGGAGATCGCTAGGACATACTGGTCCACGATCTGGCTCGAGTTGGTGATTGAGAGTCCCAAACGCTGCCGCATGCCGGGTGCGACATCGGTATGGGCCGGCCAACCATCCAAACGGATCGAGGGCGCCATCTTGCACTCCTGAGATTGAGATATTCGCGGCGAGGGCCGTACAATGTTCGGCTTCGGAAGAGGTATCCCCACTCTACACCCATGTGTCGGACTATGGCTAGTGGCGGCGGCGATTTTCTTCCCGGTAAACAGGAGAAGCGCGAGTCCTTGCCGCATCATGACCGTCTCCGAACATAGGCAACCGCCCAAGCCTACACATAACCATTTACACTCCAAGAATCTCGTGTAGCTATGTGCAGGAAACAGGGAACGCCACGCATATGCGGTGAGAGCGCGGGCGCCAGGCGAGATCCAACCTGGCCATAGCTAAACCGCGTCTTATGACATGGGCTAGCCACCATGCTAGAATCCTGAGTAGGGGTCCAGGTCGCCTGGGTTCCGGCACGGATTCGAAAGAGGGTAATTGAGGAATGGCCGAGCCGAATGAATTTAACGCGGGGATCATTGCCGAGTTTCGGGCCAACCAGGGAAAAGTCGGCGGAGTGTTCGCCGGTGCCCCTCTGCTGCTGCTTACCACCACGGGCGCGAAGAGCGGGCGCCAAACTACCACGCCGCTGATGTACGCGGAGGATGGTGATCGCTTGATCGTGTTTGCCTCCAAGGCCGGAGCACCGGAGAATCCCGCCTGGTATCACAATCTCCTGGCCCATCCCGAGGTCAAGCTGGAAGTTGGCGCGGAATCCTTTTCAGCGAAAGCGACCCCGGTCACCGGTGAGGAACGGGATCGACTGTACGGCGAACAGGCGACCCGAGTTCCGGGGTTCGCCGAGTACCAGGCGAAGACCAGTCGCAAGATTCCCGTGGTGGCGCTGCAACGAGCAAGCGAATAACCACGCAGTACCCATAGGTAGTCCACAAACCTTCCTGGACATGGTAGGATTGGGCCAAGAAGTACCGACTCCGCGTGCCCAGCGGCCGGCACACTGAAGTGCCGTCCGCGCGGGGCGTCATGTGTTTCGCGTATAGCCAGGAGGTTGTTAATGCAGGAGAGAAGAACTCCCCTGTATGACGCGCACGTGCGATCCGCCCGCGAGATGATCAAGGGCGGTGGTGACTACCTCTTCCCCAGTTCCTACACCTCCCCCATGGATGAACACCTCAATGTCCGGACCAACGTCGGTATGCAGGATCTCTCCACCATGGGAGAGGTCGATATCAAGGGTCCAGGGGCCGAACGCTTGGTGCGCCGTCTCGCCGTGAATGAAATACAGGACATGGAACCGGGGCAGGTTCGATACTCCAGCCTCTGTAACGAGCAAGGCGGGATCGTCGACGACATTACGGTATATAAGTTCCACGACGAGCACTTCATGATCGTCACCAGTTCGGGACCGAGGCTGAAAACCGTACGTTGGATTCGGGATCATAGCATGGGGACTGGCGCCTATTCAACCGATATATCCACCGGAATCGCCCTCCTCACCATCCAGGGTCCACGCTCTCGCCGGTTCCTCAAAACCGTGGTGGACGACGCCGACGTGGACGGGCTGAAGTTCTTCCGCTTCGTTCCCGCCACGATTGCCGGCATCGAGCTGCTGCTTTCCCGTTCAGGCTACACCGGCGAGCTGGGCTATGAACTCTATGTTCCCTCCGACCAAGCGGGCATTCTCTGGGACCACCTCCTGCGGGCGGGGAAGGAGATTCGCCTCCAGCCGTACGGCGTCGCCGCCATGCAGAGTCTCCGGATTGAGAAAAGCCTCCCCCTGTACGGAGCCGACCTCAACGAGGAGTACACTCCATTTCATGTGGGCCTGGATCGCTGGATTGTCTTTGCCAAACGCGATTTCATCGGTCGGGAAGCCTTGCTTCGGGTGCAGGAGCAGGGAATCGATCGCCGGTGGTCCGGCTTGATTGTGCAGGGCGAGATCCCGGCGGCCACGAACGACAAGATATATGCGATTACCGATGTCGCGACCGCGCGCAAGAAGATTTTCAGCGGCGGCGAGGCAGGTCGCTTTGCCGACACGGTTTTGGCGGGTGAACGCGAGATTGGCTACATCACCTGCGCCGCCAAGGGTCACTCGGTCAAGGAGATGCTGGCCATGGCGTACCTTGACGTCGGTCATGCCTGGCCCGGCCACAACGTGCTGGTCCTGATTAACGACCGCCCGGTCCTGGCCCGCGTGGCTCCCACGCCCTTCTTCGATCCGCAAAACGCGCGGATTCGCGCCCGCGCGCGCGACGACGATCCCCGGTCGGTGGTAGCGGCGGAGCTGCCCATCCAACCTCCGAGCGGACGCGGCCGGGGGAAGCAGGAGGAACCGCGCCAGGAGCCGCCCACCGCCAAACCCAGCGCGGGCCGTTAATGCGTCCATATGGCTCCAACCAATACGACGTCATTGTGGTCGGCGTGGGCGGCATGGGCAGCGCTACCTGCTATTACCTCGCCCAACGAGGGAAGCGAGTTCTGGGCCTGGAGCGCTATGGGATTCCGCACACCAAGGGCTCCTCGCACGGCTACACGCGAATCATTCGTCTAGCCTACTATGAGCATCCCTCATACGTGATGCTGCTCCGTCGCGCCTACGAACTGTGGCGGGAAATCGAAGAGCGGGCCGGGGAGCAACTGCTCCATATTACCGGCTCGATTGACGCCGGGCCCGAACACGAATGGGTATTCCGCGGATCCTGGGAATCGTGCCGGGTCCACGACCTACCGCATGAAGTACTCACCGGCGCCGAGCTGCGCCGCCGCTACCCCGGCTACCATCTCCCGGCCGATCACCTGGCGCTGGTGCAACCCGATGGCGGCTTTCTCCGGCCTGAGCGGTGCATCGTCTCGTACGTGCAAGCAGCACAGAGCGAAGGAGCGGAGATTCACGCATTCGAGCCGGTGCTTGAATGGGAGCCGGCAGCGGGCGGAGTGCGCGTGCGGACGAACCGCGATGTCTACGAGGCGGAGCGACTGGTGATCAGCGCCGGTGCCTGGAACGCGGAGTTAGTGGACTGCCTGCGCGGGCTGAGCGTCCCGGAGCGACAGGTGTTGGCCTGGCTTCAGCCCACTCGGCTCGAGTATTTTCAGCCCGAGGTGTTCCCCGTTTTCAACCTTCTAGTGGACGAAGGTCGATTCTATGGCTTCCCGGTGTTCGATGTTCCCGGGTTCAAGTTCGGCAAGTACCATCACTTCGAGGAGATGGGCGGCGCCCAGGATCTCGATCGGGCGGCCCGCGATCATGATGAGGCGATGCTTCGGCAGTTCGCCGAACGGTATTTTCCCGAGGGCTGTGGTCCCACCATGAATCTTGAGACCTGTCTCTTCACCAACTCGCCCGATCATCATTTCGTGATAGATACACACCCCATCTATCCCCAGGTCAGCTTCGCGTCCCCCTGCTCCGGCCATGGATTTAAATTCGCCAGCGTGATCGGCGAAGTGATGGCCGACCTCGCGAGCACCGGCGTCACACGCCATGACATAAGCCTCTTCCGTCTGGAACGCTTCCTGGGGACTCAACCTTTCAGCCTGGACTACTCAGGGCCGACGCATGGGCGGCGGCGTAATGGTTTTCCTCGGCCGGAGAACATCACCGCCCCCTGGTAAGGCGCAAGGCACGAATCGGACAGATCGGTCGGCTCAGTCCGATCGGACGCACTGCAGCGGACTATCGGCCTGCTCTTGTGGGAGAGGTTGACCTTGTTCAGTATAGGGCGGCAACTATACCATTGAGCGAGAGTTAGATTCACCAGAGGGAGAAAACCATGAGCAGCGAGCCTTCAGCGGTCATCCCCGTCAGTCACGAGGATATTCTCCGGAGCAACGCCCTGGCTATTGTCTCCACGGTTGGACCGAGTGGCGAGCCCCAGACCAGCCCAGTCTGGTTCGGATGGGACGGCCAGGTGCTTCGCTTTAGTCACACCAAGGGCCGACAAAAGTATCGCAACCTGGTCCGCGACCCCAAAATCGCCGTCTGCATTGTCGACCCAGCGAATCCGTACCGGTATATCGAGATCCGCGGCACCGCGACCATTGAGGATGATCCGACCAAGGCATACATTGATACCATGTCCAAGAAATACACCGGTAACGAGAAATACCAAGGTAACCAACCTGGCGACGAGCGAATTGTCGTCACGGTGACCCCGGCGCACGTAAACACGATGGGCTGATCCCGCCCGTCCGCTACGTCGCTATTCCGTGGCATGATAGAGGCCGGTCCCCTTGCCGCCGGCGCTATCATGCCAATTCAGGCCACCGTGCCCGTTTGTCGCGAATTCCCGAACGGGCTACCATGCCATATGTAGGGTTTCTTCGCCAGGCTGTCCGCTTCCGATGTGCAATCACGAAACGAGGCACATGAAGAGGGTAGCCGTGGCTGGAATCGAGGCCCGATCGAGGCGTTGCTCCAGAGCCGGTGCCGCCAATCGATCGTCCGACGGGGCGACAGAGCATCGGTGTAGCCGCCTGAGGAGGTGTCAGCTTGGATTCCAAATTTGCGATAGCCTATGTGGGTTCCTATCCGCCGCGCGCGTGCGGGATCGCCACCTTCACTCGCGATCTCAGTCAGGCGGTGGCCCAGAGCGGGCGGGGAATGAGTACCAGGATCGCCGCAATCAACGACGAAGGGGCGGTGTATAGTTATCCACCCCAGGTTCGCTGGACAATAGACCAATACGATCGACAAAGTTGGAAAGATGCCGCGGACCAGATCAACCGTTCGCGCGTCTCCCAGGTCTCGGTTCAACACGAATTCGGTATTGATGGCCGCTTTGAGCGCGATGGACGTTTCGTGGACCATCTTGGCGGCTTCCTCGATCGAGTAAACGCGCCCGTTGTCGCTACTCTTCATACGGTCCTCCCTCATCCCCGCCCGGATCTCCGCGAGGCGGTGCGCCGTCTCCACGACCGTGCTTCCGGAGTGGTTACCATGGTCAATGTCGCCAGGCTCATACTCGAGCAGGAGTATGGACTCGATCCGGCGAAACTCTACACCATCCCTCATGGTGTGCCGGAAGTAGGGCGGACGATTCCCGAGCGCCGCAAGAAGGCGATGAAGTTCGAAGGACGCACGATTCTGAGCACCTTTGGTCTGCTGAGTAGCGGCAAAGGGATTCAGTATATGATTCGCGCATTGCCGGAGGTGATAAAACGCCATCCAGATGTGCTGTATCTGGTGATCGGCGAGACTCACCCTGAAGTCCGGAGACACGAGGGGGAGAAGTATCGCAACTCTCTGATCGAACTTAGCAAGCGGCTGCATGTGGATAAGCACGTTCGCTTCGTCAACCAGTATCTGCCGCAACAGCAGTTGATTCGGTATTTGCAGGCAACGGATATCTACATTACTCCATATATCGACCGCTATCAAATCACCAGCGGCACCCTGGCCTACGCGCTGGGATGCGGCAAGGCGGTGATTTCCACCCCCTACAGTTACGCGGCGGAGGCCCTCGCGGAGGGGAGAGGATTGCTGGCGGAGTTTCAGGATCCCAAGTCGTTCGCGCGCTGCGTCAACCTGCTCCTGGAAAATCCCGCCCTGCGTGACCTGTGCGAAAATGGCGCCTACGAGTACGGTCGCGCCATGAGTTGGGAAAAGGTTGGCGCCCGCTATGCGGACCTATTCGCTTCCCTGGCCGGCACCATGGTGTCGCACGCCGCCAAGATCCTCGACTACCCGGCCCGTACGGTGGATCGCCCAGTACTCCTGCCCGCTGCGGGAAATTTCCGCTAGGAGGCACTCTCCGCCGAGACCGGCGCCCCGGATGGGCGCGCCTTCTCCTCCTGGATAATATTGCCCCCATCCACCACAATCGATTGGCCGGTGAGATAGCTTGCCGACTCCCCGGCGAGAAAGGCGATGACGGCCGCCACCTCGTCGGGGCGCCCCGCGCGCCCAACCGGCGTCGCGCGCCCACCTTCGACTACCTCCTCGATCGGAGAGGTGTCGGTCGCGATCCACCCCGGAGCCACCGAGTTTACCGTCACTCCTCGCCGGCCCAACTCCAGAGCCAGAGCGCGGGTCAAGCCATCCATCCCAGCCTTTGCCGTCGCGTAGGCGCTGCCACCCGCGAATGCCACGTAAGGACCGGTCACCGAGGAAACGTTCACGATTCGACCGTACCCTCGCTCAGCCATCAGTGGGGCGATCAAGCGGGTCACGTTGAAGGTTGTGGTGAGATTGCGGTCCAGAGTCCGGTGCCAGTCTAGGGGATCTAGCTCAAGGAACAGCCCCGACGAGGACGGCATATCCACCTGAGCCAGCCCGGCGTTGTTGACCAGAATATCGATGTGCCCGAAGCGGTTCCGCACTGCCTGAACCAGGGCCGCTGTCTGGCCCATATCCGTAAGGTCCGCCGTGAACGAAGCAACCATGTGACCGTCCGCGATCAACTCGGCGGCCCGATCATCGATTCGGCTCGTGGTTGAGGTGAGCGCTACCGCGGCTCCCTGGTCGGCCAGCGCCCGCGCGGTCGCGAACCCTATTCCATACTGGCTCCCGCAACCCGTAACCAGCGCAATCCTTCCCGCCAGAGCCGAGCGTCTATCGTCACGGGCCATGTAGTTCTTCCTTCGTACTGGTTGGGGGAATTGCCTTGCCTGGCCCATCAGGTTGAGGCATACCCATCCACACCGCCTAGGCGAAAGGCTGGCCGTACCGCTCTCGGAAGGCAATTTCGCCCAGGGGCTTCCGGTTTTTCTTGCCGCGTCCCACCGCCTCGACCGGATAGCCGAAAGACACCAGGGCCAGCAGATCGAGTTCGGCGGGGATACCCAGGAGGTCATGTATCGCGTCGAGGCCGCTGAAGCCGATCCAGTTCGAACCTACTCCCTCGGACCAAGCAGTCAACATCATGGACTGGATAGCCCGGCTGGCATCGGAGACGGCGAACTTTGATTTCTTCTCAATTGCCACCGCGATTGCCAGGCGCGCCTCGGCGGCGTAGGGCCCAGTCCTTGCCAGGCCGCCAAGGGTTTTCAGGGTCTCACGATCTTGCACCACGATAAACCGCCAGGGCTGCAAGTTCATCGAACTGGCTGAAAGATGCCCAGCTTCGACGATTCGTTTAACCAGTTCAGGTGAAAGCGCCTTGTCCTGGTAACGCCGAACCGCCAGCATGGTACGCACCGCCTCGAATGTCTCCATTTTCATGAACTCCCTTCATCAACCTCCGCGTGGCCACATAACGTGCCGTCGAGCATCAGGATCCCTGCCTCCACCAGGTCCAGGTAGGCCAGCAGATAGCACACGATCGATTCGGCGCCCATATTCAGGTTGAGGCCGCTCCTGCTCAATCCATCGTAACACCCTCCAGTCTGAGGGTCGAGCAGCGACAGGCCATGAAGGTTGCGCCCATGAAACCAGTCAAACGCCGCGAGGGCATGTTCGCGCCACCGGGGCTCGCCGGTTAGGCGGAAGGCAATCAGGGAGGCTTCGACCGTGCCCTGGGCGTCCACGCATT
Organism: Chloroflexota bacterium; assembly: GCA_035534995.1. GTDB lineage: Bacteria > Chloroflexota > UBA5177 > JANWHV01 > JANWHV01 > JANWHV01. The sequence continues at coordinate 2,473 of DATLQX010000302.1, read as the reverse complement.
GCTGATCGAAGACCGCCCGTGTCCCCTCACGCGGGTACCAGCCATCCTGGCCGACCAGACTCAGATCGCCATTTCCGGCGAATAGAACGGTAAACAGCCAGTCGAGAGCTTCCAGGCCAATCGCGCGGTATCGACTCTCGCCGGTTACCTCATGAGCCAGGAGCAGCGCGGCTGGGAGACTGCCATTGCAATAGGTAAGCCGCGGCTCAAACCACTGCCATTCCGGCGCGGACACGGCTTCATACCTGGAGACGAGCCGACCGGCAAGTTCGTGCAGGAGCGCGAGTTGACCGGCCAAGGCGCTCGTTTGTTGACGGTGATAGAGGCCGAAGATGGTGTTGGCCCAGGCGCGCGGCGATTGGAGGCGGTACGCGGCCGCGATGCTGGTCTCGAACAGCTTGGCGGCGGCGGCGGCAAACCCCGGCTCTCTACCATACCGAGCCGACTGAGCCAGCGCCCACCACACTCGGCCCTGCGAGTCATCCGAGCCACGATCATCCAGCCAACGACGGTCAAAGGAGAGAAAGTTATGGAAGGAACCGTCCTGGTTGGCGGCAAGCCTCAGGAAGGAGAGATAGGTGAAAGCGCACCGGGGGGATCGGGCATCCCCGTCTACGCGGGCATGGGCAACCGCGACCATCAGAGCGCGTGCCTGATCGTCCACGGAGTAACCGTGCACGGGATCCGGCACCGCGAACAGGGCATGCTGAATGATCCCGGTATCGTCCGTCATCCGTAGGAGATGATCAAGAGCTACTGGAGGATATGACGTCATACACTACCTTTCACTATCTTTAGCGAGTCAGAAGGTTTTTTGCCGGTAATCATCGTAGCACCCATCCGTCCAAAGCGCCCGCTCACCGGTGGTAACGGTAAAAGTCAGCACGAGGAGCACGGATCTGGAGGCCATAAGGTCGGTAATGACAAGGTGTCCAGACCCGTGCTCCTGTCTCCTGACACGGGTGGCGATCCGCGCTCTTCCCGCCAGTTTTCAGGAGACGGTGAGCCCGGCGGCGAGCCTAAGACCCTGGGTGGGGGAGAGACCAAGCTCGGTCGAGACAAGATTGGCGAATGCCCGGTAGACACCCAGAGCCTCCTCTTGGCGACCCACGCTCCTGAGGATTTTCAGGATCACCCGCTGGGGCTGCTCGTCATACGGATCGAAACCAGCGGCCCTCCGCGCGGCGGCCAGGGCCAGCTCTGGCTGCCCGAGAGTGTCGTACGCCTGGGCCTGGGCCAGGGTCATGGTCAGTCCTTCACGAATCGTGCGAATCCGCGCTGCCTCCACCCAGTCATTGTCGCACCAGTCAAGGTACCGGCCATCGCCGAGGAGATCGAGGCCGAGGGTTGCCCGGTCGATGATCTCGTGTGGGCTAGAGGCTCGTTGACAGGCCAGAGTATGGGCCGCTACCTCGGTCTCGGCGGAACTGAGCGGCCGGGCGAAGGTGCAAGCGCCGGCTCGGACTCTCCAGCTATCCTTGCCGAAAACGCGCCGCAGATGACGACCGGCCTCCCAGAGCCAGCGCATCGCCTCCTCACCCTCATTAGGCCATACCGCTTCCACCACCTCCTCGTCTCGCTTCTGGCCCCCGCCAAGCGCGACATAGAAGAAGACCTCGCGGCTCCGTTTGCCCGCGATATCGAGCAGATCTACCTCCGCGTCACCGACCACTACCGATCCGAAGCCATAGGGTGAGACGCGCACGGCGGTTGGGACCGGCTCGGCCCCGGCCAGCAGGTCCAGGGCGGCGATGGTGGGCATGCGTATATGGCGGAGGGCGGGGTAACGCGCCGCGACCCTGCGGGCAAGGCGGAAGGTAGGCCGAAGGTACAGCGTGGTCTGGGGCTGAAGGCAGCGGCACGCCCGATTCAGAGCCTGCTCGGCCTTCCCCACCACGTCACGGGCCAGGTAGGCGTCGGCAGCCAGCAGCCAGGCACGGGCCGCGACATGGGGCCGCTGCACGCGCGTCAAATCCTCGGCGGCGACGGTGAGTTGCTGGGCGGCCAGGGTATAGGCACGCGAACGTAAGGAGAGCTGTCCCTGGGCATAGGCTAACAGGGCCCGATCAACCGCGGTGTGAGCGCGTGGAAGAGCCTCATCCAGAAGCAATCGTGCCTTTCCCCGTTCACGTCGGGCCAGGGCCGCCGCTAGGCGCGCCCGCTGGGCTCGGTTCCAGACATCAGGCAATTGCAAAGCATTCGCCCGCTCCAGGGCCTGGTCGGCGATGTCGGCCGCCTCGCCCGCCTGCCCTTCATCGACCAGAACCTCGGCCAGCCCGGCCAGGCAATTCGCGGCGACAATCGCGTGGCCGGCCCGTTCCGATTCGCGCAGGGCCTCACGGGCGTTCGCCTCCGCGATGATAAGCTCCCCTTCCAGTCTATGAAGCTGGGCCCGCACCTCGGTCAGGTAGATAGCCATGATGCGGTTGTCCTGCTGATGCCAGAGGCGACCTGCTACATCAAGCTGCAAGGC
>DATLQX010000301.1:0-11413 GCA_035534995.1 Chloroflexota bacterium | reverse complement strand
GACGAGGTTGGTCACGCCGTGGAGCAGCGGTGCGACCATGCCGTACGAGATGCCGGTCACCCAGCCGGGATCCGCGGTGCACCAAAAGATGTCGTCCTGATGGAAGTCCAGCACGTACAGGCCGGTCATGTAGTGGGTAAGCACCGCCTGGTGCACGTGGATCGCCCCCTTAGGCAGGCCGGTGGTGCCGCTGGTGGAGTGCAGCACGGCCATATCTTCCGGATCGGTGTGCGGGATAGTGAAAGTGACGGTTACCTCAGCCATGTGCTTGCGTAGCGACCAGATTCCCTCGCCAAGATCGTCGTCGGCGTCGACCAAGAGCACATGCTTCAATTGTGGCAAACGCTCCCGCTGGCCGGCGACCTTCTGGGTGTATTGCCGCTCGGTGGTCACCAGCACCTTGGCGTCCCCCCTACTGAGACGCTGGTAGATGGGTTCTGGACCGAAGGCCGAGAACAAAGGACAGAAGACGCTGGTGTTCTTTAGCGTGCCCAGCGCGGCGATGTACAGCTCGGGGATGCGCCCGGCCAGGATGAAAACTCGCTCGCCCTTACGTACCCCCAACTGACCCAGCACATTGGCGAAACGGTTGGTCTGCTCTTTGAGGTCGCCGTAGGTGAAATCACGGACCGTGCCATTCTTGCCCAACCAGCGGAGGGCCAGATGGTGACGGCGCGGGCCGGCGGCATGACGGTCGACGGCCTCGTGCGCAATGTTCAGACCGGTGGCACCGGGCAGCCCATCGAGCCGGCACCGGATGTCATCCCAGGAGAACTGGGCGCGCGTTGCCTCGTAGTCCACCAGGTGTGGCTGCACGGTCCAGGTGGTTGGGGACTTGGTGATCGGTGCCCAATCCATGGCTCTTCCTTTCTCCGGGCTACGGGGATGATCGGCCGTGACCTCAGTTGCGCGCTACCTGCACGACCCCCTGGCTGTCGTGAACCCCGCACCGTACCGCATGGATCATGATGGCGCGCGACCGGCGGGCGGGGAAGAGGCAAACGGCCCCTCTTACCGGCCCAATGGTCCTATGGTCAGCTTAGGTGCGCATATCGCTCATGCCTGGAGAGCGTGCACCCGGTTGATCGTTCAGCCCTGGAGCTGCTGTGCTGGCATCATGGGGGAAGCCACTTGCAATAGCGAGACGAACCAAGCAGTATCCGTGCACGTATCCGGTGGTTCACCTGATGTGCGATAGCCCATTGTGATCTAGGCTTGAGCATTGGGTGGTATACGGTCGGGGCTTTCAGCAGGGCCACCGTGATCGCCGGGAGGCACGAGCGGTGGAGGCACCAGGGCCAGCCTGCCCAGTGCCTGGCCGCCGCCCGATCGCGTTGTAAGGATCGCCGGTGCGGTTTGGTCTGCGGTGAGGGTCAGGCCGTGGATGGAGGTGGTGTCGGGGATGCAGGGTAGATCTCTGGAGTGCATGGTCATGAAGTGGCATGACGTAGTTAGATAGGAGTCGATCGCAAGGAGGAAGATCATGTTAGTAAAAGAAGTGATGACTCCCGAGGTCGAAGAGATTACCCCCGACGCCCCGCTGACGGATGCGATCGGGAAGCTTAACCAGGATGGCGGCGTACTCGCCGTCATGGAGAGAGGGCAACTCCTGGGCTCGCTGAGTGAGCATGATATCGCACTGTGGCAGGTCGAGCCTGATCACGACCTGAAGGCGGCGCGAGTGCGCGATGTACTGCGGCAGCATGTCTATCTGTCTGAAGAACAGGATGTCCGTGAGGCGGCCAAGCTGATGAAGGATGAGCACGTCAACGGACTGGTGGTGCTCAAGGGCCAGCGCCCCATCGGCACCGTCTCGTTGGCAGAGGTGGCCACTCGGACGAGCAGTAGCGGGCAGGCCGTCGCTGGGCTTCCCGCGAGTATAACCCTGCAGCCAATCGCCGCGCCCTCGATCCTGGGCTTCTTCGGCCTGGCGGCCGCCGCCTGTCTCGTTGGCGCGCACATGGCAGGTTGGTATGGGAGCAGCACGGCGCCGGAGTACCTCTTCCCCTTCGTCGCGCTGTTCGGTGGCCTGACGCAACTCCTGGCCGGGATGTGGGCCTTCAAGGCGCGCGATGGCCTGGCCACCGCCCTCCACGGGACGTGGGGCTCCTTCTGGCTCGCCTATGGCGCCCTCTACCTGCTGGTCGCGAACGGCACCCTCGCCGCGGCGACGGTGGACCAAAACTATGGCTTTTGGTTCATCCCGCTCGCCGCGATCACCGGCATCGGCATGGTCGCCGCGTTTGCGGATAATGGGGCGCTTGCTGTCGTCTTGACCGCACTTACCGCCACTTCCATCTGCGCGGCGATCTCCTTGTTGGTTGGGGACAGCAACTGGATCAAGGTCAGCGGCTGGCTGTTTGTGGTCTCCGCGCTCGCTGCCTGGTACGTGGCCAGCGCACTGCTGCTGGAGGGCTCGTACCGTCGGGTTATCCTGCCGCTCGGCAGAATACCGCGGGGCACTAATCGACCGGGGAGCATAGCGATCCGACCGGCGGAGTACCCGCTTGGCGAGCCGGGAGTTCGCGTGGGCCAGTAAGCATAGCATGAACACGTCTCAGCGACGTGTGCGAGACGCGGCGCCCGGCGCGCCCCACGCCGGGCGCCGCGTCTCTCGTCACGCACGAACGCAGGCGTGCATCCGCGCTGGAGCTGCCCAGCAGGTAAAGGAGTAGTGCGAGCGATGCAAGAGGATATCGAGGCAACGATGCGCAGTCTCCACGGAGGACGCGCAACGACCGGCATCGAGGACGTGGTGTGCCCATGTGGCTATGCGTACCCCGCATGGCTGTTGGCGCTACGAGCAGGGGACGAAGGGGAAGGGGTCCTTCCGGAGTACGAATATGTCTGTCCCAGGTGCGGCGCTCTCCTCCTCTCCAGCCAGGAGCCAGGCTTCCCGCTTGAGGAGGAGGAGTGAGGATCTGGGTGGAAGGAGCAGTGCCGTGGCACTTGGGAAGAAGGCGGAAACCAGAGATATGGTGCTGACTGAAGTTGACCGGCGGCGGATCGCGCACCGCCTGCAATTGCTCGAACAGCGGCTTACCCACTACCCCGAGCCGTTGGTCACCGTGCGGTTGACTCCCCATCCGACCGAGCGACAAACGCAGGTTGATCCGCGCGTGCGGCTTGGGCCCGAGGGAGCGGATCTGATTAGCCATCACGCAGCGGAGACGATTGACCGTGCCGTCGCACTCGCGATCGACGATGTTCTTTGCCGGCAGGAGCATCATCACTCGGCGCTCCCGCATGCGGCGAGCTTCGGCGCGCCCAGTCGCGGGGAGGCACGGGAGCACCGCCGCCAGCCCGTACGGAAGGAGGACAAGCACCATGAGCGCGAATGACAAGACCACTGAGCACCTCGTGCGGATTGCCGCGGCTCCGCTGGCGTCCAATGATACCTCGGGCCCGGTCATCCTGGAAGGTCTGCTGAGCTTGCCTGCGGGTGCCAGCGGCCTGGTGGTGTTCGCACACGGCAGTGGCAGCAGCCGGCACAGTCCGCGCAATCGTCACGTCGCGCGGATCCTGCAGGAGGCAGGCTTCGCCACTCTCTTGCTCGATCTTCTCACCTCGGACGAAGAAACAGAAGATGCGCTGACCGGCCATCTGCGCTTCGACATCGATCTGCTGACCAGGCGCCTGATCAGCGCCGCGACATGGTCGGCGGGACGCCCCGACACCCAAGATTTGGCGCTCGGCTACTTCGGCGCCAGCACGGGAGCGGGCGCGGCGCTGGTTGCCGCGGCCAAGTGCCCGGACCTGGTCCACGCGGTCGTCTCGCGCGGTGGCCGGCCCGATCTGGCCGGAGCGGCCCTGGAGCGGGTCCAGGCGCCTACCCTGCTCATCGTGGGTGGCCACGATCCACTGGTGATCGACCTGAACCGGGAGGCGTTGGGGCGGCTGAGGGTACTCAAGCGCCTTGAGATCATCCCCGGGGCGACGCACCTCTTTGAGGAGCCGGGCACGCTAGACCAGGTGGCCGAGCTGGCCCGGGATTGGTTCGCGCGTCATCTCACCACCGCTGGGGCAAAGACCTCAGTCGCCGACCGGGCCTTGGTTGACGTGGAGGTACGCTCGTAGGTAGGTATGCCGAGCGGTGTTGACGTGCCCGCCAGCACCGCTCGCTCACTGCCGGCCATGTCGTTGCGCGGTGCCCGCAGTGCTACGCTTGTTCCACCGGCAGTGCGCGGCGTGACTGAGATCGCCGGTTCACCGCCGACCCGGCGAGCAAGATCCTCGCGCGTCTGGTCGCTGTGCTGTACGTGCGTTCAACCTTTCCGGCAGGGTCTGAGCGTTTAGCGTGCGAACCCAGGTTCCGTGCGTCCGCCTGCTCTCGGCTGGGAGTAACGGCGCCATCGGGGCTCAGGGCGAAGGAGCGCCGTTGCTCCGCGTAGTGCCGCGGCCGATCCGCCACCAGCCGGTGCGGGTTGCCCTCCGGGTACTGCCCATCCGGCAGGCGCTCCCCCGCGGGCCGCCCCGAGCGCGAACGTCATGATCTCGGACGGTGTCATGCCCATGCCGAAGCCGCGATCGCCTCAATGGCGCGTGGCTGGCTGATGGTATCTGCCAGTGGCGTGATCTCGGTGGTCGTTTGAAACGGGAGCGCGGCAGGGTGAAGCCAGTGCCAGAGCTGCTCTGGCTGGAGTGCCAGAGCCATCGCCTCGGATCCATTCTGGGCCTCACCAACCACGGTCATGTCGGGTTGCCGCTCCAGGATGAGACGGAGACCGGAGCGTAACAGCGCCTGATTGTCTGCCAGCACGATGTGGGTCATGATCACCTTTCCTGCCCCTTGCTAGGTCGAGAAGCTCGCCCTGCTGGCAGGATAGGACTAGGGCATGATGGCAGATAAGAGGCATGTGTCATTTGAACAGGAGGCCGAAAGTCAGCAGCAGGGTCGGTGAACGGTGCCTAGCCCCGAGAGTCCTTGCCAAGCGGTGGTGCGACTCAGGGCAGCTGCACGCGGCCGGTGCGCAACTTCCAGAGGATATAGCGAATGAGCAGCCGCTTCGCCCGGTGCGCGGTGCGGCCGGGCAAGGGCAGTGCGAGCCGCACAGGGACGATCAGGCGGACGTTCACCAGCAACAGCCCGGCGCCCCCGCCGTCCAGGATGCGCAGGTCCAGCAGGCGTGGCAGCGACTGCGCGGGCGGTGACGTCCCGGCGATGGCTACAGCCATGCTCCGTGCCGCGGCCCTCGCCGTGACCGAGGTGAGATAGCCAGTCTTGGGCAGGTCACTACTGGGCGCCGGCGGGGATGCGGCCAAGCGGGCGGCGAGGCCGACGGCGTAGATCTCGGGATGCGCCTGATGGCGATAGCGCGCGTCAACCGGTACCAGACCGCGCGCATCAGTCAGCCCTGACGAGTGCCAGATGCCAGGCACGCCGGCGAACGCCGGCATGATCATGCCGTAGGCGACGGGTAGCCTGGTGCCATCCTGCAGGTACACGAAGTCGCGATCGACATGCGTGATTGTGGCGCCGGTGAACGTGGTGATCGTGCGACGGGCGAAAAGGCGCTCCATCATCTGTTGGATCCCCAGCGTGCCGCAGCCGAACTGAGCAAGACGCGCCTCAGGGGTGATGAAGGTAATGGTGGCCTTATCGCGGACGTGGTGACGGCGGAGGGTATAGTCGAAGCAGAGCGCGAATTCGTAGGCGGCGCTGACGAATGCCGCACCCGGGGCCACGCCCACTACTACCGGCCCGGGCCGTTCCAAGAGCCGCTCGAGGGCCCGCTGGGCCTCAAGGGCAGCCTCCTCGGTCCAAATGGAGTGAGCGTCGCTAAATGCGCCGGTGATACCAGGTACCATGGCTTGTTCAACCCAGGGACCCGTGGCGACTAATAGGTAGTCATAGGGTATCTCGTGCTTATTGGCGAGCACCATTCGGCGTTCTGGGATGATGCGCTCCACACTCGCCTGCGTGAAGGAAATGCCGCGCCGCTGGAGCGCGGGCGCCAGGGCGAAACCAATCTGGTCGGTATGGCGGCCGAACGGCACGTCGAGCAAGGCCGGACCGAGGATGAAGCGATCCTTGTCGGAGATCAGGGTGATCGCTACCCGATCGACCAGGAGGCGCCGCAGCTCATAGGCCGCTGTCAAGCCAGCCACTCCACCGCCCAGCACGAGCACCCGCCGGGGTGCGGGCTCCGCGGCCCCGGAGGGCGGACTGGCACCCTTGGGCGCTACCTCCGGCTGTGCGTTCGTCACATTGGTGGTCATGGCGGCCTCCTCGATCCTTCGGGCTGGCGCGACTGATCACTCCAGACGACGCAGGCCAGGTATTCAGAGGATACATTCCCGGCCGCCGTACGCGCATCAGGTGAACCACCTGATGTGCGTGCGGCGGCATGACGTCGTAATCGAGCCATACGTAAGGATCTCCTCGGGAGCGCGATCATGCACCAAGGGCCGCAACGGCGCCGCGGCAAACCGTGCGATGGCGAGCTTTACGCGGAGAGCCAGCTCTTCACCCTGCTGCTCCTGGCGGACGCATGTCGTCGCGCCGGAGCTGCCCACATCACCGCGGTCATGCCTTACGTCGGCTACGCCCGGCAGGATCGGCGCACCGCCTTTCGCGAGCCGGTGGCCGCGCGCCTGAACGCCGACCTCCCGCGGGCAAGCGGGCTGCGGCGGGTGGTGGCGGTCGATCCGCACACCGCCGCCATTGAGGGGATCTTCGCCATGCCGCTCGAGCACCTGAGTGCGGTCCCCTGCTCGCGGAGGCGGTGCGCCCGCACAGTACCGCGGACAGCGTCATCGTCGCGTCCGATCTTGGGGCCGCCAAGCTGGCCGATTGCTTGCAGAGACGATGCGAGAACCGGTTCCGAACATCGGGTGCGCGGCCGCGGTATGCAGTAGATTTAGCGTGCTTCGACGGCGGCCGCCCGACGAAAACCCGAGGATACCAGTTCGACGAGCTCCGCGACCGACGTGTCTTTGGTAAAGGCGTCGTAAACGATTTTGCCACCGCTGAGAAAGTTGAGGCGATCGGCGACCTCGAAGACGTGGCTATAGTTGTGCGCGATCATGATAATAGAGATGTCTCCACGCGACTTGAGCTCAAGCACCAGATCGATCACCATGCGGCCCTCGCGCACACCCAGCGCGGCAAGTGGCTCGTCCAGGAACAGCACCTTGGGATTCGAGAACACCGACCTGGCAACGGCGATTGACTGGCGCTGGCCGCCTGAGAGCCGTTCGACCGTGCTCTCGACGGAGGGCAGCTCGATGCCGAGTCGGCTCAACGAATCCCGCGTTTGTTCCTTCATAGCGTGATTGTCGAGCCCCCACCAATGGCGTAGTTCCCGGCCCAAATACATGTTGTGGTACACGCTGAGGTCTTTGATCAGTGCCAGATCCTGGTAGACCGTCTGAATGCCGAGGCGGCGAGCATCCGCCGGTGACCCCAACTTGATCGGTCGGCCCTCAAAGATCAGGTGGCCGGAATCCTGTGGGTAGAAGCCGGTCAGAATCTTGATGAACGTCGATTTACCGGCCCCATTGTCACCGAGCAGGCCCAGCACCTCGCCCTTGTGCAGCTTTATATTCACGTCGCGCAGCGCGGTGACCGCACCGAAGCTCTTGCTTATATGTTGCGCCTCGTAGACAACAGGCCCCTGTCCGTTCATGGGCAAGGCAGTCCCGCCTTCGGTTGTCATTTACATTCTCCGCGCCCTGAAATGATCCAGATAGATGTTGAGCACCATCGCCGCTAGAATCGCGATCCCGACGATCATATTCGATATATTTGTCGACACGCCGATCAGCGGCAAGCCTAGACTTAACGAAGCAATGACGAAAGCACCGAGTATGGCGCCGATTGCCGTACCGGAACCGCCGAACAGCGAGGTGCCGCCGATAACGGCAGCGGCGATGGCGTACAGGTTCAGGCTGGGGTCGCCCGCGCTGGGATCGGTTTCCGTGTTGAGGACGGCAAAAAGGATACCAGCAAACGCGGCCAACGCCCCGCCGATCATAAAGTTCATGATCTTGGTGCGCTGGACTCGTATACCGATTTCCTTGGCGCCCTCGAGATTGCTGCCGACCGCAATTGTATGGAGACCAAAGACCGATTTCTTGAGGATGTAGGTGATTGCCAACGCCGCGCCCGCCGCCCAGAGAAAGATCGATATATTGGTGATGTACGCGAGCTGGAATCCGGTATCTGGAGTGTAGAGGTTATAGCCGAAGATCTTGGCGAATGGCTCGGGATACGCTTCAGGCAACTGCTGGCTATTCGCCATGTACTGGGTGAAGCCGTCCAGGAAGAAGAACGTACCGAGCGTGGTGATGAGCGAGGGTACCCCGAACTTGACCGTCACGAAGCCATTGACGAAGCCGATGCCGACGCCTGCCAGGAGTGCCAGCACGAAAGCAATGATGAGTGGTGTCGCCGGGACACTGACGCTGAAAAAGATCAGCGGCAGGGAAAAGCCATTGTAAAAGAAATACATCACGAATGGAGCGATACCGTAAATCTTCGCCGCGGAGAGATCGATCTCACCGGTGATCATGACGAGCACTTCGGCAAGGGCGAGCAGCCCATACTGCCCGGTAAGGCGCAGAATAACGGCCATCTCATTCAGGCTAAAGAAGTACTGGCTAATGCTCTGAAAGATCACACAGACGATGAGTGCCACGATCGCTACGCTGATCTCGCGATACTTCAGCAGAATGACCTTAATCGACCGTCCTACCCCGGGCCTTTGCGCGGTTGCTACGGGAGCGGGCATCATCATGTCGTCCTTAATAGCATCACTCGTACACCTCTTCAAGAGGGGGAGGGCGCCCAGCCCTCCCCAACCGTCGTCGCGGGATCTCGCTGAGTATCGCGCCGGCAAGCTCACGGCAGGCGCAAAACTCCTGAAGGGAGATGCGCCACCGCGCACTTGTTGCGCCGGCCTCAGATGGGGCTGCTGGTGTGCGGGCTACCCTCGAAGTAGCTGGGGCTCTTGTAACTGGCAATGTTGGCCGCGGTGACAAACTTCAGGCCGGTATTGGTCGTGGAGGGCGACTGCAAGCCGCCTGAGAGTTTGTAGAGCCACAGATAGAACACGGGCAGGAAGCCCTGCTGGTATGGTTGCTGATCGATGGTGAAGTCCATATCTCCGGATGCGATGGCATCCAGGGTTCCCGGCTGGAGGTCGAATCCGCCAGTGGCGATGCCCTTGGCGTGCAGACCATACTTCTTCGAGGTCGCGCCCGTGTACCAGCTGCTGCCGCCATCGACGGCGAACATGCCATTGATGTCCCGGTGGCCGAGGTAATACGATTCGATGCTCGCTGCCTCCTGCGCAATCAGCGCACCTGTAGCGACGACACTTACCTGCAGCTTGGTTCCGATTACGGCTTTCGCGCCGTCGACCCGCGGCTGAATATTGCCGGAACCCGGCGTGGCGATGAAGATGACGATCTTGCTGCCCGGCTTCACCAGGGACAGGATCTTCTGGCCCATGGCCTGCCCCGAGGCGAACAGGTCCTGGCCGATATAGGCGAGGCGAGCATTGAGCGGATTGTTGTCGGCGTTGTACGACACGACAGGGATGCCGGCCGCGGTGGCGTCGGCGATTGGCTTGTCAAAAGCAGCTTTGTCGATGACGGTCGTGGCAATACCGTCCACCTTCGAAGCGACAGCGGTGTTAATCGAGCTGACCATCTGGGAGACGCTTGACGTCGTGGAGCCGGTCCACTGGAACTTGCAGCCAAAGAGCTTACATGCGTCCGTGGCGCCGCTAATTGTTGGGGTAAAGAAGGGATTGGTCGTCACGTGGTTGACGAACACGAAGTTCCACTTGGGATGAGCGCCTGCCAGCTCGCGGGACGCAGCGGCAAAAGCCTCCATGGGGTCACCGCTCAGGGCCGCGGCGCCGAGAGCACCACCAATACCCAACTTACCCATCGTCGCAAGCACGTCGCGGCGGCTGAGGTCTCGAAGATGCTTTCGGTGTAGCTTGAGGTCGATATCGTTGCTCACTTCTGTCTCCTTCTAGCGGAAGCTGCACCGGCCTGGTACAAGCATACTCCAGCGATGGCGGCCGGCCTGACCGATCGCTGTTCGATTCTCCAGGAGCTGCTCCCTTTCAGCTCCCATCCGTTCTCTGCGTCGCTCATCAGACGTTTCACCCTATCTCGGGTCAACTTGGCTGAGCTCCTTGCCCTCGCCGTCAGTTCGTTGAGTGACCATTGGATGCCCTCCTCCATGCGTGCGAGCCGCGCTGGTCAGGCACAAGACGGCGCCCTCATTGAAGCCTCCATGCTGTTCCGATGAGGGGATAATACGATCACCTGTGTCATGGCGCATCAGGTGATCCACCTGATGCACCCATGGCAGCATGACATCATAATCAAGTCATAACCGCGTACCTACCCTACGGGGTACGCACCCTGTATACGGGCCTGACGCTGCATGCATTACAACCGCACAAGGAACGCTTGGCCGATGCCCTCTACCACCACATTCCAGCCGGCGTGGGCAGAACCGGACGCCATGGTTGCGTCAAGTTTGGGAGCACGAGATGGTCGCTGGGAGCAGTGGGGACGGGATGAACAGAGTGGTTCCCCACAGCTGGCCGTCTACGCCGCCTTGAGCCTCGCCCGCAACTCTGCCGACGGGGCGCGAAATTGCTCCCGCTGGACTCCCAGCGGGACCACCTCATCCATCCTCGTCCGGTGCCGGAAATAGTCGCGCAGCTCATCGTGGGCCGAGCAGAAGCGCGCCGCCGAGTCAAAGGTGCCGAAGCCCCGCATCGGGTGGTAGCGTCCCTTGATGCCTCGATGGTCTTGTTCTATTCTATTGTTCATATAGCGGCTGCATCGAAGCACCACCGCCTCGCCCAGCGTCTCCCGGATGGCGTGGGGGTAGGAGTCGTGCCCATCAGTCGTCACCTTCTCAGGGATACGCCCAACTACCTGGAGTGCATGGCGGAAGAAGCGCCTGGCCGCGTCCATATCCCGCCGCTCACTGAGCAGAGAATCCACCAGGTTGCCATCGGCGTCGATCGCCCGATAGAGATAGCACCACGCCCCGTGGACCTTTACCTACGTCTCGTCCGCGTGCCACTTGAGACCAGCCTTGGCGCGTCGTCTGGCCCGCAGGTACTCGGTCAGCCGCGGCACCACCAACGCTTCCCAGGTTCGCACCGTCTCATGACTGAAGACGAACCCCCGATAGCGGGACATCTCGGCCAGATGGCGCAGGCTCAAGGGATCACGCAGCCGCCAGAGTACGACCAGGAAGACGTTATCGGTCGGCACGCTCAACTCGTTAAAGGGAGTGCCGCTCCGCTCGTTGAAGCGCTGCCGACAGGCCGCGCAGCGGAAGGTCCGATAGCCCAAGCTTGTCTGCTTTGGCTGCTCTTGGGTCTCGGCTGATCCGCAATGGGGACACGGCATGGCACGCCTCCTGCAACACTCG
>DATLQX010000300.1:0-17372 GCA_035534995.1 Chloroflexota bacterium | reverse complement strand
CGCCGACTGGACCTTGAGGCGGTTCCGCACGATCCCCGGATCGGCCAGCAAGCGTGCCGCGTCCGCCTCGCTGTAGGTGGCCACGATCGCCGGATCGAAGTGGGCGAAGGCGGCCCGGTAGGCGGCCCGCTTCCGCAGAATGGTCTCCCAACTAAGGCCGGCCTGCGCCCCCTCGAGCACGAGAAACTCGAAGAGCACCCGGTCGTCGTGGGCCGGGACGCCCCACTCCTGGTCATGGTAAGGAATGGCGAGTGCGCTCACTGCCCAGGGGCAACGCTGCTCGCTCATCCGACGTACGCGGCCTCCTCGCGCCGCGCCGACTCGATTTGGGCCGGATGCTCGTCCATGAACGCGGGACGCTGGCCCTGCTCGTACGGGGTCCAGATCCCCAGCCGCATCAACTCGGCCGCCAGGGCTTCCAGTTCCTGGATCCGCTGGTTGGACCGCATGGCCTCCCGGATCGCCAGAATGCCCACCGCCGGACGTTTCTTCTCGATCACATGCCGCAACATGCTGATGTGCGCGTTGTCCGGCACGCCGGGCTGGCGGATGTGCCGCGTGGCGGCCCGGAGATTGGTCTGCGTGCCGTCAATCGCTACCCCCTTCCCGAAATCGAACTTATAGAAGCTGCGCTTCCCGCCGGCCCGCTTCTCGCCGCTGAGTTTGATCCATTTGGCGTCGGTTACGCCCTTCCCGGCATCGATGATCACCCGCACCTGGCGTCCCTTATGCGGGTAGGTGGCGACCAGGCGCGCGAAGGTTTCCTTCTCCAGGTTCGTAGGTTGATAGCGGCCAATTTGCAGTGGATGGGCGCCGCTGAACTGGAGCCGATCCAGGGGCGTGAACAGGGAGAGGATGGCGAAGGCATGGGGGACGAGGTCGGCGATCATCCCGATCTGTGCCCCGGAACCAGTCGGAGGCTGCGCCTCAAGCACCTGAATCTCGATCTCCTCGATTTCGTCCAGGAAGGCGCGCAGGGTCCGCTCCTCGGTGAGGAGGAGCTGGAGCAAACGGACCTCAAGCTTGAAGTAGTAGTGGTCGGCGGCGACCAGTTGCACGCTGCCGTCCACGCTATCAAGGAAGGCCCGGTAATCCTCCAGCGGCGCCCCCAGCGGTTTTTCGATCAGGATCACGTTGCTCAGGTCGTAATACTCCTTCACCACCGCCAGATGGGTCTCGGCCGGAGTGACGATATAGGTAATGACGTAGCAGCTTGGCTCCAGTTCGCGCTCCAGGACCTCGCGGGCCGGCGCCGAGGGCGAATCCCAGTAGAAGGCGTCGCCGTGCCCGATCACCTGCTGCTCCAACTCGGCCAGGGCCTCTCGGCGGCCCTCACGCTCCTGCTCCACCACATGAGTCTTGAAGTTAAAGAACTGTTTCAGGGTCAGCAGATGCTGGTACGCTTTCTGGCCCCATTGGCCGAAGCCGACCAGGATCACGTCTTTCTGGATATGATGCTCCTCCTCCTCGCGCGCGTGGAGACTGGCATTCTGGATCGCCAGAGCGGCTTGCTGGGTGAGGGCCGAGGCGCGGAGGATCTCCTCCGAGGTGAAAACGCGCTGGCGGTCGGTCTGGGCCAACACCACGGCGCCAATGGGCGGACCATCCGCGACCAACAGCGGCAGCGCCACCAGGGAGCGGATGCCGAAGAGGCGGATCAGATGTGCCCGGACCAGATCGTTGGTCCGCGCGTCCTCCACGGCGATCGGGGCGCCGCGCTCCGCCACCTCGAAAATGATCGAGGGTTCCGGACGCTCGATCCGCTGGCGGCGCCAGAGATCCTCGTCATGGGAGGCGGCGGCGCCGTACCAGGCGGAGCCGTCATCCTCGAAGAGCGCGATCAGGCAGGAAGAGGCATCCACGATGCGGGCCATGTTGCGCGCCACCAGATGCAAGGTCTTTTCCAGATCGATCGAGGAGGCGATCATCCGGCTCACCTCGGCCACGAGCTCCAGGTCTTCCGAGCGCTTCCGCGAATCCTCGAACAGGTGCCCGGTTTCCACCGCCGACGCGATCTGCGCGGCGGCGGCATTGAGGGCCTCGATCTGGAGCCGATCCAGTTGCCGCTTCTTGCTGATGTGATACCCCGCCTCCAGCACTCCGGTGGCCTGGCCTCCGGTGGCCGGATCGGCGCCGAAGGGGACGAAGACCCGGAGCAATTGCGCGTGACCAGAGGCGTCGAACAGGTCGCCTTGCAACTGGATATCGCGCCCCGCTTGCGGCATGACCCGCCCCAAGGCGCCGGGTTCGAGCGTTTGATTTGGGCCGCGCAGGATCACCGCCCGCACCAGCTCGGCGGGTTGATTGGCTCCGCGCGCCACGGGAATCTGGATCCGCTCCAGTTGTTGATCGGGGAAACCACTGACGAAATCCACATCGCGGGTGTCGGCCAGGGCGGCGGTCACGACCGTCCGCTGATGGCGGGCCACGAAGCTGAGAATGTCCCGGCTGTCGATGTGGCGCTCGCCTTGCAGCACCCACCGTGGCACGCGGGGAGCGGTATGCGCGTAGAGACTGGGATCCGGTACGCCTCCGTTCTCACCGGGGATGGGCACCGAATCGATAATGTCGGTGCTGGTGGCCCCGGCGGCGCGGCGCACCACCATTTCACCGCGTCCGCTATTGCCCAGGAGGAACACGGTGGCGAATTGGAAATCGAACTCGGGGATGGCGGGATCGGTCAACTGGGCCACCACCGCCCGCAACACCTGATCTTGTGAGGCGCCGGGCAGGGCAAGCGCCTTCCCCAGGGCGGTAAGAGCCATGAAGGTGCGGTTTGTCCCCTCCATCGCCTCGACCAGCCCACGATTCTCCAGGGCACCGCCAATCAGATCGGCGGCCGCCTGCAAGAAGAGACGCACCGATGCCGGTTTCCGGGCCAGGGCCAGGGGGTCTTTCCCCTCCACCACCAGGGTGCCGCGCCCCCGGAGGGGCAGTACGGCCAGCTCATGGAGGGAAAGCTCCAACAGAGCCGCCTGCAACTCGGGGTGACCGGCCAGATTCCAGGGCTGGTCGGGCGCGGCGATCGGCAGGGCGGTGGTGAAGCCGCCGCTCAGACCCTGGGCCGCGATCAGGTCGAGGCGCCGACCCTGGCCATCCAGGGCATAGATCGCGGCGGCATCGGTGCCCGTGGCCCGCAACACGGCGTCCAGCGCCCGTTCGATCTGGGCATGGAAGGCGGCAACCGCGCCGTCGCCGTCGGGCATGATGGTGGAAAACTGTCCTACCAGTTCGGTGGTAGCCCGGAAGGCGGCCAGATCCTCGGCCTTCCGCGCCTGCTCGATCGCCACGGCGGCCTCGGCGGCGGCGGCCTCCAGCTCGGCGACCCGGCCGGCGGTGAGGAGCTTCTTTCCATCCGAACCCTCGTGCTCCACGTAGTTGAGATAGAGGAGGGCCACCAGATCGGTGCCCGCCAGCAACGGCAATCCCACCACCGAGCGGATCTTATTGCGGCGGATGAAGCTGCTGTCGAGTTGGCTGGGCGTATCACGCGCCACCAGGGGGCGGCGCGTCACCTGGAGCCACACGTTTGGCCCATACTGGGCCGGCTGGAGATCCTCGGGTACTTTTCCCTGCTCGGCATCAATGCGGTAGCGGCGCAGTTGGTCCGCCATGTCGGGCAGCGACTGGAGGAGCCCCTCGTCGCTGATCCCAATCGCCACCGGAGCATAAAAGCTCTCGCTCTCGGCATCGAAAGGATAGAGGGCCACGATGTCCGCCTGGGCTATCTGTTTCATGCGGACCACGACCTCGCGGAGCAAGCCAAGGAGGTCGGTCGCGGTCTCTCCGTAGGTTGATGACATCCACACTCTCCTTGAAGCCGCGCGGCGGCGCCGGGTTACTGATGATGAGCGGGTAAAGTGAGCCGGCCCAGGTATCCGCCCCTCCCTGGCGATGCTAGCATGTGGCCGCCTATCGCGGCAACGATTTACGAACGGGGCGCCCCTCCCAACTCCTCGGACTGGGCGGCGCGCGCGGTCAAGCGATCACGTACTTCCCACAGTGCCGGCATGAAGCTGCGCCCCAGGCCGCGTTCCAATTCTTGTACGGCGGTACCACCGGTGCCGAGAACCCCGATGCCAATGGTCCGCTGGGTCACCCGCAGGTGCTCGTATTGGAAACGGCGCAGACCCTCGTCATAGCTGATCAGTCCTTTCGCGAGGCGGAACAGCTCGGCGTACCGGTCCATCTCCACATGGACCGTTTCCAGGCCCACGTTCTGGCGCCGCAAGAGGGCCTCGAAGGCGCGCCAGAGCCCTGGGGCGCCGGAGAGAAGCCCTCGATAGCCGGGAGAATCCATGCCGCTGCCATGGCCAAGGGTGCGCCGGATGGAATGGTAGCTCCAGGGGCTCATGGTGCGCGGCAAGCTGAGTTGCCGCTGGAGGAGATCCAGGACCGCGTTGGCCCGCTCCAGGGGGAAAGCGGCCGCCACCGGCTGATCCCGCGCCAGCAAGGCCGCTACCTGCTCGATCTCATGGGCGATCAGCTTCATCCACAATTCGGATACTTGGTGCACGACCTGGAACTGCAACTCGTCCGGATGCGCCCGCTCCTCCGGCCTCTTTTGCAAGTGCGGCAACTCGTCGGTACGCAGGTAGCGCTCGTACTCGGTATCGGCCATCGGGAGCTCCCGTTTCTCGTTCATCACTCCTTCCAGCATAGTACCGCTTCGCCGGAACGCCATACCCAATTTGTCTGGCAAGACGCGCCCCGTCTGGTACCATGGACGCGAATCAGCCTGCCTCAGCCAGAGGGGACGGACGGCCCGGTGCTCGGATTGCCCTTCGCTTCCTCGCCCACTTCTCCCTGGCGGGCGGCAACGTCCGGTGTCAGTGCCGCGCTCGTCCCGCTTGGCGTGCTGCTTATGCGGCAGAGCTTTACGGTCTCCTGGATCCCGGCGCCGCCGTCGGGACGCTTGAACCAGGTGTTCCCCCATCCCGAATGGGTAATCTATGGTACCCTCGTGGCCCTCCTCGGCTGCCTCGGCGCCTTCTTCCTTTTCCCACCGCTTCTCCCTGCCGATGAGGTTCCCGCCAGTGACACCGGCCTCCGTTTCCGCGGACGTCCCACACCCAGGATCCTGGTCGCGCTGGCCGGCGCCCTCGGCCTTTACGGATGGGTGATCGCGAGCGCGCGTGCCCATGTCGCCAATCCCTGGCTAATCCTCCCGCTCCTGGGCGCCCTCGTTCTGGCCGGATTGGCGATCCGGAGCCTGGTGGGTCCGGCTGCTCCCGATGCCGTGCCCGCCTGGGCCCCGCGCGATTACCTGTTCGTGGCCGTCGCCGTGTTCGCGTTCACCGCCTTCAACCTCCATGACCTACGGGACTGGCGTTTTGTTTTTTGGGGCGACGAGTGGCCGTTCTACCAGTTCGCGCGGGCGGTCGCCCAGGGCGTACCCGTCGATCCGTTCAGTCAAGAAGGCGTCTTCGGCATTCATCCCCTGGCGGACAGTATCTACCAGGGCCTGGTGATGCGCCTGGTGGCTATGCATGCGCTGGGCTGGCGCCTTAGCAGCACCCTGGCCGCCGCGTTCCCCGTCATTCCCCTCTATGCTCTCGGCCGGCGGCTGGGCGGGGCGGGCGTGGCCGCCATCGCGGTGGTGATCTACGGCGCCTGTCCCCTGCTCTGGGCCTTCGCGCGCATCGGCTATAACAACAACGACCCGCTCTTCCTCATGGCGCTTTCGGCGCTGCTCGCGTACACGGGCACGCGACGCAACTCGGCGGTGCTGCTGTTCACCGCCGGAGCGAGCGCGGGCGGCGCCTGGTATAGTCTCTTTTCCGGACGGCTGATGGTCGGCGTGGTGGGGCTGGCCATCCTGCTTGACTGGCGCGGCGGTTGGCGCCTGGGGGCGCGGCGGCTTGCCTTTCTTCTCCTCGGATTCGGGTTTGTGGTGCTCCCCCTGGCGGTTGACAACGGAGCCCAGACGATCGGGGCAATGTTTCCCTTGATCAACGTCTCCCAGGCACGCACGGCAGGACCGGTGCCCAGTCTGCTGGCCCAGAATACGATCCGCGGGGTCTATGCCTTTCTCTATGCCACTGAGGATAGCCACTATGTCCAGGGCGCTCTATTCGACGTGCTCTCGGCGGGGGCGCTCTCCCTTGGTGTCACCCTGGCGCTCCGCCGGGTGCGTCACGGAGGCGCCCGGCTGATTCTGATCTGGTTCGCGGCGGGCCTACTCCTCACTACCCCCCTCTATTACGCGCCGCAGATCGCCGATACGCGCCTGATGATCGCGGTCGCTCCGGCCGCGCTCCTGGCTGCCTGGGGCCTTGATGCCGCCCGCCTGGCCCTGGGACGGTTGTGGCGCCGCGCGGGCGGCCTGGCGGCCGGCCTGGGGATGGCGACCGTGCCGGCGGCGATCCTGGGCCTCAACCTCTACCAGTTCTATGTGATCATGCTCCCGGCGCACTATGCTCCCTATATAACCGCCGATCTGGTGGACCGGGTGCTCCTCGATACCCCGAATACCCTCTTCATCCTCCCCGCCGATATGACCCAGATCGACCCCAATCGATCCCTCTGCGACGTCCTGGATGGGTACCAGGTAGATCCGGCAACGGTCCTCTACCCCTATCCCTCGGGGCCGCGCCCCTTTTGCTCCGATACGGGCGCCGCCTTACCAAAACCGCGGGCCAGCGTGTTGGTGATTCAGGATAGCCAGGGGCCCGATCCCGGCTGTGCCGGCCTGCCGCGGATCCTGCTGGCCGAGAGGCAGGGAGGGGCTATCCTGACCTATGAATTGAGCATGCCCCGGCTGCCTCCGGTCGCCTTTTTCAACGCCCTGACGATCCGCCTGGGCAGTGCCTGCCCTCACCTCTTTGGCTGAAGGAACAAGGCGGATGGAAGGATCGTTTCAGCCTCTGACCCGGATCATCTCCGGATCGTACGGCGCCCTGGCCAGGATCTCTCCCTCGCCCGTGGCACCGCCCGCCTTCGCCGTGACCGTGACCTTGGCGCCGGGTACGGCCAGCGCGGGGGGCAGATAGCCCAGGGCCAGACTCCGCTTGAGGAAGAATCCGCGGTCGCCGGAGGAGATCGTTCCCGCGGCCTGACCATCGACGGTGATCGCGTCGCCCGTGGCCGCCGTGAACGAGAGATCGGGGAAGGCGATCATGGTCAGCTTCCGGCTCACTCCGTGCTCCTTCTGCCGGAGCAGGGCGTTGCGCCCGATAAACTCTCCTTTGTCAAAGCGCACGGTCCAGCCGACTCCCGCCTCGATCGGGCTGGTCGTTTCGTCCAGATCCAGCCCGTAGAGGGGGTAACGTTTCTCGATGCGGACGCTCCGCAGGGCACCCAGGCCGGCGGGGAGCATGCCGAACGGCTTTCCCGCTTCCAGCAAGGCCGTATACATAGAATCGGCGTACTCGCCGGGATAGAATAACTCATAGCCCAACTCGCCCGAATAGCCGGTTCGGGAGATCATGGTGTTCGGTACGTCGGCCACCGTGCCGTGGGTGAAGGTATAGTAGGGAAGGGCGGCGGTTGAAAGATCAGTATCGGTCAGCAAGCCCAGGATAGCGCGTGCGTTCGGCCCTTGCACCGAGAGGAAGGCCTGGCCGGCGCCCAGGTTGGTGACGGTCGCGCGGAGTCCCTCGGCCTGCTCGGTCAGGTAGGCGGCAACGCGATCGACGCGCGATGGGGTGGGGCACAGACGGAACTGAGTGGGCGACAGACGGAAGCAGGTCAGATCGTCGATCATGCCGCCTGCCTGGTTGCACGCGGACGAATAGAGCACCTTGCCGTCGGTCATGGCCGCCACGTTGTTGACCAGGGCGCGCTGCAACAGCGTCTCGGCATCGGCGCCTTTGATCTCCACGAACACCTGGTAATAGACATCGTAGAGACCAGCCTGCTCGCGGGTTGCCAGATGCTCAGCCTCTACCGAGGTGAATTTATAGGCGGAATCGAAGCCAATCCGGTCGACCATCTCGGCCCCCAGGGCCACGAACTGCTGATAGTACGGCGTATGACGGCGCGCCATGCCCACTCCTCCTCGATCTGGATGCTCCCGTCCGGCTGCCTCGCCGGGCCGCGGACTGGAGATCAGGATACCCGATACGGGAGGCGATTCATTGACATGGCGCGCGCCGGGTCTCTACCATGAGCGGTGTGCCGCATACCGCCATCGCTCGCCGCCTCCAATCGAGTCGGGTTTGGCCGGCGCCGCGGCGCTGGGCCGCCTGGTGGCCGCCCCTGTTGTTGCTGATCCTCCCGATTATCCTCTTCCATCAGGGACTGGGCAGCAACACCCCTCCCTTCGGCGGCGATATTCTGGTCCTCGACTATCCGTTGCTGGCCCTAATCAAGCACCAAATGAGCCTGGGCTTGCTGCCGCTCTGGAATAACTACGCCGGCGGCGGCTACCCCCTGGTCCCATTCAGCGGCTTGATCGCCTATCCCGGCCTCTGGCCGCTCCACTTTCTCAGCGTCAATGACGAGATCACCTTCCTGGTGATCGGGCACTTCGCCCTGGCTGGGTTAGGGGCCTACGCGCTGGCCGGGATGACCGGGGCCAGCCGGATGGGGCGGACGGTCGGTGCCCTGGCCTTCTTGCTCTCCGGCTTCCTGGTCAGTCACCTCTACGCCGGCCATCTGTTCGAGTTGGGGGTAATCGCCTGGATGCCCTGGGTCTATCTGGCCGCGCACCGGCTGCTGGAGCGGCCTGGCCTCCGCGCCGCCTTGCTGTTGGGGACGGCGATGGGGATGCAGTTACTGGCCAATGGGATCAGCTTCCTGGTGTTCACGGTCTATCCGGTGGGCGTATTGCTCCTGTTGGGGCTGATCGGCGCCTGGCGGCGCCTGGGCCGTCCGGGGTTGCGGCTGCTCGGCTGGTACGCCCTGGCCGCCCTGGCAGCCCTGGCCGTGGCCGCCGTGCTCGTGCTGCCTTTCGCCCAGGTGCTGGGGTGGACCGTCCGCGCCAACGGCCTGGACTACGGGGGAGCGAGCAAAATCTCGCTCCCCCCGGCGGCCCTCTTGATGGCCTTCTCGCCCGACGCGGTGGGCAATGGACCGGACAACACCTATTGGCTTGCCCAGTTCGCCGCCGGCTATTGGCATGAGTTTGCCTTCTATGTTGGCCTCTTGCCGCTACTGGCCGCCGGGGCGGCGGCGATTTACCGGAGAGATCGGCCCCAGGTGCCGTTCTATACCGGGCTCCTGTTGGTCGGGGTCATTTTTGCCTTTGGCCGCTACACTCCCCTCTATGGGCTGGCCTTCCACCTGCCGCTGCTCAACTTGGTCAGGGTGCCGGCGCGTTGGCTCCTGGCGAGCACGCTCAGCGTGGCCGTGCTGGCGGGGCCCGGCTTCGATTGGTTGATGGAGCAACGGGCCGGTGTTCGCGCGCTCTGGCGCCGCCTGCGCTGGCCCCTGCTTGCCTCGGGGGCGTTGATCGTGATTCTGGTGATCGCCATCCAGGTGCTCTATATGCAGGCCGGCCACACGGACCTCCAGCCGGAACTTTTTGGCACCATTTTCCCGGCGGGCGATCGGCTGTTGATCTTCGGCGGTTATCTGGCCCTGGTCCTGGCGTGCTCGGCGGAGCGACTGATCCGCTCGGCCGCCTCCCGATCCCTGCTGCTGGCCTTTACCCTGCTGGACCTCTGGTGCGCCGCCTCGGGTTCCGTCCGGTTTCTGGACCCTACACCCTATTATAGGGGCACCACCCTGAGTAACCTGCTGCACGCCAATTCCTCCACCTATCGGGTGCTGACTATCGACCGGAGCATGCCGAATCGCCAGGGGATGGTGGAGGCTGACCTCTACGACGCGGAGGACTTCTCGCCGATCACCCTCCGCCCTTACTTCTCCCTCACTCATCCTCCCTCGAAGCTGGCTGAGATTTCCAACGCGGACGCGCGCGATCTGATCTTTTGCTTCGATGCCCGTTGGGCCGATCTGGTGGGGATCACCGATGTAACGATCAACGCGCCGGGGATCAGTCCCCGCCTCTGCAATGTCGCGGGGGTGCAGGCCGGCCACCTCACCCTGGTCAGCGCCGTGGCTACCGAGACCTGGCTGCTTCCAGACGGTACCAACTGGAACCCCTCGCCCCATTTCGGAGTCACCTATCTCTACCACAACTCCGGAGCGCTGCCCCGAGCCTTCCTGGTTCCGCTTGCCGCCGCGCGAACCGTGCCGGGGAGCGCCAACCAGTTGCGGGCCGTGTTCCGCTCGGACTTTGACGGCCGGAAGGATCTGGTGCTCGACCCTGGAGTGAGCCAGGCGCCGCTGGGGCTTGGGTTCCTCCAGGATGCCTGGGCCAGCAAACTCCGCCCACGGGCGGCGCCGATTCCTACCGGACTCCAGCCGGGCGAGGCGCGCGTCCTGGACGATACCAGCAACAGCGTGCAGGTACTATTCCACGCTGCCGCGCCGTCCTATCTGGTCCTGAATGATGCCTATTATCCCGGCTGGCAGGCATGGCTGGACGGCAAACCGGTGCCCATCCGGCGCGCGGACTACCTGATGCGGGCGATCCAGGTGCCGGCGGGAACCCACCGCCTGGTCTTCACCTACGCCCCGCTCTCCTATCTGGCCGGTCTGGCGATCAGCGTGGCGGCGGCGTTGGCGATCGGGGCGGTGCTGCTTATCTCATCACTTCCCCCAAGGAAGAGGTAGGAGGACAGGTAGGACAACTTTCATCCGGGTGTATACTTAGAAAAAGATGGGATGGAGTGGGTGGAGGAAAGGAGCCGGTAGCCGTGGTGACTCAACCTTGGGAGATCACACCTTCGCTTGAGGATCTTATGCACCAGGCCGTCCGAGCGCTCGAGGAAGCGGGCCTCACAACGCAAGATCTGCTGGATGAGATTCCTGTGGTAGGCAATGAACTGATGCGAAAAGAGTATGGTGACGCCTTCGTCGATGAGCTTGAGCGCCTGCATAAAGCGGGTACGTGCGAATAGGGTCGGAAACCGAGCCGCCTGCGTCGGCGCCGCGCACGGTGTTCCTTGATTCTGGGGTCATTATCGATGGCTGTTGTAGCGAGTGGAGTTCCTCGAAAGCTCTGTTGATTCTGACTACCCAGCATCCGATGCAGTTTGAAGTAGTTCTTGCCCAGGCCGTGGACACGGAAGTCCGCGCGGCCATGATACGGAAGCTTCGCCAGTCAGGGGCACGCGATGTTATCGCCGCGTATGACGGTTGGCGCTCCTCGGTTCAAATGCGCTATTGGCCACTCCCCTCGCGGGCAACCCTATCTCGCTACAGCCATGCGGTGCTTCCTGCCCTCAGACACGTTAACGACTTGAGCGCGGCTGTGAGCGCGATCGAATCACAGCCGGATTGGGTGCTGTCCACCAACTATGTTCACTGGGGTGCCGCATTGGCCGGGGTAACCGGGCTACGAGTAGCCCATCCCTGGGAGTTCCTTGAATACCTGAGTGCTCACCGGCCCTAGCCAGGCAGCGCCGCCTCCTGCAAGGCCCGCGCTCCCTCGGCGTCACCGATGCAGAGGAGGGCCGCCACGCGGACGCGGATGATCTCCTCTTCCACCCCGCCATCCGGGGTCTCCAGGACCGCCGGAATGGCGGCGAGCGCCGGATGGGAGAGGAGCGCCGCCAGTCCCTCGTAGCCGATCTGGCCCTGGCCCAGATTGGCGTGCTGATCGCGGTGACTGCCCAGCGGCACGGGTGAGTCGTTGGCGTGCAGGACGCGCACGTTCGCGATCCCTATGTGCTGATCTATTTCCTCCAGGGCTCGCTCGACTCCGTCGGCCGTGGTCAGATCGTAGCCGGCGCCCCAGAGGTGGGCGCTGTCGATGCAGACCCCCAGTCGCGGGTGCGCGGCGTCCCGCAGCAGGCCGCCCAACAGCTCCAGGGTACCGCCCATGCTGTTGCCCGCCCCTACATTGTTCTCCAAGAGGAGATAGAGATCGGAGGGGAGACCTTCCAGGGCGGCGGCGCAAGCCGCGATCAGCCGCGCCGCCCCCGCCTGGTGGCCGGTCCCCTTATGGCTGCCCAGATGAACCACCACGGCCTTGGCGCCCAGATCGCGGGCATGGGTGAGCGCGTTGCGGACCCCCTGTTGGGAGAGCGCGTAAAGGCGATCCTCGGGCGAGGCGAGATTGATGATATAGGGCGCATGGATCGTCAAGGGCCGCACCCCGGCCTCCGCCCAGGCGATACGGGCACGGGCGGCCCGTTCAGGCGGAAGGGGCATATAGTGCCAGCCCTTGGGGTTGCCGGGAAAGATCTGGACGGCGGTGCAGCCAATGCGCTGGGCATCGGCGATGGCCGACTCCAGTCCTGGCCCGGTCCCGAGATGCCGCCCCAGAGGGCGCTGGAGCGTGGGCATGGGCGGCAGAGAAACCTCAAGATTTTTCACGCGCCCCTCGGCTCGATCCTGATCCGTTGCCACCTTCACCCGCCCCTTCATTCAAGCGTTCCCGCGCATGGTTCACCAAGCCCTCCGAGGGTAGCAGGTTGCCCGCGGTTGGTGGCTGCGGGCGGGGACAGGACCGCGCATTCCTGGCGGGTGATCAGTCCGATCGGACCGATCTGATTGATCCCACGCGATCTCAGTCGGCGGTGGCCAGCCCATGCGCGAGAATGGCGGCGATCCCTACCCCGAGCAGGCACACCATTCCCATCAGCACGATAGCCGTTTGCACTCCTAGTCGCGCGGCCAGGAGCCCGATCGCTCCGGCCCCGATGGGGGTAGTGCCGGCGAACAGGAGGAAGTAGAGGCTCATCACGCGCCCGCGCAGATGAGCGGGCGTGGAAAGCTGGACCCGAGTGTTGGCGCTGGCCGAGAAGATAATGCTCGCCACTCCCATGATCAGCAGCAGCGCCACGGTGACGGGCAGCCAGCTGGAGAGCCCGACCAGAATGAGCAAGAGGGAAAAGAGGGCGGCGGCGCTCAGCAGCACGGTGAGGGACGTCTGGCGGGCACCGGCCACTCCCAGGGCGGCGCCCAGCGAGCCGAGCCCCATGGCCGAGGTGATCAGGCCCAGATCCCCCGCCCCTCCATGAAGCACGTACTTGGCGATTAGCGGCAGAATGGTGGTGAAGTTGTACCCGAAGGTACCCAGGACGCCCACCGCGATCAGGGTCAAAAGCACGTCAGGGGTGCCACGCACGTAGCGCAGCCCCTCGGCCAATTGCTTGAACACCTTACCCCGTGCTGGATGTGGGGTGGGAAAGAGTTCCCCTGGACGCATGAAGGCCAATCCGCCCAGCACGGGAATAAAGCTCAGCCCATTGATCAGGAATGCCTGGCCGATCCCGACCGTGCTGATCACCAGGCCGCCCACGGCGGGTCCGATGATGCGGGCGGCGTTGAACAGTGAGCTATTGAGGGCGATGGCGTTCTGCAACTGCTCCTTCCCCACCATCTCCACCACGAAGGCCTGGCGGGTGGGATTATCGAAGGCATTGACGATTCCCAGCACCAGGGCCAGGGCATAGATTTCCCACACCTGTACCAGGTTGCCGAGCACCAGGAAGGCGAGGAGGAGCGCCTGTGCGGCGGCGGTCGACTGGGTGCCGATCAGCACCGTCCGTTTGGGCAGCCGGTCGGCCAGGACGCCGCCGAACAAGGTGAGCAAGGTAACAGGGAGGAATTGGAGCATGGTGACCGTGCCCAGGGCCACGGGCGAGTTGGTCAGCTTCAGGACGAGCCACGCCTGGGCGGTGGTCTGCATCCAGGTACCGCTGAGCGAGATCAGTTGCCCGAACCAGAAGAGGCGGTAGTTGTAGATGGCCAGCGAGCCAAAGGTCCGATTCAGCCGGTTAGGCACGCCGGCTCCTGCCCAATCCCACCGTATGGTTTGTCCGCCATGGAGGTTCCATTTACAGTTCATGATAGAGCGCCGCCTCCTGGGGAGCAACCGCTCTTGCTCCGTTTGCCGGCTCTATGCTACCTTTGTCCGGTGCGTTCCGCGGAGGCTCTGCCTCCTCTCCGTCAGCTAGTTCGGCCCGTGGTAGGGCGCTGAAAGTGGCGGGGTGCTGAAAGAAACAGGAGATAGGGAGAGTACTTCGTGGCCTTTCAATGTGAAATCTGCGGCAAGAAGACGACCTTCGGACGCAGCATCCGCCATAAGGCGGGTGGTGGGTGGTTCCGCCGCGCCCCCGTGACCAGCCGTACCTTCAAGCCCAACCTACAAAACGTGACCCTGGAGATCAATGGGCAGGCGCGCCGGATGCGGGTATGTACCCGCTGCATACGCACGCAACATAAGCAGCCCAAGAGCTAGATGTTCCCAGAAAAGAAAGACACCGCCGAGCATGCTCGGCGGTGTCTTTCTTTTCTGGATAGCGGCTGTCCACCGAACACCCGGCCTCAGCCGTCGTGTCCTGCCATCCGGCCTCAGCCGGAGGCCCTAGAGATCCGCGTTCCAGAGGTAGAGGGTGGCCCAGGAGCGGTAGGGTGTCCACGGCTCGGCTCGGGCCATGATTTCCGCCTCGGTCGGCGCGGTATCCAGATGATAGTAGCGGGCGATTTGCCGGCGCAATCCCGCGTCACCCGCCGGGAGGGCATCGGGATAGCCGTAGCCGCGGAGCAGCACGTACTCGGCCGTCCAGCGGCCGATCCCCCGGAGGGCGATCAGCCGGTCGAGAATCTCCAGGTGCGGGCGGCCGCGGAGCGCCTCCAGATTCAGTTCCCCGCTCGCAACCTGGAGGGCGAGGTCGCGCGTATATTCCGCCTTCCGCCGGGAGAACGCCACGGCCAGATACTGGTCACTGCTGGCGCCGGCGAGCGCCTCGGCGGTGGGAAAAGCCCGGTAGAGCCGGTCATCAAACTGGACGGCGGCGCCCAGGGCTCCTACCATGCGCGCCTTGATCGCTCCGGCGGCGATCATGCTGATTTGCTGGCCCAGGATGGCGATCACCAGCATCTCGAAGATATTGGGGCTGCCCAGGGGGCGCATCCCGGCCAGCTTCCTGGTCAGAACCTCGAGCACCGGATCTTCGCGCACGTGGGCGTAAAACGGTTCCGGTGAATGATCCAGGCAGAATAGGCGCCGTACAGACCGCTCGGCCAGATCCAGGGCCGCCTCGCTCGGCGGCTGATCGATGCCGCGGAGGATCAGCCTGACCCGGTCCGGCGCCTCGCCCGCCGCGACCCGGAGCAGGAAGGGCTGTCCAGCATGGACGAGGAGACGCCGATATTCGTCCCCCACCACCAGATCCACGGCATCGTTGGCCCGCCGGAGCACCGAAGCCAGCATCAGTGGCAGACTGAACGGCCCGTCCACCGTAAGGAGGCACTCCCGTTCGGTCGTGGCCCTCTCTGGGGTTGTCATACCGCCGAAGGATACCAGATGCCCGCGCTCCCAGGGCCGCGCCGATCTGGTACCCTCTGGGCTGGCGCGCGGGCAGGCAACGCCCAGGAGAGAGTGAGATCCCAAGCATGCGATGGACTGCGCGCCGGGCCCTGGTGGGGCTGGCGTTCGCGAACCTTCTCTGGGCGGGCTCCTATACCGCCGCCAAGGAGACACTTCGCGTCGTTTCCCCGGTCGAGTTGAACTTTCTGCGTTTCGCCATCGCCGGGCTGTTCCTTCTTCCCTTTCTCTGGCGGGGCTGGCGCCACACCCGCTTGACGAGCGCCGATATCCCCCGGTTGGCCCTCCTCTGCCTTTGCGGCTTCGTCCTCAACAAGGCGGCCGAGTTTACCGGGCTCAATCTGACCACGGCCTCGGATACGGCGCTGCTGATCGCCAGCGAGAGTATGTGGACCGCGCTTCTGGCCTGGCTAGTACTCCATGAAACGATGCATCGCGGCTCGGTGGCCGGGCTGATGGTCGGGGCCCTGGGGGTGTATATCGTGCTGGAGCGCGGCCTGAACTGGCCGAGTCTGGGCAGTGGACGCCATCTTCTGGGCGATGCATTGGTGGTGGTGGCCCTGCTGTTCGAGGCGCTCTATACCGTGTTTGGCAAGTCCTCGTTGGATCGCTACCCTGGGCTCCTGATCACCGCCACCAGCATCATCGGGAGCCTGGTGGTCTGGATTCCCGCCGCCGCGATCAATGTCGCGGTGGCGGGGATGCCGGCGATGAACACCGCCGCCTGGCTGGGCGTGCTGTACATGGCTATCCCCTGCACCGTGGTCGGCTATGTGATCTGGATGGTCGCCCTGCGCTACGTGGGAGCGGCGAGCGCCGCCGCCACCCTCTATCTTCAGCCGTTGGCGGGAACGGCGCTGGCGATGCTGGTGCTCAGCGAGCGGCCCACCCTGGGTACCCTGGCGGGCGGCCTATGCATCGTCGGCGGGGTATGGCTGGCGAGCCGCCGCCCGAGCGCCGCGGTCGTCGCCGCCGTGGAGGCGGAGGCGCTCTCGGGCTGAGGTAGCAAGAACCGCCGCGGTTGTGGTATGCTGCTCTCGGTTAGCTGGTGGGGATCGGATCCCTATTCACCGTATGGGTGGTCCCACCACTCGCGAAAGGTCGGAATCTAGACCGATGTCGTACCCGGTTCTCCACGGACACCGCTTCAGCCGCCCGGCGCCGATCACCCTGGTGATTGGTGTAGTAGGCATTATTATCGCGCGCCGCCGCTTGGTAGCGGGGCGCGGGCGGGATCACGCGGGAGGACGTGGGAGGGGCGGCGGCTAGCTAGTCGAACCCAAGACAACCGGCACCGGGGCGTGGTCCAGAAAATAGGGACCACGCCCCTTTTGTATTTTCCGCCCTGGATGTTTGTCGGGGTCTTCATGAGAGAGGAGCGATCACAACCACGAGCTGGAGGGAACAGTCCGCGCTTACTGGGCTGCTGGAACAGGAAGACAGGCGGCGTTGAGGGCGTCGTGGCCAAGCAGGCCGTACGGGTTCGAGTCCCGTGCCCGGTGCGAATGTAAAAAACAGTGCAATAGCGGACGCCGGTGTCCTGGTTTTCTATACTGTCCATGAAACGTAGAGGGAGGGGTCATGGATACACACGATCGGGCCGAGGCAAGAAGCAATCCCACTCCCAGTCGTCCCGCCATGGGGGCCGACTACGGGATCAATGCCGATCTCGATCCCGCCCAGTGCTCATGGAGCAGGGCAACGGATATGCTGGCGCCGGCGCGCAACTATTGGGTGGGCACGACCCACCCCGAGGGCCGCCCGCACGCCATGCCGGTCTGGGGCATCTGGCAAGACGATGCGCTCTATTTCGCCACCGGCCGCGGCTCGCGCAAGGCGCGCAATCTGGCCGCCAATCCGGCCGTGGTAGTCCATCTGGAGAGCGGCGACGATGTGGTCATTCTGGAAGGTGAGGTCGAAGAGGTGAGCGATCGGGCGACCCTGGATCGGTTCACCGATGCCTACGACGTCAAGTACCGGTTCCGCCCCAATACCACGGACCCCGCGCAGGTAGTCTACCGTTTAGGTCCGCGCCTGGCCTTCACCTGGGGCGAAAAGGATTACCCGCAAAGCGCGCTCCGCT
>DATLQX010000299.1:0-7087 GCA_035534995.1 Chloroflexota bacterium | reverse complement strand
CCCGCTCCTGATCGCCAGAGCATGGACAAAGGGCCGGAATCCGACCCCCTGCACGATGCCCTGGACGGTGATGGCGCGCCGCTCCCTCACGGCCACTTGCTTCATTGCTAATCCCCCAGGGGTCCATCAAACAGTATTAATTGCTCCCACGTTGGTGATCCCCCGACCGCGCTCGGCGTACGCTACCACCCGACCACGGTCGGGGGATCGCCGATCACATGTTACGGATCTTGAGCTACCGCTGAATGTCGGGCAGTTGCGAAATCACCGCCACGGTGATCGCCAGGGCAATGACCGAAAGGGTCGCGCGCAGTACCAACATCAGGGCTCACCTCCTCTCAGAATCCGTGCTCTGTCGCGCCGGCAACCACCGGCGCCCGAGTCATAATCCGGTCCACCAGCGACTTGACTATCCGTGTGGCCTCTTCAACCGCGGCCCGTACCGGTTCGCTGAGCTGGACCACCACGGTTCGTTCGGTCGCTTCCTCCCACTCCCCATACACCTGCCCGCCTACCCGCAGGGTCTCAACCGGGCGGAGGACACCGCCGGCTATTTCCGCGACTCGGCGATCCACCACCCGCGGGAAGCGCGGACGGACCTCCACCGTGGTCGTGTCGTCCCCAGACACCAGACATTCGGTTTGCATGGTCCAGGGGTCCGTGCCGCTAGTCACCTGGCTGTATTGCTCGGGGTACACCCCACCGAACTGCCATCGTTGCTGGTTCCTCATGGCCGAGCGGCGGTAGGGATAGAGCAGATAGCCTTCGTACGGCACCGCCTCGGCGACTCGATCAACCAACTCCATCTTCACACCGCTCCACTTCCGCCACCCTGGCGCCAACAACTGCTCCAAAGCAGGGGAATCTCTCCATCCTCCAGGGCATGGAAATACTTGGTTCCCGCCACCTTAAGGTCATAGGTGCAGGCGATAGGCACCTCAACCACCGTGCCGCCGCCCAATCCTAGATCAGTCAGGGTTAATTATCAACCCGCCTCAAGTACGCGCCAGAGCTAGTTAGTTCATTGCCCTCCCCGGTAGGGGCACCGCCCTGGCGTGGGTGACCCAGGGCACCCACGAGGGGTGCCCCTACCACAGTCGCCGGAAGCCGAGAATAACACGGCTATTTGGTGAATCGGCCGGCGGCTCGCCTGATCGGCGGTCACGCCGCCGGCACCGCCGCTGGCCGCGCCCGTTCTCCCTTGCCGTAGGCGCGCGCCGCCAGGTGGGCTGGGCGCTCGATCAGCCGGTACAACAGGTAGGATCCCACCAGTAACGCCGCCATTTCCACCAGCAAACGTGGTGACTCGCTCAGGCTTGGTTTGAACAGGTGCCCCACGTAGATGGCGATGGGAGCGTGAAACAGGTAAAGGGAGTAGCTCCAACTGCCGCACCATTCCAGCCACTGCCAGGGCTTGCGTGCGCTGTAGTAGGCGATCTCGGCGCCCAGCCAGAAATAGATCAAAATCCCTAGAGCGGGCTCCGACCAGTAGTAGCCGATTCCCTGGTGGAAGCGGAGGGTGGTAATGGTGAAGGAGGCGAGCACGATGCCGCAGCGGAAGAGCCACTGCGCTTTCCACCCATGAGCGCGGAAACCGGCATGCTTTTCGGCCAGGAGGCAACCAAGCAGCCAGCAGGGTAGACCGAGAATCCAGGTCAGACCGGCGCCCAGGGAAGGGAAGTCGCCGTTGTACGGGCCGCCCATGCGCGAGGCGACTACCGCGTAGGCCAGGAGAAAGGAGCCGCCGATCAGGGCGGTCCAGCCAAAGCGATGTTTGAGGCTGATCAGGAGCGGATAGATCGTGTAGTAAATGATTTCGCACAGGACGCTCCAGAGGACCGAATCCTGCAAACTGTGGAAGCCGCTGCGGTAAAGGAAGAATCCAGCCACCACGGCAGGGATGCCGACCCGGATGTAGCGGCGCGCGATGAACTGGCGAAAGTTTAGCTTCTTCTCGTGCCGGTACGGATAGTGGATGCAAAATCCCGAGATGACGAAGAAGACGATCACCGCGTTCGGCCCATTGGGGATTGGGATGCCCTGGTTGACCGCGACTGTCAGCCAATAGATTAAGCCCCGCGGCCCGTGGAGGTGATCCAGGACGAGATAGCCGGAGAGGCGAAGGTGCCCTTGCACCACGCAGAGGGCGCAGAGAAAACGCAGGGCATCAAGCCCGAGGATGCGACGGCCCACCAACTCCCCTTCCTGGCCGCGTTACCGGCCAATTCAACTCAGTACGGCCTGGCCTGGAGCGGGAAGGGCAACCCCTCGCGGGTGCCCTCGGCGATCCGCATCAGGGGACCCCATGAGCGCCCCGACGAAACCGATCAGGTATCCAGGCCGAACCGCGCTGGAGTTTAAGTGTACCCCAGGGCCATACTTAGGTTCCTCTCCGAACGCTCACGGATCCGCTCACACAACTATTGACATTCGATTGGATCCAATCTACAATCGACAGGATGCATCGGGTTGGCTCGGTTCGTGATCCCTGGCGCCGAAACATAAGGAGAGAGGCTATGAAGGTACACAAGAGTTTGCGCGTCTCCGCCGCCCTCGCGGTGGCGGCGGCTGTTATGGCCCCGATTTCGACCGCGGTTCCCCGCCCCGCTCACGCCGCCTCCACCGTGACCTTGCGCTTCGCCACCTGGGACACGGGCAACTTGCTGGCTTTTGAGAAGCAGCTCACCAGTCAGTTCGAGAAGGCGAACCCTTCGATCCAGGTCCAGGTCGAGGCCTATGGCAGCGGCTTCGACGAGAAGATGGCCGCCGCCTTCGGCGCCGGCGACCCGCCCGATGTCGAATACATGTGGAACTTCCCGGCCTACGCTCCCGGTCTGCAACCGCTGGACAGCCTGATCGCCAAGGATGCGAGCGTCCGTTCGCTCGTCCGCCAGTTCTACCCCGCTATCCTCAACTATAATCGTTTCCAGGGAAAGCTCTACGCCCTCCCAATCGGCTTTACCACCCAGGTGATCTTCTACAACAAGACGCTCTTCCGCGCCGCCCATCTGGCCTTTCCCAAGAACGGTTGGACCTGGAATGACTTCGCGCGCGACGCCAGACTGCTCTCGCATCCGGGCGCTAAGCAGTTCGGCTGCGCCCTCCCCACCCAGCCGGATCCTTACGACTGGGAATCACTGATCTGGAGTAATGGCGGCTCCTGGGTCAGTCCCAACGGCAAGGTGCTGAAAGGCTATCTGAACAGCGCCCAAAATGCTCAGGCGCTGGACATGATGGGTGGGTTGATCCACTCCAAGGCATGCACGTTGGCGGGTGGGAATAATCAACTGGCCCCGAATGATCTATTCGCGGCGGGGAAGGTTGCCCTGGAGTACGATGGAGATTGGCCGCTCGCCCAGTATCAGGCCGCCAAGATCGATTTCGGCGTGGTGGGCCTCCCGGCCTTCCCGGGCAAGCCGGTGCGCGATGTGATCGACCAATCGGGGATCGCGATTTCCCGCGCCTCCCATAACCAGGCCGCCGCCTGGAAATTCGCCCTCTTCTATGCCTCGGCCCAGGGCCAGGCGGTTCGCCTCGGCGATTTGCCGGTCAGTCCATCCGTGGCGGTGAACCGGAACGGCCTCAACCTGCTGAGCAGTCCCACCTACAAAGCGTTCTACGACATGGTGCCGTCGTGCGTGAACACGCCCGCTTCCTCGTTGATTACCAACTGGGGCAAGGTGGACAGCAACATCCAGAACGCGATCAGTTCGGTGCTGCTGGGTCAGGCGAACGCCCAGAGTGCCCTGAACGACGCGGTCAGCGTGTCCCAGCGGTACATGCAATAACGGCTCTCTCGGGAGGGCCGCCTTCTCGTGGCGGCCCTCCCGGGATCGTACCCAGGCCAGTATGGAGGAGCCGATTCGATGAACATGGCTGTAAGCTCGATGCGTCCGCGCGCCGCGCGCCGGCTTCGCTGGGGCCGCCTCACCCCGTACTGGTTCGTGCTCCCCTGGGTGGTTGGTCTGGCGGTGTTCACCTTGGGGCCGCTCCTGTTCTCCCTGGTGATTAGCTTTTTCGACTGGCCGATCATCGGCGCCCATCACTTCATCGGCTTTGATAACTATTCGACCATGTTCACCAATGACCCGTTGTTCTGGCAGGCGCTGGGAGTTACCTTCAAGTTCGCCGCCATTTTCGTCCCGCTCAACCTGGTGAGCGCGCTGCTCCTGGCGATGCTCCTGAGCCGTCCAGCCCGCGGCCTGTCGATCTATCGTACCCTCTTCTACCTTCCGGCGGTGGTCTCCGGCGTAGCTCTCGCCCTGGTGTGGGGTTGGGTCTTTGACGGACAATATGGCTTGCTCAATTACTTGCTCTCTCTGGTCGGGATCAGCGGCCCGGACTGGCTCAACGACCCACACTGGACCCTCTTGGCGATGGTGATCGCCAGTCTCTGGAGCCAGGGCGCGGCGATGCTTATCTTCCTGGCGGCCCTGAAGAATATCTCCGTCGAGTTGTATGAAGCCGCCGGAATCGACGGCGCCGGGCGGCTGATGACCTTTCTCCGCATCACCATTCCCATGATCAGCCCTACCATTTTGTTCAACCTGATCACCTCGATTATCGCCGCCTTCCAAACCCTTACCCTGGCCCTGGTCATGACCAACGGCGGTCCCGTGCGCGCTACCTATTTCTACGCTCTGTACGTGTACCAGAACGCCTTCCAGGGGTTTCAAATGGGCTATGCCTCGGCGAATGCCTGGATCATGTTCCTGATTATCATTGCTCTGACTTTGATCGTGTTCAAGTCGTCGCCGCGTTGGGTCTATTATGAAGGCGATGTGCGGGGGAACTGAGAGATGGCGGTGACGCGACAACCAGTTCAGCTCCGCGCCCGGCGGTTGGGCCGCCATGCGCTGCTGATTCTCTGCTCGCTCTTCTTTCTGGGGCCGTTCTTCTGGATGCTGACTACCGCCCTCAAGCCGGCGCGCGAAGTTCTGGTCTATCCTCCCATTCTGATCCCGTCGTCGTTGCATTTCGAGAATTTCAGCGCCGCCTGGAACGCGGCCGCCTTCGGTACCTACCTCAAGAACTCGCTAACCGTGGCGGGGCTGGACACGGTGGCGCAGATCATCTCCTCGGCCCTCGTCGCCTATGGTTTCGCCCGTTTCCGCTTCCGCGGTCGGGATGCCCTCTTCGCGATCCTCCTGGCCAGCATGATGATCCCTTGGGACGTGACGATGATCCCCCGATACATCGAGTTCAAGGCGTTCGGGTGGATCGATACGTTGAAGCCCTTGATCGTGCCGAACTTCTTTGGCGGTCCGTTTTTCATCTTCCTTCTGCGCCAGTTCTTGCTGGGAGTGCCGCGAGAGTTGGACGAAGCGGCCCGCATCGACGGGGCGAACGCTCTGACCACCTTCCTGCTGGTCATCGTCCCGCTGTTGCGTCCGGCGCTGATCGTGGTCGGGGTCTTTGAGTTTTTCGATGCCTGGAATGACTATCTGGGACCGCTCATTTTCCTCAACAGCGACGCGAACTATACCTTGATGCTGGGGATCGCGCAATTTCACGGCATGTTTACCGGGCAGACCAACGTACAGCCGCTGATGGCGGTGACCCTCATTGCCTGCATACCGCCCTTGATCGGCTTTTTCCTCGCGCAGCGCCACATTACCCAGGGTATCGCCACGACCGGCATTAAATGACCACGTTGTACGCGGGATCAGGAGGAGAGTCGATGCAGTTGCAGGACATGGCGGCTGACGCACTGAGCGGACACCGCACCACCCCGGCATTGGTGGCCGATGTCCTGCGCGAGGCTATCCTGACCGGCATCCTCCCGCCTGGTCAGCCGGTGCGGCAGGAGGAGGTGGCGGCGCGGTTCGGGCTCAGCCGTAGTCCCATTCGCGAGGCACTCCGCCAATTGGAGGGCGAGGGGCTGGTCAAACTCTACCCGCACCGGGGAGCGGTGGTGGTGGGCGTGACCCTGGGGGAGTTACGGGAACTGGTGGAGATCCGCGTCTCCCTCGAAACCCTGGCGATTCGCCTGGCGCTGCCCAGGCTCACCGATCACGATCTGCGACGACTGGAGGACATCATCGCCGACGCCGACGCGATGACCGATGAGGACGCCCGCCGGCAATGGGGGGCCAACAACTGGGAGTTCCATGCCGCCCTCTATGCCCCGGCACGGAGACCCCGCCTTTTTGCCATGATCAAGAACTTGCATATGCATGTCGATCGTTACGTGCGGGTCTATTTCGCTCTGGCCCATGCCTCCGAGCGCGCTCAAACCGACCACCGGCGCATCCTGGCCGCGTGCCGGAACCGCGACGTGGAGCGGGTAACCTTTCTGATCGAACGCGACATCGAGGGCGTGGTGGAGATGCTCGCTCGCGTCTTGCCGGAGGATACAGACAATCCCGATCAACGCCATTCGGCCCGGCCGGCGCGCGAGTCTGCTGACAACCGGAGCGACGATGCCTCGGCCTGAAGTTGACGCCCTCCCGAAAGTGCTTCTGATTGGGGTCGGTGGCCTGGGCGCGGTGATCCTGGAGTTCCTGGCCCGCGCGCCGGGCCGGCGCTCAATGGTGCTGGCGGGGCGCGACATCGTCCGAATCACCGCGCGCGGCAACCTGGCTACTATTGGCGCCATGGCGCAGGGGTGCCCGCCGCCGGACATCACCTGCGTGCCGCTAGATTTGAGGGACGAGGACGCGACAGCGTACACCATTTCCCGGCTCCAGCCCGACCTGATTGTGAGCACGGCAACCATGCAAACCTGGTGGCTTCTCGATCTCCTTCCGCCCGCGGCAGCGGCGCCGCTCCGCCGGGCAGGTTTCGGTTTGTGGCTGCCCATTCACCTGGCCCTCACCTTGCGCCTCATGTCGGCGGTTCGCCGGGCCGGTTTTGGCGGACAGGTGATTACGGCTCCGTTTCCCGATGTGGTGAACCCAGTTCTCGCCTGTTTGGGATTGGCCCCTACCTGCGGAATTGGCAATCTCGATGAGATCGTGCCCAAACTTCGTCTGCTCGCCGCCGCTCGGCTACAGGCGCCGGTGGCGACGATCAAGGTGTCCTTGGTCGCGCATCATGCCCTGGAACCGCATGCCTTTGGCGAACCTGGTGAACTGCCTCCCTGGTT
>DATLQX010000298.1:0-22222 GCA_035534995.1 Chloroflexota bacterium | reverse complement strand
TGGTGCCGCCGCGGCGAATGACCCAGGCGCTGACTTTGATGGGCCAGGATCTGTTCAATCCGCCCAACGTCGGCGGCTGGCCGGGCGGCGTGACCTGGATCAACGCCAGTACGCTGGTAGAACGCTTCAACTTCGCCGGCGTGGGGGCCAATATTCTCGGGCAAGCCAACGGCCTGGGCAGTCTCCAGCAGGCCCTGGCGGCCGGCGGCGGGGCGCCCGCAGGGATCGACGCCGTGCTCAATCAATTCATCGGCGTCGGTCCGGCCCTGGCCATCCAGAACGCCGTGCGAGGCTGTCTCGCGGGATCGCCCACCGCCCAGGACACGCGGACGCGGACGCGCGGCGTTCTCCAGTTGGCGTTAGGTTCACCCGAATCTCAACTGAACTGACGAG
Source organism: Chloroflexota bacterium (assembly GCA_035534995.1). Lineage (GTDB taxonomy): Bacteria > Chloroflexota > UBA5177 > JANWHV01 > JANWHV01 > JANWHV01. The sequence continues at coordinate 21,829 of DATLQX010000298.1, read as the reverse complement.
GGGAGTGAAGAACATCGTTCCCGGCGAGTTGAAACTCGTCTCCCGGATTATCGCCTCGAACCTGGGAACTCGCGCATGCCTGGTCACTCAAGGCGGCTTCGACGATCACGCGCAGGAGGCGATCGCCCATCCCAAGCTGATGAAGGATCTTGGTGATGCCGTGGCGGCATTCTACCAGGACATGACCGCCCAGGGAAAAGCGGATCAGGTATTGCTCATGGCTTCCTCGGCTATGTCCGTTTTTTCCTTCCCTGTATCTCTTTACACAGAGGAAGCCCGCGATCGGCCCCGAAGTTCCGGTACCATGAGAGGGTCGATTCTCCACGGATTACGAGCTGAAGGTGAGACCATGCGGGCAGCGGTGGCGCCGTGCGCGGCCTGTGGGCTGCATCATCTCGACCGGGCCGCATGTTCAGTCGCCCTGGCCCTAACCAACGGCATGCAGTTGGCCCGGCCAACCGGCGCCCTGGTCGCGGGCCGCTACCGCATTCTCAACCAGATTCATCGTGGCCCCATGAGCACGGTCTACCGAGTAGTGGACCTGGCTCGGGGGGAGACGGCCATGGTGCTCAAGGAATTGGTGTTCGCCAGCCTCCCTCCGTCCGAACGGGCCGAGGCCCTGACCTGGTTCCTCCGCGAGGCTCATCTGCTGAGCACGCTCCGCCACCGCTCGTTGCCGGCCCTCCACGCCAGTTTCTCCGACCAAGACCGGAGTTATCTGGTCATGGAGGCGGTGCCAGGCCCCAGTCTGGAAATGCGGGCCCGCTATCACCGGCCGACCGAGGATCAGGTGCTGCGCTGGGGGGTGGAGATCTGCGAGGTGTTGCATTATCTTCATCATCAACCGGAGCCGGTCATCTATCGTGACCTCAAGCCGGCGAACATTCTGGAGCGGGCCGATACGGGGGAGTTAGTCCTGGTCGACTTTGGCGTCGCGCGGCGTGCCACTCCCGGCGTGGAGGGGACCGCCGTAGGGACACCCGGCTACGCTGCTCCCGAGCAGTATCAGGGCCTGGCCGACGCGCGGAGCGACATCTATGCCCTGGGCGCCACCCTCCATCGTCTCCTTACCGGCTACAATCCCGACCAGGAGCAGCCGTTCCGCCTTCCACCCGTTCGTGCCCTCCGTCCCGATGTGCGGCCAAGCACCGAGGCGCTGATCGCTCGGGCGCTGGCTCTGGCGCCATCGGAACGGTTCGCCGGCGCCCTGGAAATGCGTGATGCCCTGCGGGTATCGTTGCCCGCCAGCAACGAGATGTTGCAGGCAGTGGCGGCGCCATTCTATTTTTGGATCACCATTCTCCCTGGGGTCACGGGGCCTCTCTCGCTGGTGAGCTTGCATGTGGCACGGGGACTGATCGGGCCGAACGCCGGTTCCCCGAGCGCCGAACTTCTCCTGTTGATCGCGGTCTATCTGCCGGCCCTTCTCTACCTGGGCCCACTCCTGGGGTTGCGCCGGCGCCGGCTCGCCACCCCCGGCCCCAATACGCGGCTGGCGGAGAAGAAGGCCCGGAACCTCCTTCTGACCAGGCTGGGAATCGTGCTGCCCTTCTGGTGCACGATCGTCCTGGCCATGGCGAATCAGCAGGCGGGGATTGGCTTTCTCCTCCCGGTCGCCCTGATCGGTGCCGGCCTCTGCTGGGCCCTGAGCATCTGGCGAGCCGGGCAGGCGCCGATGCCCCGGTTGCTTCCCGGCCCTACGCACTTGTACCAGCGTTTGCGGTAAACAAGGCACGCCGGGATCGAACCGATCCGTCCGATCCGTCCGATCAGCCGGTGGGCGCACCCCGCTTCTTTAGCTTGCCGGGTACACTGAAAGGGAACCGCCTACCAGAGAAAGTGGCCTGATGCGGATCTACAATACCCTTACCCGAGCACCGAACGAGATCGTTCCCCTGCATCCGGGGGAAGTCCGGATGTATACCTGTGGACCGACGGTCTATCGCAACATCCATATCGGGAATCTGCGATCCTTCGCCACCGCTGATTGGCTGCGGCGGGCCCTGGAATACCAGGGGCTCCGGGTGATCATGGTCAAGAATATCACCGATGTCGGACACATGCGCCAGGAGGTGCTTGACCGCGGGGAGGACAAGATCATTGCCCAGGCGCGGAAGGAGGGCCGAACCGCCGCTCAGATTGCCGCCTTTTACACGGCGGCCTTCCAGGCCGACGAACGGGCGCTCAATATCCTTCCGCCCCATGTGGCTCCCCGTGCCACCGATCACGTGCCCCAGATGTTGGCGATCGTCAGTGACCTGATCGCCAAGGGCTTCGCCTATGAGGTACGGGGAAACGTGTTTTTCGATGTCACCCGCTTCCCCTCCTACGGGGCGCTCTCCGGCAACCAACTTGACCAATCATTGGCCCTGGACGCCGAAGGCGAGGCGCTGGGGAAACGCCACCCGGAGGATTTTCCCCTCTGGAAGCTGGCTGAGCCGGATCGAGAAATGGCCTGGGAGAGCCCCTGGGGCCGCGGGTTCCCCGGCTGGCACATTGAATGCAGCGCCATGGCGATTGCCCACCTCGGCCCCACTCTCGATCTGCATACTGGCGGGGTGGACAACATCTTCCCTCATCACGAGGATGAAATCGCCCAAAGCGAGGGCCATACCGGGCTCCCATTCGCGCGGATCTGGGTCCACACCCAGCACCTCCTGTCCGATGGGCAGAAAATGGCCAAATCCACTGGCAATGCCTATACCCTGGAGGACGTGATCCGCCGGGGCTTCGACCCCATGGCCCTCCGCTACCTCTTCGCCACCGTGCACTACCGGAGCCGGATTAACTTTACCTTCGCCTCGTTGCGCGCCGCCCAAACCGGACTCAACCGCCTCCGGCTGGCTCTGCTCGGCATGCCTGAGCAAGAGAGCGCGCCGGCAGCGGATGAGGATGCCGGAGTCCGAGAGTGCCGCGCCGACTTCATGGCCGCGCTGAATGATGACCTTCATCTCCCGCGCGCCCTGGCCGTCGTCTGGGATCTGGCACGCCGGAACCGCTATCATCTCTCCTCTTCGGCCCGCCGAGTCCTGGTGCTGGACTTCGACCGAATTCTTGGCCTGGGCCTCGCCGATTGGTTGGCGGCTCACTCCGGCACGGGCCAGGTGGTTCAGGCGGACGACGGCCTGGACATTCCCCCGCCAGTCCTGGCCCTGGCGGATGATCGGGCGCGCGCCCGCTTCGAGCGGGACTACGGGCAAGCCGACCGGATCCGCGCCGCCATCGAGTTCGCCGGCTTCGCGGTGCGTGACACGCCGGCGGGATCCTACCTGACCCGGCGTCCCGACCGCGATGTCCCGGTGATCGCGCGATCCGCCGACACCCCGGATCGATTGACCGAGCCGTCCACGTACGCCTATTCCGTGCATCTGCTGGCCCACGACAGCCTCGACGACCTCCGGCGCTGCGTGGAAAGCATTCTCCGCCATCCCCCGGCAGGCAACCTGGAGCTTGTGGTGGTGGACAATGGCTCGACCGACGGCACCGAGGACTACGCCCGCCAATTGGCGCGCGAACCGCTGCTCGACGCACATGGCACACGGGTAGCGACCCAGGTCTTCCTCGCCGACCATAACATGGGCTTTGCCGCCGGACGGAACGCGGGTTTGCGGGCGGCGCGGGGCGAGATCGTGATGGTGCTGGACACATCGATCGAGGTCACGGGCGACATCTGGACCCCGTTGCAAGCCGCCCTTGCCGACCCGCGGACCGGCCTGGCCGGCCCCTATGCCCTGGTCACCGAAAATCTCAAGGATTTCCGCGAAACCGTCGCGGAGGACGCCGATGCCATGGAAGGCTACCTGATTGCCTGCCGGCGATCGGTGCTGACCGAGATCGGATTGTTCGATGAACGGTTCCGCTTCTACCGGCTGGCGGACATTCACCTCAGCTTCTTTTGCAAGGCGGCGGGATACCTGATTCGGTCGGTCCCCGAGGTGAAGGCGCGGGTGATCAAACATCCACACCGAGAGTGGTTCGCGCTCACCGAGGAAGAGCGCTCGACCCGGAGCAAGCGCAACTTCGACCTCTTTTATCGCCGCTGGCATCATGGGCAGAGCCTGCTCGCGGCGAACTACGAACCCAGCCGGCATTGGTTCGGTCACGATCATGCCCATCATGTCGGAGGAAGCCGGCCACATTCGTCCACTGAGTTGCCGGCCAGGGACCAGCCACATACGCACGAGCATCGGCATTGGCCCGATCACTCGCACACCCACGCGCATTCCCATGCGCGCCCACGGGAAGAATGAAGCATTGGCCATGACGCAAGAAGAAGGTCACGAGGGCTCAATCGCCCTGGTTGGGTCCGGCGAATTCCTCCCCGTAATGGACGAGACCGATCTGGCGCTTCTCGAACAGTTGGGCGGTCCGGCCTCGGCCCGTGTGGTGGTTCTCCCCACGGCCTCTGGACTGGAGGATCCGGAAAGCCCGGCCCGCTGGGCCCGCATGGGCCTGGAGCACTTCGGCCGTCTGGGCACCAGGGTGAACGCGGCTCCTATCCTCACCCGGGATGATGCCCTGGATCCTCGTTGGCTCCCCATGCTGGAAGCGGCGAACTTCTTCTATTTTTCCGGCGGTAATCCCCTGCACCTGATCGAGAGCATGCGTGGCACGCCTGCCTGGGCCACGATCCGCCGCCGCCACGCCGAGGGGGCCGTACTGGCCGGCTGCAGCGCGGGCGCGATGGCGATTTGCGGGCGGACATCGCGGCTCGGCGCGCTCCGGGACGATGGACCACCGGACTGGATCCCTGCTCTGGACGTTCTTCCGCGGCTGATTGTGCTCCCCCACTACGACCGGATGGCCGGCTTTGTCGGCCAGGACGTGGTGGACAGGATAATCAAGAACCTCCCAGAGGGCGCAGTGCTGTTAGGGATCGAGGAGGACACAGCGCTCGCACGCCTGAACGGCGCCGCGTGGCGAGTGAGCGGCACCCAAAATGTGTGGGTATTCACCAGCCATGGTGGGGAGGCACACGGATCGGGCGCTAGGGTGGATCTGTAAGGGTTCTTCTGTCGCGCTCTATCGTGGGTGGTCCAGGTGGGGAACGAAAGTGACATAGACCAGTCCACCAAGGTCGAGCAGTAGAAGCACGACCCGAAGCAAGCCGGGGAGGGGCACGAAGGGCAGGAGTAACAGGATGAACACGATGGCCGCGCCTATTTGGGCAGCCTGCCACTCGGGCTCGGAGCGGAGCAGTGATTGCAGGGTGGGCGGGGCCACCGGCGCTTGAGAGATAGACGTGGCGACGGCCGGGCGGTTAGGGTGCATGGCCTGGTCGAGAGGTCGGAGCAGAGCCTGCCAGGTCTTGGGATCCGCCCCCTTTCCGCGCCATTGGAGATCGTCAACGGCGGTGTCGAGCACATTCATACAGTGCGCGCGCTCGTTCGGCCCCAAGCTGGCGAACTCCATCGCGTCCCGCACCGCCGCATCGAAGCCATATTGAAAGGCGCGGTCGCCGACCGCCAGCGTATCCAGCAGCATGTATTCGACCATGCTCACCACGCGCAGAAAGTCGCGACGGGGCAGGCTGGGGATCACCCGGAGCGCGGCACTGGCCACCACGGAGCGGATCGCCTCGATGCGGGAATCTGATCGCGCCGCCACCTCCTGGCTCGCGGCTTCTTGCGCCTCGCTCTGGGTGCGGAGGATCTCGCCGATGGCCACGTACGCCTGATTGACCAGCTTGAAACGGCGTTCCGCGTCAGCCCGCTGCGTATCGGAGCCGCTTGCGTGCCGATCTGGATGCCAGGCCAGACTCAGCTTGCGGTAGGCCCGTTTCAGGTCGTCGGCGCTCGCCGTGCGCGAGAGGCCAAGAACGCTATAGGGGTCGACAATCTCATCCTGCATCCACTCGTGCCCGATCGGGAGGAGCGCCGCTGGGCGCGGGTTTCATCAGGGCACAGCATACCTTACGCTCCTGGTGGGACACAACCATGGTTTGCCATTTCGCGTCATGCAATAACTCTGTCATCATTTTGTCATGCTTTTGTCGGCAATCGATCACCGCAATGGCATAAACTACAGCCTGTGGTTCGAGCCGGTTGGCAGTCGTAGCATGAACCGTCAGGGCCCCGCGGCCCCGCGGTCCTGGGATGTCTTAAGTCCCAGGATAGTACCATGAATATCGGGCAACAGGAACGCGCGATGCGACACGCCGGCCAGGGTCGCGCCGCGCTCATGGTTCCGGCTGGGCCGCGGGTTTATAGGAAAGAGAGATTGCATGCATTCCCCCCTCCACCAAACGCATGGATTAGTCTTGGGTTCAGCGGCACATTCTCCCCGGCATTCCGCGCTTCGCCGCGGTGGACGGTGGGGCGCCAGTATCGCCATGGTTCTGGCCACCCTCGGTCCTTTGCCCGCCCTGGGGATTGCCGCCGCGGCGCCTTCCAATCCAACCCTCAAGGCCAGTGTAACCTCGGGTCAACCCGTGGGCACCACGATTACCTGGACCGCCTCCTCCTCAGGCATCGAGAGTCCGGTCTACCGCTTCAGCGTGGGGCTTGCCCACCAGCCCGCCATAATCGTCCGAGATTACAGTCGCGCATCGACCTTTAGTTGGACGCCGCTCCGCGAAGGCACCTATACGATCATTACCGCCGTGAAGGCAGGCTTCGCGACCACCGCCGCGAGCCTCGGATCGGCCACCTTCACGGTTGCCGCGCGCGCCAAGGGCAAGGACGCCTTGGTGAACCATACCGCGAACCCACTGGTCGCCCTCTATAGCGCCCCGGCCTGCGCCAAGGGAACCCTGGTCGTGCAATTTCGTCCAGCGACCGGTGGAGCTTGGCGGTCCACGGCCCCTCAGCCCTGTGGCGGAGGGACGAGCATAAACGTGCTGGTGGCGGGAATGCGAGAGAGCACGCGATATGAGCTGCGGCATGTGGTGTCCGGAAGCGCGCCGTCCACGGCACTGAGCTTTACCACGGGGAAACCGCCGGCCGGCTTGAAGATCACAACCTTCACCGAGAAGCAAGCGCCCACGGCTCAGGCCGATCACACTACTCCGGTAATTTTCCATGCCCTGATCCCTAACCTCCCGCCGAACGTCGCCAATCCTATCGGCACCGACCTCAGCGGCCACCTTGTCTGGTACTACGATTCCCTGCATTCCGGCCTGACCAACATCTGGCCGGTGAACAGCTTGCCCGGAGGCACCGAATTGATCTTGGGGACGGACCGCTACCACCCCAAGGGTGACAACGTACTGCGGGAGATCGACTTGGCCGGCGACCCGGTACGCGAGACCAATATCGACGCGGTCGACGCGCAACTCACCCAGCGTGGGCAAGAGATCATCTACATGTTCCACCACGACGCAATTCGCTTGCCGAATGGCGACATCGCCGTGCTCGGGGCAACCCAGAAGCGGGTCAATGGGCAGGACGTGATGAGTGACATGCTCGTGGTGCTGGACAGCAACCTTCAGGTGGTGTGGACCTGGGACATGTTCCAGCATTTCACGCCCCCCGCGACCTATCCGGCCAGCAGTGGAGTCTGCTCCGTTCTGTGCGCGCTGCCTGATCCGAAGTCCCATGACTGGACCCACGGCAACGCCGTCGCCTGGTCTCCGGGGGATGGCGATCTCACCCTCTCGTTTCGGAACACCAGTTCGGTGCTCAAGATCAATTACCAGAATGGGCATGGGGACGGCAACGTGGTCTGGGATCTGGGCAAGGGCGGCGACTTTACCATTCAGTCGTCCGATCCCTACCCCTGGTTTTCCAAGCAGCACAACGCCAATTTCATCAGCCCCACCATCATGACAATCTTTGATGACGGGAATGTGCGCTGCAACGAAGGGAAAGTCAAAGGGTGCCAGAGTCGGGGGCAGGTCTACAAGGTGGACCAACAGCACCATACCGCCTCGCTCTTGCTCAATGTCAATCTGGGTCAGTTCTGGCAAGCGCTGGGAAGCGCGGAACTGCTCCCCAATGGTGACTACACCTTCACCGGTGGATTCTCCCCGCCTTCTAGGGAGAGCGAGTTCACCCTGAAGGGGACCAAGGTCTATGAGTTGGATACCGCCATTTCGGTGTATCGCGCCTACCGGCTCACGGGGATGTCCTGGTAACCATGCGGACATCCAAGCCGCGCTCGCGCCGGGTATAGAGCGCGCTTAGTAAGAGGGCGGATCCCGCGGCTGGTCTCACCGGCACATGCCAGGGGCGCGGGTCTCCCGAGCCGCTGGGCGTAAGCGTTCACCGGTTGGCGGCCACCACGCGACCCAACCGGACGATCCGTCGCCGAAGCAAGCGGGTCCGGAGACCCGCGCCCCTAAAACCTACACTCGACCACAAAACACCGGTACGCCCCCGCGCGAAGTATCCCTCTGGAAGCGGGCGCCCCCTGATATACTGCGTAGGGCACGGCCAACCTGGATGCGTGGCCACGGGAGCGGACAATGAGCGGTGAGCCAACCAAGGTAGTGCTGATCGGCACCTACGAGTTGGGGCGCCAACCCTTCGGTATCGCCTCGGCGGCGGCCTGGTTGCGGCGGGAGGGCGCGCTGGTAACCTGCCTCGATCTGGCCGTGGAGCCGTGGCGGGATGAGGTGGTCATGGGGGTGGACCTGGTGGCCTTCCATCTGCCGATGCATACCGCGACCCGCCTGGCGGTTCCGCTGGCAGCGCGGATCATGACGCTCAATGCGGAGGCGCATCTCTGTTTCTTTGGTCTCTACGCGCCGATGAACGAGCGCTATCTCCGCGGGCTGGGGGCGGGCACGATTCTGGGAGGCGAGTTTGAGGCTGGGCTGGCGGCCCTGGTTGCCCGGCTGCGAGAGGGCGCGGCGCCCAACCCGATGCTGGCACCGGCGGTTTCGCTGGCAAAGCAGTCATTCCTGGTCCCGGATCGCTCCGGGCTGCCCCAGTTGTCGCGCTACGCCTACCTTGATCAGGGTGACGGCCGGCGGCGGATCGTGGGCTACACCGAGGCCAGTCGGGGCTGCAAGCATCTTTGCCGCCATTGCCCGGTCGTGCCGGTCTATGGCGGAATCTTCCGCGTGGTCCAGACGGAGGTCGTGCTGGAGGATGTCGCCCAGCAGGTAGCGGCGGGAGCGCGCCACATCACCTTCGGCGATCCGGATTTCTTCAATGGCCCAGGGCACGCGGTGCGGATCGTCGAGGCGCTGCACCAGAGATTCCCCGTTCTAACCTATGACGTGACGATCAAGATCGAGCATCTGCTCAAGCATGCCCGGTTCATCCCCACTCTGCGTGACACAGGGTGCGTGCTGATCACCACCGCGGTGGAAGCGGTCGACGAGACGATCCTGGCGATCTTTGACAAGCGGCACACCCGAGCGGACTTCACGCGGGCGGTGACGCTCTGCCAGGAAGTGGGCATCGCGCTCAACCCCACCTTTGTTACCTTCACGCCATGGACGAACCTAGACGGCTACCTCGATCTTCTGGCTGTGATCGAGGAACTGGAACTGGTGGAGAACGTGGCGCCCGTGCAGTACGCGATCCGGCTGCTCATCCCGGAGGGCTCGCGGCTGCTGGAGTTGGATCAGGTCCGGCGACTGGTTGGCGAGTTCGATGAGCCGGCGTTGTGCTACCCTTGGGCCCACCCGGATCCGCGGGTGGACGACCTCTATCAGGCGGTGCGGGAGACCGTGCGGCGAGCCGGCGCGGAGGGTAAGGATCGGGTCGTGATCTTCGAGCAGGTCCGGGCACTCGCGCGGTTGGCGGCGGGTGAGCCGGCGCGGTCGAGCGGCCCGGCGGCAGGGGCGACACGGGAGCCGGTGAGTAGTCATGTTCACGTATCCGCGGTATCTCATCGACGGTCGCCGATCCCCCGGCTGAGTGAAGCGTGGTACTGTTGAGCGGAGCCTACCGAGGAGCAGTTTGCTTCTCATGTCTGTTAGGCCGGATGGGCGTCCGAGCCCTCACGCTGGAGGAGAGTTAGGCGTGGCTGCCGTAGTCTCCTTACGAAGCGCCACCCGAACAATTCTCCTCCCCGCCATTCCTGGTAGGAAATCGCCTTGCCCGCCTGCCGCATCACACCCGCGTTGAATACCGGTTATCCGGAGGCACGCCACGCTCGCCGGCAAGCGTTAGGGCGAGCGTTGCGGGCGCCGTGGGCGCGAGACCGCGCCGTTGTTCTGGAACTATGGGCGGATGCGCCATCCCTTCGGGATCGGCGCCGCGAGCGTCGGCTACACATCGCCGGTTCGGCTACCTGAGCCTTCGTTGTCTCCGTCCCAAGGCGATCCGGCGATCCGTGGGCGCCATGGAGGCGGGCGAACCCGACCTTCTTACGGGGACGGTCAAAGCGCATACCCGGCCAGGAGAGCGGACGGCGCCTTAATCGGTGGCACCAGAACCGCTGTCCCGTTCCCGCAGGCGCAGCCGAGCTAGCTCTGCCTCCAGTTCGGCTAACCGCTGGGCCTGGGCAACGAGTTGCCGAGCCTGTTTCTCCATCACCGTGGTCTTCTCGTGCCCGAACGGAACGGGCCGCCCCGAGGCATCGAAGACCCGCAACAGGCCATTTTCCGGCCGCAAGGCTATTCCCAGCCCGGAAACGTGGAAACGGCCGTCAAGCGCGGCTCGCCATTCGCGAAACCGCTTGCCGTCGTGTTGCCAGCCGAGGCAGGGGGCACCAAGAAAGTCACTGCCGGGGTCGAATACCAGATAGTTCGCCACGCCCAAGTGACCGTAGCCCCATGCCTTGCCCTGCCGTGTATCAATGTCATACCGCCAGGTAGTGCGGCTGGCGACCTCAATGATCAGGGCCGGAATCCCATCGGCGGCCACGGTCATATCGTCCCGCTTTTCCGGGCCGGCAAACGGATGCACCATGACATCCGGGCTGGGCCGCCACGGCGTACCATCGGGGCGGCTCGTCACCAGAGTCAGTTGGTTCCCGACATGCCAGGGAAGGCCAGCCTCGACGGCCACGTCTCGCAAGCTGTCCACGGTAGTGAAGATTCCGTCCTGATGCCAGTCGGCCCCCACCAAATCCTCCTCGGTGTCGTCGTGAAGCTCACCCGCCAGATACAGATGCTGAACGCTCATGGATCGTTCCTCCCGCCTGTTCGTCGATGCCTTACGCATAGTGTAACGGTACTGAGTCTTGGGAACCGGATTCCTCGCGGAGAACATCAGCGGGGATTCAGGTTGTACCTGGTGAAGTACTCTCGTCATCCGTGAGATCGCTCTACTGCTCCTGGAGACGGTGAGTATACTAGGCAGGTAGTTCTTCGGCTTTCCGCGCCTGCCGAGGGTGACGCTCCTGGGAAGTGCCATGTCCATAGGCGATACCGCGTTTCATGTGCTTGACGACACTCTTGTCGCCGCGATTCTTGGTCACTGGGATGTGGGAACTAACGTATCCGTACGCCGTCACGGTCGAGGTATGAATTCCGCAACCTGGCTGGTGACAACATCAACTGGCCGTTGGATTGCGAAAGCTGTTCCTGGGTCCGCGGCGGCGCAGTTCGATGCTGGCCTGCTCGTCGCGGCAAGCATCGAGGCGGCGGGCCTTCCAGCCGGCGCTCCCCTCCCAACAATCGCGGGGGACGTCTCCATCCCGGTTGTTGGATGCCGGCTCGCCCTGTTGCGCTACATCGCTGGGCAAGAGCTCAACCGTGTCAATCCAACCGAGCAACGGCTCTGGGGTGCAACCCTTGCCAGGGCGCATTCTCTCCTTCAGTTTTTGCCGCCGCCGCCAGGCATCCAAAGCTGGCACTGGGTTGATCCGGCAGCGCCTCATCTCGACATAGAGCCGTGGGTACGTCCGGCCTTGCAAGGCGCCGTGGAGCGGTTGCACGCGCTCCAAGAGGAGGTGCCGCTGACAAATGGCATTCTGCACGCCGATCCGGCGCCGGAGGCCTTCCTCGTTGATTCGCAAGGTCGCGCGGCCATCATTGATTGGGGAAGCGTGACATGGGGACCGCTCATCTATGACATCGCCTCCGCGCGTCTCTATGCTGGCGAGGAGCCCAGCTTTGCTAACGTGCTCGCTGGTTACCTTGGCATCAGGCCGCTACCGTCAGAGGAGATGATCGCACTGCCAGACTTCCTGCTCTTCCGGTGGGCTGTACAGGCCGACTATTTTGCCCGTCGTATCTGGAGCAACGATCTAACAGGAGTTACCGGCCCCTCGGAAAACGACGATGGGCTAAGGGCCGCGCGCCACTACTTGCTCGGGGCCTAACCACAGGCGGCGTGGGTAGAATTGTAGCTCAGGGGCCATTAGATGCGCGGTAGGATCCGCGGTGGCCCACATCCAACGGCGCCCTACGCCGCGAGGTCAACCTCCACCCGCGCGGCCGGTGCGGACACTACCGCCATGAATGCCGTGACCGCAATGTCCACCGCATGACCCGGTGTCTCGGCCACGACGCTCATGGTCACACCAAGGCGACTTTTGCTGAAACTGACTGCCGGGGCGTACTGGCCCAGCGCCTCAATCAGCAAGTCGGCCAATGCCTCATTAGCCTGATCGTGCGCTCCCTCGATATTGATAGTCCATTCGCGCATCTTATTCCATCCCGCATCGCCGTAGTCCATGGTATCACGCTTTGCTGAGCAACGCGCTTCCAGAGAGTATCATGTAGCGTGAGAAGAGAAAGTACCGCAGCCACTACTCGCGACATGATCCCGGCGTCACCAACCGCCCCACCGCCCCGTCAATGCATACCCCATCGCGCTGCACGGTGATCCCCCGCACGACAGTACGAACAACCCGCCCGCGAACCTCGCGCCCGACGTATGGACTGTGCGGATGCCGATAGCGGAGATCCCCGGCGGTAACGGTAAACGTAGCCGCCAGATCCACCAGCGCCAGATCGGCGGATGCCCCTACCGCCAGGGTTCCTCGGTTGGGGGCGAGCCCGAATCGCTCGGCCGCGAAGCCGGAGGCGCGGCGGCTCAGGGTGGACGGATCGATTCCACGCCGGTCATGACCCTCGGCAAGCAATAGCGCAAGCAGATGCTGGCAGCCGGAGATACCGCCCCACACGCGGAAAAAGTCGTCGCTGGTCTTCATTGAGGCTGGGGCGGGCGAATGATCCGAGGCCACCATGGGTAGGGCTCCCGTGCGCAGGTGCTCCCACAGTGCTTCGATCTCCATTTGAGGACGGAGCGGGGGCGCGCATTTGGCCACCGCGCCCAATCGCTCCACGTCGTCCTCGGTGAGGACCAGATAATGGGGGCAGGTTTCGCAGCTTACGTCAACTCCGCGGGCATGCGCCTCCGCCACCAACTCTACCCCGCGCCCGCTGCTCACATGCACTATGTGCAGCGCGCAGCCGGCTTCGGCGGCCAGGGTGATCGCCCGGTTGATCGCCTCCAGTTCGGCGATAACCGGACGCGAGGCCAGGTAGTCTCGCGCTCCCACCCGCCCTTCGACCATCGCCCTTCGGGCCAGGCCGGCGGTGATCGCGTCGTTCTCCGCGTGGACCGCGACGATCCGGCCCAGTCTCGCCGCGATCCGCATGCCCTGGAAGAGCGTGTCATCGTCCACGGCGGCGAAGTCGTCGATCCCGCTGTTGGACATGAACGCCTTGAAGCCAATCACCCCCCGTTCCGCCAGCGGCTCCAGATCCGCGAGATTCCCCGGAACCAGACCGCCCCAGAGAGCGAAATCCACGATCGACGATGCCTCGGCGGCGGCGTGCTTCTGGTCAAACGCCTCGGCGGTCACCGTGGGGGGGTGGGCGTTGAGAGGCATGTCGAAGAAGAGCGTCCCGCCCCCGGTTGCCAGGGCGCGGGAGCCGGTGGCGAATCCCTCCCACTCGGCGCGCCCCGGCTCATTGAAGTGCACGTGCGCGTCAATGATTCCGGGAAAGACGTGCAGTCCGGTGGCGTCGATGCTCTCCGCCGCCGTTCCTTCTAGATCCGGACCGATCGCCACGATCCGCCCGCCGGCCACCGCAAGGTCCGCGACGGACAGCCCATCGGGAACGACCAGGGTGCCGCCCCGCAGGAGGAGATCGTAGCGGTTCACCCACTCGCCTCCAGGGCTTGACCGAGGAGAAAGCGATAAAGTACCTCGATTGCCGCTCCCGCGTCGGACGCGGTGATCGACTCCGCCGGGTTATGGCTGATCCCCCCGGCGCAACGGACGAACAGCATCGCTACCCTGGTCAGGGAGGACAGGGGCACCGCGTCGTGTCCGGCCCCGCTCGCCAGCTTGCACAGCGGGAAACCGCACTCGGCGATGGCCCGGGCCAGCGCCTCAATCAGGTCGGGATCGCACGGCACGGCGGCGCTGGACTGGATCGGTTGCCAGTGGACCGCTCCCCCGCGCCGAGTGGCAATCGCCGTCGCTTCGAGCTGAAGGTCTTCCGCCGCCTGACGCCGGATCTGGTCGTCCTGGTGGCGGAGATCCAGGCTGAGCGTCACCTCGCCGGGGATGACGTTGCTGGCTCCTGGCCGCACCTCCGCCTGGCCCACCGTGGCTACCACCCCTTCGGGCGCCCATGCCTGGCCCTCCACCGCCAGAATCCACTCCGCCGCCGCGCAGAGTGCATCGTGGCGGAGGGCCATGGGGACGGTCCCCGCGTGGCCCGATGTCCCCACGAAGCTTACGGTGGTCCTGTCCTGCCCGGCGATCCCGGTGACTACGCCCACCGGCAACCCGCATGCCTCCAGAACCGGCCCCTGCTCAATGTGGACCTCGCAATAGCCGCGGACCTCCCGCGCCATGCGGGCGCAACTCGCTACCGCGTCGGGATCACCGCCATAGGCGCGGAGCGCCTCCGCCACGCTGATCCCCTCAGAGTCAGTCATGATCAGCCACTCGGGATGGAACTCCCCGGCCATGGCGGAACTGCCAAGATACGAGGTGTGGAATCGCAATCCCTCCTCGTCGGTAAAGGCCAGAATCTCCAGCGCGAATGGTAGGTGGCGACCGGTAGTTCCCAGGCGTTCGACGGCTGCCAGGGCGGTCAGGATCCCGAGTGGTCCGTCATATTTACCGGCGTCGCGCACCGTGTCCAGGTGCGAGCCCAGCAGGAAGACGCCGGCGCCGGGATTAGTGCCATCCAGGCGGCCAATCAGGTTCCCCAGCGCGTCCTCCCGGACCGCCAGCCCCGCATCGCGGAACCAACCCGCTACCAGATCCTGCGCCCGGCGCATGGCAGGAGTGAGCGAACGGCGAACCAGCAGATCGGGATCCTCGCTGATCGCGGCCAGGGCTTCGGCCCGTCGCAACAGAAGCTCCGCCGCGTTGTTGTCGATCATCTAACTTCCTCGGTAGGTACTATAGGCCCAGGGCGAGACCAGGAGCGGCACATGGTAGTGCGCGCTGGGATCGGCGATGCCGAAGCGGACCGGCACCTCGTCAAGGAACGGAGGCTCGGACACCGCGACCCCCTGCTCCGCGAAGTACCTACCCACGGCGAAGATCAGTTCATAGCGGCCTGGCTCGCAGGCCACTCCTTCAAGAAGTGGCGCGTTGAGGCGCCCGTCCGCGTTAGTGCGCGCCATCTTGAGCAGACGCCGTTCCTTGTCCGCGTTTCCCAGCGCCCAGAGGCTCATCTCCAGGTTGGCGGCGGGTCGCCCCTGAGCGGTATCCAGCACATGAGTAGTCAGGCGACCCATCATGCCTCGTCCCGACCCAGGGTCAGGTGGATCATCCCATACGGGGGACGGGGGTCGCAGTAGACTTTCCGTGCCGGATCCTGATCGGAGACCACGACAGTATCCCAGAGCCGGTTTTGGGCGTCGAACGACACTGAGGCAAGCTGAGGGAACCGGGCCAGGAGGCGGGAGCCAATCTCATGGAGGAGATGCTGGATCGAGTTACTGACGAACTGATGGAAGGTAGCCTGAACGAAGTCACGCACCTGCTCGGCGGCCACATACCGCCTCAGGGAGTCGCCGATCGCGTCCTCCGGTTGGCCGTAGTGCCAATACACGTCTAAGTAGATGAACAGCGGCCGATCCGGACGCTCGGGCAGGGTGGTGTGCTGATCGCGGACAAATTGGCTGAACGAGCTGCCGGTTACTTTAATCAGTTGCAGGCCGATCTGCCCGCAACGATGAGCAGTGACCCGCGTCCCGTCTCCACCCCGATCCAGCTCCAGTTGGGCGAACGCCTGATCATCGTGCCGCCGGCTGAACAGCACCGGGCTGGCCGCGAAGCCGCCGGCGTCCTCGGGCACGGAGGCGGGGGCGAAGGGCTGCTCACGGGCGGTCAGACGGAGCGATTGCATCTGAGGATAGGTAGTGAGGAAGCGGCGGCCAAGAAAGGCAAGGTAGCCTTCCAGAGTCGAGCCGGAGTACTCCAGGGCCATGCTCATGGTAAAGTTCTTCATCGAATCGGTGGCGACCACCATGGAGTTATCGCCTTCGGTGTAGGCGGGGAGGAAGTTGTCCCCGAACACCTCGACATCCAGGTCGGCGGCGAAAAGAATGTTCTCGCGGCCAGTGAAGGCCGATTCAGGGATCCTGGGGACGCCGCGGAGCGGCGCGACGTAGGTGCGATAGAAGGTAATATTGCCCTTGCCATAGCGAATGACCGTGCTCATCCGGAACCTTCTTCCTCGGACGCCCGAACCGCGTCGAATAGGCGGAGCCGGGCGATTTTACCAATTTCGGCCAGAGCGGTGGTGCGTTCCTCGGCTGCATTATGGTCTAGCCGGGTGGCGAAGTTGGACAGAATACTCTCGCGCGTATGCTCGCGGACGCAGATAATGAAGGGAAAGCCGAACTTTTCGCGGTATGCCGCGTTGAGGCGGGTAAACGCCGCGAACTGCTCCGGGGTCAGCCGATCCAGGCCGGCGGATGATTGCTCGCGCCGCGAGTCCTCGGTCAGGTCGCCGGCGATCGCCGCCTTGCCGGCTAAATCGGGGTGGGCACGAATAAGCGCCAGTTGCTCGGTTTCCGTCGCGCGCTCCACCTCCTCCCACAGCGCCGCGGACAACTGTTCGACGGAGGCAAAGGGGCGCGAGAGAGCGGCGCGGGCGGCAAAATGAGGCGAGCCTTCGAGGACGAAACCAATCGCCGCCGTGAACTCCGATTCGGACGCTTGATTCAGCCAGGACAGGGTTACGCTTGCCATGACCATCGCCTCCCTCGGGTGGGGTGGGTGCCCCGGCCCGTCAACGCGCTCCATCGCCCACCATGGTACAACACGCGGAGAGATTCATTAGAAGAGGAGCCGGTCATGGCCACCTTGCTCATTCAACACGCCACCCTTCTCGCCGCCATGGACGACCAGGACCAGCGTTGGACCGATGGCGCGCTCCTGGCCACCGACCATGTGATTACTCAAGTGGGATCTACCCAGAGCTTACCCGATACCGCCGACCAGGTGATCGACGCGAGCGGCCTGGTCATTCTTCCCGGCCTGGTCAACACCCATCACCACTTCTACCAGACCCTTACCCGCGCCATGCCCCAGGCGCAGAATGCCGACCTCTTCCACTGGCTGACCGCGCTGTACCCGGTCTGGTCCTGCCTTACCCCGGAAGCGATCCGGGTCAGCACGGCGGTAGCGATCGCCGAGTTGATGCTGTCCGGCTGCACTACCGCCAGCGACCACACCTATATCTGGCCGCGAGGGGCGCGCCTCGACGACCAGATCGAAGTAGCGGCCGATCTGGGCTTCCGCTTCCACGCGACCCGCGGATCGATGTCAGTTGGCCAGTCCAAGCAAGGGCTCCCCCCCGACGAGGTAGTTGAGGACGAGGACGAGATCCTGCGGGACTCACGGCGTGTCATCGAGACCTACCACGACCCCAAGCCTTACGCGATGACCCGGATCGTGCTTGGTCCCTGTTCCCCATTCTCGGTCTCCCTGAACCTGATGCGCGAGAGCATCGCCCTGGCCCGCGCCTATGGGGTCCACTCGCATACCCACACCGCCGAGACCCTGGACGAGGAACACTTTTCCCTGCGGATGTTCGGACGACGCCCTATCGAACTTATGGAGGATCTGGGCTGGATGGGGACCGATGTCTGGCATGCCCACGCGGTTCACGCTTCCGCCGATGAATGTACCCGCCTGGGAAACACGCGCACCGGGATCGCGCACTGCCCCACCTCCAACATGCGCCTGGGCTCCGGGATTATGCCGCTGGCAGCCATGCGGGCAGCGGGGGCGCGGGTGGGGCTGGGAGTGGATGGTTCGGCCTCCAACGACGGATCGCACCTCCTGTCCGAAGCGCGGCAGGCCCTCCTGCTGCAGCGGGTTGGCGGCGATCCGGCGGCGCTCACCGCGCGCGACGCGCTGTACCTGGCCACCAGAGGCGGGGCGGCGGTGCTGGGACGCAACGACATCGGCATGCTGGCGGCGGGGATGGCGGCCGACTTCGTGGGATTCCGCGCCGACACCCTGGGGATGGCGGGCGGCGCGATGCACGATCCGCTGGCGGCCTTGGTGTTCTGCCAACCACCAGCCGTGGATTTTAGCGTCATTCATGGGAAGGTTAGGGTGCGAGACGGGCGGCTGCTGGGTCTCGACCTGCCGGCCTTGATCGCGCGGCATAATCAGATTGCCCGCGCTATGGCGCGGGGGGAAGTACCGGCGTAGTCCGGTGACGGCCCACCCTTGACCATCGCCTTTCGCCTTCCACGTACGGCCATTGATCGGCTCGCGTTCGCCTATTCACCTCTGCTGGAGGCGGTGCTCAGTTTGCACGTGCTCGTCGAGCCGAAGCACCACCCGGTCCAACACCCCTGGGTGCGAGTGATGCGTGGACTCTCCCCGGCCCTCAAGCGCGAGATCGGGGCATTCGGTTTCGCCTATCGCTCCTACCTCCCGTCCTTCCTCCTCCCCGCGGCGACTGGAGAGTTCCCTACTTTCGCTGATGAGATCGCGCGCCTCCGTACCGTCCCGCCCGAGATGATCGGTTTCGAGTTCACGGAGCCCATGATTGGTGGCAGCGTCCCGCGCGATCCGAACCGCCTGGGCGATCCGGCGGCCCGGACGGCCATCCTGGAGCGGTCGGCTCCCCTGGGGCCGGGCACCGGCCGGCTCGTTCGGCTCGCGCTCGATGATCCGGACGAGCTGCGGGAACGCTTCATCGCGCTCCTGTCGGGGTATTGGGACGCAGCCTTTCAGACCGAGTGGCGGCGAGTCGAGGCGATAGTGGCCCAGAGCGTCAGCGACGCGGGCCGGCAGATCGCGGCAGAGGGGCTGTATGCGTTCCTGCGCGGCTTATGGCCGGAGGTGCGCGTGGACCAGGCCGCCGAGCGGTTCTGGCTGGAACGGGCTCACGAACATGAAGTCTCCATCGAGCCGGAAACGCCGTTCGTCCTGACTCCCAGCGTCTACGTGTGGCCCCATGTCCGAGTGAACTGCGACCCGCCCTGGCCGCCCGGCCTGGTCTTTCCGGCGGCGGGCATCGTTCGCGCCACCCATGTGCCCATCCCACCCGAGGCCCTGGTCGCGGTGCTGCGCGCGCTGGCCGATGATACGCGGTTGCGCGCGCTCCGCTTCATCGCCGAGCGGCCGCGTAGCACGCAAGAACTGGCGCCGCTCGTTGGGATCACCGAGGCCGCATTGTCCAAGCACCTGCGCTTGATGGCGAAGGCGGGGGTGGTTCGGGCCCATCGCGAGGGCTATTACGTGCTCTATCGGCTGGCGCCGGATCGGCTCGCGGCGGTGAGCACCAGTGTCCAGGCATTTCTGGGCGTCGAACCGCCCGCCCCGTCCCGTTCGCCCGAGTCGCCCTGATGTACGCCCGCTTCCGGACGCGCGCGTGATATCGGCGAACTGATGTCGTATTAACCGAATAAGTTGATCGCGGGCTGAGCGGCGACTACGATTGCTGTGTGGATAGCGCCTCGGAGTTGAGATGAGGGCATCTCCGACCGTACACAGGGTGCGTCCCGCATCCGCCGTTATAGGGCCAGTACCCCGCGAAGCGCTCACGGTGATCACCCAGTCCCAAATCAGGCCGCCTTGTTTCATCCCCCGACTATGGTTGGGTGGTAGCGCCGGGCCGACCGCGGTCGGGGGGCGGCGTCATGGCAAATGGAGCCGACTGAAAAAGTACCAGTAAGACAAGAAGGAGACGCCGAATGATGGACACACCTACCCGACCATTGGACGGACAACTCGTGCATATCGCCACCATGCTGGCGGTCTCCGACCTCGCCCGCTCGCTCGCCTTTTATCGCGATTCGTTCGGCTTCGAGGTACGCGATCAGGCCGAGCACATCGTACTGCTGGCTCGGGACACGATGCTCCTCTATCTGGTCATCGAGAGCCCTCCCACGCTCGACAAACCGGATGTCACCCTGGCCGCGCCGGACACCCCAGGGCACACGCCCGTCTGCCTCGTGCTGCGGGTCACCGATTGCCAGGCGGCCTATAGCGAGATGTCCGCCCGCGGGGTCAGCTTCCTGACCCCGCCGCGGACGCCTCCGTGGGGCGGACGGCGCTGCTTCGCCCAGGATCCCGACGGGTACCTGGTCGAGCTCGAACAACCCTAGTCGTCTGTCAGCCTAGCGGGTAAGCCACTCGCGAACCGCGGCCTCGATGTACGCCGCCGCGGCCGGGTCGGCGCCGCCGGCCTGGTGGCCCCAAACCGATGGGATCGGCCGCAACTCGGCGTGCGGAATATGCCGCGTCTCATAGGCGCTATACTCTGGGGAAATAGAGATCGGTCGCGCACGGCATGACAAGGGTGCGCGCCGTGATTCTCCCCAGGGCGCGCTCGAAATCACCGCCCAGATCCGGCGTGGCGCCGACATCGGCATGTTGCCAGGTCCAGCCCATGGCCAGGAGATCGTTGGCGTCCCCCAGCGCGAATCCATCTTCCCACCCGCGGACGATGTAATCCTCCAGCGAGCTGAAACCAGCCTCCCGATAGAGATGCTCGCGGTAGAACGTTTGCAAGGCACCCCAGCCGGCCCAAACCCGGCCCATCAGGCGCATGCCGTTCACGGGTTGTTCAGTGTAGGCGCCATCGCGCCACGCGGGATCGGAGCGAAGCGCACCCAGGACTCCTTGCAGGAAGACAAGGTTATGCGGCGCGGTGCGAGCCGAGCCGCAGATTGGAATGTACCGTCCCACCATCTCGGGATAGCTGACCGCCCATTGGAAGCTCTGCCGCGCGCCCATCGAGAAGCCAATCACCAAGGGAAGGTGCGTGATGGCGAAACGCTCGGTCAGAAACGCTCGGTCAAGAGTCGGTGCTGAAGAACCACGTTGTCGTGCACGCTGACGTGCGGGAAAGACGCCCCACCATGAGGTGGGGCTACGTTGCTGGGCGATGACGAGACTCCATTACCCAGCATGTTGGGGACAATAACGAACCAGCGATCGGTATCCAATGCCTTGCCCGGACCGATCAGCCATTCGTTGTTCTCATGGGTGCCGCCGTAATGGGTAGGAAAGAGAATGGCGTTGCCGCGGTCCGGATCCAGCGTGCCGTAGGTCTTGAAGACGATCTTGGCATTGGGTAACGTCCCTCCATCCCCGAGCACGCAGTTTCCCAAGATAAAGGTCTCGGTAGCTTCCATTTCCCGCTCCTCCCCGCCGCTTCCCTCGACCGGCCCATGGTCACCCGTTGCTCACCTGGACGTCCCGATTCTCCGTCATGGTCGATATTTTGGTCTGACAATCCGTCAACCACTATACGGATAATGGCGGCTGAGCGGTAAGGCCCTTGTAATTCGGGGCGGTGTGTGCTAAGGTGTGGTCTACTTTTCAGGCCAATGAGGTGCGTGACTTCGGATGGCAAACAGAGAGACTACCCGGTTTTGACCGCCATCGTGCTGGTGATTGGCGTGCTCACCATTCTCCCCATCCTGGTCGTGAATTTTGTCTTTCTCGTCGCGGATAATATCCTGGCTCTCTCTTTCCTCAGCTTCCTCGGCCTTGGCGTGCAGCCGCCGGTCCCCACCTGGGGCAATTTGCTGTT
>DATLQX010000297.1:0-9426 GCA_035534995.1 Chloroflexota bacterium | reverse complement strand
AAAACCTCCATCACCACCCTGATTGTCCTCAAAACGACCACTTCAGAAGTCGTCTTCCTCAATCAGCGCGTGACCCCAGAAAAACTTCAGTTGGACCTCACGCCCGCCTTCCTGCGTCTGCGAATGGCGCATGCCGCCGCGGCTGAGGCGCCCGCGTTGCCGCCGGCGTCAGGCGTACCAGCGGACCCCGTGGTGCGGCTGAGGGAACTTGCGGCCCTCGTGAAGGAGGGCATTATTACCGACCAGGAATTTCAGGACGCGAAAAAGAGGATCTTGCAAAATCTTGGATAGAATCTGGCTATGTTGGATCCCGATCCAGTTTCCGCGCGTCGTAGCCGGGCGGGGGCTGGAAGCCGCCGATCTCCTGGGCCACCAGGGCCGCGAAACGGATCGACGTCCGGTCCTCCAGATAGGGACCGATCGCTTGCAGGCCGATCGGGAGCCCACCGCCAGTCCGGCCGGCCGGGAAGGCCGTCCCCGGCTGCCCGCTCAGATTGCAGAGTCCGGCGTAGGCGGGGATCAGGCTATAGGACACGGGCGATCCGTTCACCGCCAGCGTCCTGGCGCCCATGGGAAGGTCGTCATTGTGCGGGAAGGCGTTGACCATGGTCACGGGAGCCAGCAGCACATCCCACTGTTTGAAGAAATCCCGGTAGGCCGCGCGATATGCCTCCCGGCGAGCGAACCAGCCGATATAGTCGGCGGCGCTGGCCACGATTCCATTCGCCCAGGCATTGCCGAGGTCATCGCCGCCGGCCCGGACCTTCGCGGCCAATTCTTGCCGGCGGCGCTCCGGGAAACCGGCGTGGACGATCGCCGCCATGATCGACTGGAAAAGCTTATAGTACTGCCGCAGGTCGCCGAACCCCTCCGGCATCGCCTCGTGTACCCGTGCGCCGGCGCGGCTGAGCGTGCCGGCCAGCCCCTCCAGGGCCGCCGTAATCTCGTGATCAACCGGCAGCCAGGCCAACGGGGGTAGGATCGCCACCCGGAAATCGGCCAGCCGCTGGTGACGCGCGGGAGGAATCTCCAGCCGCCAGGCCACGTCCTCGCCGAAATCGGGCCCGCTGATCACGTCGAAGGCCAATTCCAGATCCTCGGCCGTCCGGGCCAACGGCCCCTGGACGGACATCGCCAGCGCCGAATTGGGGAGATTCGCGCCAGGGAAGTGGCCACTCCGCGCCACGGCGGTCTCACTCGTTTTATGGCCATAGACCCCGCAAAAGGCGGCGGGAATACGGATTGAGCCGCCAAAATCACCGCCAAACTCCAGCGGAGTAAGGCCGGCGGCGAGGGCGGCGGCCGCTCCACCGCTGCTGCCGCCGGGGGTGCGAGCCGGATCCCAGGGGTTGTTCGTGCACCCGAACAGCGGATTCGCCGATTGCCAATCGCCGGCATAGGGCGGCACGTTGGTCTTCCCCATGATCACGGCGCCGGCCGCCCGCACGCGCGCCGCCAGGCAGGAATCGTCCGCGTCGAGTATCGTGGCCCGATCCGGGACGCCGCCGGTCGTGGGCAAGCCCTTCACGTAGATGCAGTCCTTGATCGTGAGCGGGAGGCCGAGCAGAGCGCCATCTTCTCCACGAGCGCGCGCGGCGTCAGTCTCGGCGGCGCGCGCCCGGGCGGTCTCGATGTCGAGGGTCACGATAGCGTTCAAGGCTGGATTGAGGTGCTCGATCCGGCGGAGATGCGCATCCAGCAGTTCCACTGCCGAGACCTGCTTGTCGCGCAAGGCGCGGAGCATGACCGCGGCCCCGGCGAAGGGATCGAGTTCCGGGGCCGGCATAGGTTTCTTGGCCTTTCTTGACTGGCGCGACTCCTCCATGATTCTCGCCATCGTACAGCAATCGCGGATCACCTGCCTATATGGCGTGCCGGGAAGGCGGCCGGCTCCGGGGGACCATGGCCTGGCTTCACGACCAGTTTGGATAGGTATTCGCCACCACATAGGTCAGCTTCATCGTATTGATCGGCAAGGAGACACGTTCCATGAGGGGGGAAAGGAGTCAATTGACGGGGTGGGGGAACCATGCCCGCGATGGTGTCGCGCCACCATTCATCAGGGTGCCAGGCCGTGCTATCCACGCGGGGAGCGCGGCCTGGATGCCGGGGAGTCGCATCTGCTACCGTACTACACACAAAGCCGAGATGGAGCGTCAGGCCCCCGCCGGCCAGGAGAGGATACGAGACGATGGTGAGCGAGAACGCCGTCCCGGATCGTCAGTACGCGCGGCTTGACGAGAGGAGCGCCGCCGCCTACGCGGCGACGTGCCCGCCATTGGCCAGGGACGGTGACGATCCAGGAGAGGCGCGGGCCCGCGAGGTGGGCGACGGTAATCTCAACCTGGTTTTCATTATCACCAGCCAGAGTGGGCGATCCTGCGTCCTCAAGCAAGCCCTGCCCTACGTGCGCCTGGTGGGAGAAAGCTGGCCGCTTACGATCCAGCGCAATGCCCTGGAGCGGCACGCCTACGAAGTCTATACCTCCATCACGCCCGACCTCGTGCCCCGTGTCTACCATGCCGACGTCCGGCAGGCGCTCTTCATCATGGAGGATCTTTCGCACCTGCGGATCGTCCGCGGCGCCCTCACCGAGGGACTGCTGTTTCCCCGTTTAGCCGAGGACGTGGCCCGATTCGCCGCCGAGACCATGCTCCGGACCAGCGACTTCTACCTCGACAGCGGCGAGAAGAAGCGCCTGGCGGCCCGCTGCGTCAACCCAGAGTTATGTAAAATTACTGAGGATCTGGTCCTCACGGACCCGTTTTTCGACGCACCCTCGAATCAGATCGAGCCGGAACTCCGCCCCGCCATGGAGGAGCTATGGCAGGATATACGTGCCCAGGACTCGGTCGCCCGCCTCCGCCATGCCTTCGTCACCCGCGCGGAGGCGCTCTTGCATGGCGATCTTCACTCGGGCAGCGTCATGGCCGACCGCGAGGAAACGAAGATCGTGGACGCCGAGTTCGCCTTCTTCGGCCCCATCGCCTTCGACATCGGGATGTTTCTCGCCAACCTCTGGATCAGCGCCATCGCCCATCACACGACGAGACCCGAGGATCCGTTCGCCGGCGTCGTCCTCGGGCAGGCGGACCACACCTGGCGGTGCTTCGCGGCGCGCGTGGAGACGATGCTCGTCGAAGCCCCGATCTGGCGATTGCCCGCCGGCGCCCGGCGCGAGTATCTGCTTGCCCTGGGGCGTGATGCCGCCGGATTCGCGGGGGCCGAGATCATTCGCCGGACCATCGGCCTGGCCCGCGTGGCCGATCTGGAGAGCATCGCCGACCGGCCAACCCGGCTGCGCGCCAAGACGGCGGCCCTGGCGGCGGGGCGGGCGCTCCTGCGCGAGAGCCCGGCCATCGATGCCTTCGGGGAGGCGCACCGTTTGGTGGGGCGCGGGGTGGACCTCGCATCCTAAGGTTGTGTCGGAACGCATAGGTGATAGTGGGCGGTAGGGGCACATGGTTCCACCCTCGGCTCGTGTGAGGTCACCCCTCATTCGAGGTAGCCTTCAGGTGGTGTCGCTGCCGCCCAGCTTCAGCGCCATCACGTTGATCACCAGAGCGATCATCAGGATGATCCCATAGATCATGATCTTTGAATAGGCATTGATCGACACCTGATCCAGGCCGTTCTCCAGGACGCCAAGAATGAGCAGCCCGATCACCGTGTTGGCGATCCCGCCCTCACCCCCGAACAGGGAGCTACCGCCCAGGACCACGGCGGCAATGCAATAGATCAGCACGTCACTGCCCACCCCGGCCGGTTGCGCCGTCCCCAGCCGCCCAAGATAGAGCACCCCGCCCACCCCGGCGCAGAAGCCGGAAATGGTCAAGGCGGCGGTGATCACCCGCTTGGTATGTATCCCGGAGAGTTCGGTCGCCTCGCGGTTGCCGCCGACCATGTAGATATAGCGGCCAAAGCGGGTGTAGCCCAGCACGAAGTAGGCGACCAGCAGGAGAATGGCGGCGGCGATGGCGATCACCGGGATCTGGTGGAAGTAGGCCGAGCCCAGCCAATTGGTGAAGGACGAGGATTTGAGATAGAGGATCTGACCCTGGGTCACCAGGGTGACGATCCCGATACTGATCTCCAGCATGGCGAGGGTGACCATGAACGAAGGAATGCCGAGCAGGGTAGTGACCAAGCCATTGACCAGCCCGGCCAGGGTGCAGGCGCCGACCGCCAGGATGATCGCCAGCCATTCCGGCCAGTTCAGGCCCGTGGTGCCGCCGGTAGGGTTGTCACCACCCATCACCGCGACCAGAATCACCGTGGACATGGTGGCCACGTTCGCCACCGAAAGATCGATTTCCGAGCACAGGATCACGAAGGTATTCCCGATCGCCAGGGCTGCCAGGGGAGCGACCTGCGAGAGCAAATTGGTCAGGTTGGCGGTGGTAAAGAAACTGCCCTGAGTGGTGAAGCTGAAGAAGATCACCAGGAGGAGCAAGGTGGCAAGGGGTGCCAGGACGCGAATATGCGAGCGCAGCCAGCGCACCGCGCGCCGCTGGTCTCGCGCTTGGGCGGAAGATTCCGCGACCACCGACATACCCGCACACCCTCTCAATCATGTCCGAACCGGTGCCAGGCCGAACCGACGGTTACCTCGACGACCGCCTCCCTCCGCCGGTCGGTGAAGGGTCATTAGCCGAAGCTCAGCATGACATCCTTGCTGACCGCCATATTGACAAACTCCTTCATGATCCGACCCTTGGAAACGACCAAGATGCGATCGCTGATCGCCATCACGGTCTCCGGCTCGGACGAGATAAGGATAACCGCCACCCCCTCTCGCTTGAGTTCCTGGATGATATCAAGAACGTCCTTCTTGGCTCCCACGTCCATGCCGCGGGTCGGTTCAGTCAGAATCAACACGGTGGGCAGGTAGCGGATCCACTTGGCCAGGGCCACCTTTTGCTGATTGCCGCCACTGAGGCTCAGCGCCGGAAGTTGTGCGTTCGCGGGATGGGCGCCGACCCGGTTGACCATTTCGGCCCCAATTCGCCGTTCGGTCTGTTCATGAAGCAGGACGCGGCGGATACGTTCGAGAAAGGTTATGGTGATGTTACGGGTGAGCGAGGCTTTGAGCAAGAGCGTGCTTTTCCGATTCTCCGGCAAATAGGCAATGCCGAGCCGCTTCGCCTGAGCAGGGGTCTTGATCCGCGCCTGCTTGCCTTGAACCCGCACGACACCGCCCTCGGCCGGCGTGACCCCAAACAGGCTGCGTCCCAACTCGAAGTGGCCCGCTCCCATGTACCCGTAGATACCGAGGATCTCGCCGCGCCGAACCTGGAGCGAAATATCCTGGAACAGGCGGCCCGCGCGCAGGCCAATGGTCTCCAGCACAATCTCGCTCTCGGTGGCCGGCGGCAACACCGTCCCTTGCTCGTACCCCTCCTCCAGCACATCCGCGTCCGCCCCGATCATCAAATGGATGAGCTGGCTCTTGTCCGCGTCGGCTCGGGTCAGAGTGGCCACCCTGACCCCGTTCTTCAGCACGGTGATGCGGTCCGAGAGGGCAAGCACATCGTCCAGGAAATGGGAAATGAAGATGATCCCGACGCCCTGATCGCGGAGGCGGGTGGTAAACGCGAACAGCCGCTCGCATTCCCGCGGCGAGAGGGCGGAAGTCGGCTCGTCCATGAGAATGATCCGCGCCCCCGAATAGATCACACGGGCTATCTCCACCATTTGCTGCACGCCGAGGGGGAAGGAACCGAGGGGACGGTGGACATTGATATGGATGCCGAGGTCGCTCAGGTGGCGGGCCGCCTCGCGATACATGGTTCCCCACTTGACCACACCGGTGGCCGCGACCGGCTGCACCCCGAGGAAGATGTTTTCCGCCACCGTAAGCTGGCGGATCACGCTGAGTTCCTGGTAGATGACCCCCAGGCCGGCCGACTTCGCGTCAGCCGCCGATTTGAAGCGAACCGGCCGCCCGTTGACCAGCATGGATCCTTCGTAGTCGCCGTGGACGCCGGCCAGGATCTTGATCAGGGTGCTCTTCCCGGCCCCGTTCTCGCCCACGAGCCCATGGATCTCCCCTCGGCGAAGATCAAAGCCGACCCCTTTGAGCGCCACCGTCCCACCAAAGCGCTTGGTGATGTCGCGCAACTCCAGAACGGGGGGGTCTTGGTTCATGGGCTCTCCCGCGCGTCGCTGATCGTTCGGCCTGGGGGCATGGGGCTGGGGCGGCACCTACGGAGGAGAGACCGGGCGGGCGCCCGCCCGGTCTCTCCTGGTGACCAGGGTACTTACATGACGAAATGCCGTTCCATCCAGAGCATGCCGGGGGCATTGGCCGGGGTGACCACCGGGCCGTCGGCGATGATGTTCTTGGGGATCTGATTGGGGCCCGAGCCCGTTTTCTCGCCGTTCAAGGCGGCGGCAATCCCGGCGAACATCGCATAGCTATGGACCCGGCAGGAAGGGTTACGCACGGTGGCGGTCATCGAACCCTTCAATACGGCGTTGATCCCGGTCGGCATGGCATCGACCCCACCGATCTTGATTTTCCCGGTCAGTCCATGGCGCTGAATAACCGTGGCGGCGGCCAGGGCCATATCATCGTTATGGAAGAACGCGGCATCGATCTTCCCAGCGTATTTGTTGAGCCAGTCCTCCCACAGGCGGGCGGTCTGGACCACGTCCCAGTTCCCGGTGTCGGTGGCGAGCACCTTGATCCCGGGGAACTTGGCCACGGTAGCCTGGAAGCCCTTGTTTCGGCCCTGCGCGCCGGTATGACCATAGGCGCCCCAGGTCTCCACGATGTTGCCCTTGCCGCCAATCGCGGTGATCAGGGCCTGGGTCACCGCCGAACCCATGAAGATGTTGTCCGCCGCGATGAACATATGCACGTTGATGCTGTCGAGGGGCGCGATCAGGGTATCCACGTCGATGACCGGAATCCCGGCGGAGATCATTTTGTTCACCGGAGTACCGAGGGTGCCGATGCTGTCGGCCTGGATGGCCACGAAGTCCCACTTTTTGGTGGACATATCGTCGATGGCCGTGCGCTGCTTGGTCGCGTCGAGCTGGCCATCGTACCAGGTCACGTCCACGCCCAGGATGTTGCCCCAATAGAGGGCGGTATCCCGCCCCTGGGCGCACCAGGTCGCCTGCAAGCCGGCGTTGGAGTAGGCGGCCTTCAGGCGGCGCCCCTCCGCCACTTCGCGCATGTACTTCTCGGCCCGGGCCGGTTCGACCCCGAACATCGTGAGCATACCGGCGGCGCCCAGGCCAGCGGTAGAGGCGGCGGCGGTGGTGAGGAATTGCTTGCGGGAATGACGAGACTTCATGATGTACTCCTTTTCCCGAAGTGAGGGACTCATTTCATGAGTGCGGCACTACCATCGGCGCTCGAGGAATTACCTGATGACGCGACCAGTCACCGCGCGGGCAACGTACCCGGTTCATCCCCTCGGGCGCGGGGATCCTGCATCCTTGCGCGCCAACCCCTCCCACGTTGGCGGACGCCGTTCGTCTATCGCCACCCGATTACGGACCCGCGTGCCGATCTGTTGGGCTCCAGGCGCCCCGAGTATGGTGGTCACGTTCAGTGATCTCGGCCTTGTCCCCTGAGGATAGTCGAAATGAGCCGCCGTGGGAACCCCCTCGCGTCTCCACCCGCGCTCGGGCCGCCATGGGTACCTACGGGAACGCCCAGCTTTATTTCATCATCGAGTGATGAAATTATACGGGAGCGATCACAAGCGCGCAAGAGGATCATGGGACATGCGTTGGGGCGGGTGCCGGGCCGTCGACCGCCGGCGGGCCGGCCCCTGGGGCCGTTCCCAGCGGGGCTTCGCCGGTCACGGGACGCGGGAGCAGGGGGGAGAGAGGCGGCAGCAAACCTGCCTGATAGAGCCGGTCCTGGCCCAGCGGGGCCATGGCGATCGGGCAGTCCGCGGTGGATTGGGGAAGCCAGATAAACTCCGCGTCCGCGAAGTACTGCACCAGGTTCTTGCCCAGCCAACTCTTCTCGCTGATCGGATAGCCAAAGGTGGCGGGGCCGCCGTACCGGAGATAGCAGGCGCGGAAGCGGTAGGTTATGGTATGGCCGGAGCGCGCGAAGTAGGTCCGCCAGCTTGTATTTCCCGCCGGCTTCACCGGCAACAGCCACGACGGGCTCGGGACCGCTTGCTCGCCGAGGGGCAGCGGAGACATTCGCCCGGTAGCCTGGTTCAAGGCGAGCACCTGGTTGGTGAAATACTGCTCGGCCAGTCCTCCAGTCTCAATGACCTGGGTCCGGGGCATCCCGAGCACGTTTATCCCTCCGTGGCGTTGGTAATAGCGGAGGAACGGCCCCTGGATACTATGGCCGGTAGCAGGGAAATAGAGATTTTGACGGTCGCCAGAGCCGGTGAGAACGGTGTTCGATTTCTGGTCGGCGGGGAAAATCGACCGTTTCCAGGCGAAATCGCCGAAGCCGTAGTTGAGCAGATCGCGGGCGTCGGTGAACAAATTCGGCGTATGGAGGAGAACCGCGATCAGATGATGACCAAAACGCCTCGCGTCCACCACCTGGCAGATGCCGGCGCCGCTGGTCCAGCCGGGCTTGATCCCGTCCGCGCCCGGATACCAGTAGATGATCGTATCGACGCTATCCAGCACATGCTCGCGGTTATGCCTGGTGGCCCGCACCACGTAGTGCTTGGTGGACACGATCCGCGCGAACAGCGGCAAGGCCATGACGGCGCGGGCCAAGACCACCAGGTCGCGCGCCGAGGCATAATGGGCCGGATCGTCGCCGTCAGGTGTATCGGCGAAGCCATAGGGAGAGGTGAAGTGGGTTTCGCTCAGGCCCATGGCCTGAGCGGCGGCGTTCATCAGGGCCACGAAGGCAGTCTGACTTCCGGCGACGTGCTCGGCGATGGCGATGGCCGCGTCGTTGCCGGAGGGGAGGAGGAGACCATACAGGAGGTCCCGCATGCTCACCCGTTCACCCTCGTGCAAGCCCATGGTCGATTCACCGATCGTGGCGGCGGCATGGCTTACTCTGACCAGGTCGTCGAGCCGGCCGGCCCGAATCGCCAACAAAGCCGTCATCATCTTGGTCGTGCTGGCCATGGGCAACGGCTGATCCGCGTTCTTGAGATAGAGCCACTGCCCGGTATCGGCGTCCAGCAAGGCGGCGGCCGAGGCGAGAATGGGCGGCGGCGCGAACGCCTGCGTGGTAGTGAGGGGACTGAGCGCGGCGGCCCGTACTCTGGCCGGCAAAACACCGCCATTGAGCCCGGTAAGCAACAGGAGGACCAAGAGAGCCGAACGCGCCGCGACTCCGGCCCAGGGCGCCGGACGCTGAAGCGGGTCACGAACGGAGTGACGGTGCGGGTTCGACATCGAGGCTAGCGTACGGTGGGCCACCCCCGCTGTCAATCGGGATATGGGGAAAGAATACGCCTCATGTTCGCGGTCGAG
>DATLQX010000296.1:0-8041 GCA_035534995.1 Chloroflexota bacterium | reverse complement strand
TCATCTCATTGCAGGCAAGCGTCCTCAATAAGTGGCATCGTACCGCCCCGGGCGAGGTAGCGGCCTTCCAGAACTGGGCGAACAAAGGGTAAGAGACGATGAGTGCCCCGATGGCGGTCGAACGGCGACCCAAGAGCACGGCCCGGCGCATTGGCGCCTGGCTCCGGCCCGTTCCCTACCTGTTGCCCGCGGTGGCCGCCATCGTCGCCATCTTCGCGTACCCACTGGCCCGCCTGGTTCGGGAGAGTACCCAGCAAAGCTATGGTGGGATCACCACCGATGTCGGCTGGTCGAACTACCAATTCGTGCTGACCGACAGCGACTTTATCACCGCCGTCACCCATAACCTGCTGCTGCTGATCTGTGTTCCCATACTGATCGTGCTGTCGATCTTCTTCGCTATATTGCTGCACGAGACGACTCGGGGACGCCGGCTGTACACCACCATACTCTTCCTCCCATACGTGCTCGCGGTGCCGGTAGTGAGTGTGTTGTTCAATTACCTCCTGCAACTCAACGGCGGACTAAACACCGTCCTGCGCGCGATTGGTCTCGGCTTCCTGGCTCAGGACTGGCTGGGCAGCGAGACCTGGGCGCTTCCGTCGCTGATGGGCGTGATCGTATGGAAAGAGCTGGGCTTCGGGATCATGCTCTTCTATGCGCGCACCCTTTCGCTGTCCAATGAGTTGTGGGAGGCCGCCCGCGTGGACGGCGCGGGCTGGTGGCGCATGCACTGGCATATTACTCTACCCCAATTGCGCAACATGATTGAGTTCTATGCCGTGGTGGAAAGCATCACCATGCTGAGCTGGGTCTTCGCCTATGTCTACGTGATTTCCAGCGGCACCGGCGGCCCCGGCACCAGTACGCTGGTAACCGAGCTCTACGTCTATAAGAATGCGTTCGGCTACGGGACCAACAATCTCAATCTGGCCTCGGCGGCGTCGGCCGTCTTGTTTGTCGGGACCGTAATCCTGATGTTCGTGAACTTTCGCGTTAGACGGGTGGAACTGCACGCGTAGGCAGAGGTGGGGCGGGCTGTTCACGCCCCACCTCCGCGGGAGACGGATAGAAGGAGAACCACGAGTGATCGGGCAGGCAGAAGCCGAGAAGGCCGAGCGGAGAAGCAAACGGCGGATTGGCGTGGGCATTCGTCAGGCCCTGCTGGTATCGGCTTCCGCCCTGGCGCTGCTGCCCGTGTATGCCATGATGACGGCCGCTTTCAAGGGGCAAAATGACTATCTGGCCCACCCGCTTTCCCTGCCTATCCCTCCCTCGGGAGCAGCCTTTGCGACTGCCGTAACCAGCGGCTTTCCGCGGTGGCTGGCCAATAGCGTCTTGGTCGCCGGCGTCTCGGTGTTCGCCACGATGGTGTTCGCCGTCCTGGCGGCCTATGCGTTTAGCCGTATGCCGTTCCCCGGCCGCGGCGTGAGCTTTACCTTGATGATTAGCCTGATGGTGGTCCCACCAATTGTCATGCTCATTCCTCTCTTCGAATTGATGTCCGACCTCAATCTGGTGAACACCTATGAGGGTGTGATCGTGATCTACGCCGGGCTGATGTTGCCCTTCTCCATTTACCTACTCACCAGTTTCTTCAACACCATCCCGCGCGAGTTGCTCGAAGCGGGTGCGATCGATGGCGCGGGCCATTTAAGGGCTCTCGTTTCGATCGTGCTGCCTCTCGCCTTACCGGCCTTGGTCACCTTGGGGATCGTAAATTTGCTGTGGGCGTGGAATGAACTACTGATCGCTCTGGTGCTTCTGCAGGACGACAGCAAGAAAACGCTGATGGTGGGCATCACCATCTTCCAATCGCATAACAATCTCAATGTGCCGGTGACCATGGCGGGCCTGTTGATCGCTACCGTGCCCGTGGTCGCCCTCTATCTGGGTGGGCAGCGGTTCTTCGTGCGGGGGCTTGCGGCGGGCGCGGTGAAGGAGTAGGGAATCCTCGCAATGCGGGAGGGGATCATATGACGGATCGGGTGCTGATCACGGGGGCGGCAAGCGGGATTGGGCGCGCGACTGCCCGGCTGTTGGCCGGAGCGGGCTGGACGGTCATCGCGCTCGATCGGAACGAGCCGGGATTGAGTATCCTCCGCGAGGAGATTGGCCCTCGGCTGATTCCTCTTGTGCTGGACTTGGCCAATCTCACCGAGCGTACATCGCTGGATCTTGGCGGCCCGTTGTCGGCGTTGGTCCAGTGCGCCGGTATCTTTCAGGCGGCGGACTTCCTCACCGACCCACTCGTGGAGTGGCGCCACGTCTTCGCCGTCAACTTCGAGGCCGCGGCCCTCCTCGACCGACTGGCGGCGCCCGCGCTGATCGCCAATGGCGGCGGCTCTATCGTCCATGTGACCAGCATTCATGCCTGGCTGTCGGAAGATCGGAGTAGCCACTACGACGCGGCAAAGGGCGCGCTCTCCGCCCTTACCAGAAGCCTGGCCATTGAGATGGCGCCGCGAAACATTCGGGTCAACGCGGTGGCTCCCGGGTTCGTGCGCACGCAAATGTCGATTGTGAACGGCATCGACGAACTGGAAAGCGAGCTCTTTCGTAGCCAGTACGTGGGGCGGCGGCGCATCCCGCTCGCTCGTGCCGCCGAACCCGAGGAGATCGCGGCGCCCATAGCTTTCCTGGTCGGCGAGGGCGCCTCCTACATCACTGGTGCGACGCTGGTGGTGGATGGCGGACTCAGCGTCACGTTTTAGCGCCGCGCGTTGACCGCCCTCTGGCTGTGGCAACATCGGTCCTGGGGTTATCTCCTGGGGGCGTCTTTCCCGTGTACAGGGCGGAAAGGCTCCCCTATACTCGTTGGCTGTGCTACCCTGACTGGCATAGGCAGTCTCCAGAAAGTCACGCTACCGGCATGGATGAAATACGGCTTCGGACCCTGCTCGCACAGGTGCGGGACGGTATCCTCACGGAGGATCGGGCCCTGGCGCAACTGCGAATGCTCCCCTATGAAGACCTGGAGTACGCTCGGCTCGATACCCATCGCGCACTGCGCACGGGGATGCCCGAGACCGTGTATTGCCCAGGGAAGACTCCGGCCCAGGTTGCGGGAATCATCGCGCGCCTGGCCGAGCACCACAGCCATGTGCTGGCCACGCGCGCTAGCGAGGAACAGGCCGAGGTCGTCGTGGCCCGGCTGCCAGCCGCTCACTACCACCCGGTCGCGCGGGCGATTACGATCCGCCCTGCCGCCGAGGCACCCGGCCGACCCGGTATTCTTCTGCTGACCGCCGGCACCTCGGATCTGCCGGTAGCCGAGGAGGCGGCGCTTACCGCTGAAATGATGGGCCATGCCGTGCAGCGCGTCATCGATGTGGGAGTGGCCGGACTGCACCGGCTGCTAGATACGTTGCCTGCCCTCCGTGCCGCCAGGGTGCTGGTGGTGGTGGCGGGCATGGAGGGCGCGCTGCCCAGCGTGGTGGCGGGCCTGGTGCGCGCTCCGGTGGTGGCCGTCCCCACCTCCACCGGGTACGGCGCCAGCTTTGGCGGGCTGGCCGCGCTGCTGGCCATGCTCAATTCCTGCGCCCCCGGCGTGGCCGTGGTCAACATCGATAACGGCTTTGGAGCCGGCCGCCTGGCGGCAATGATCAATGCCCTGGGGGGAGAGGACCAGTGATCGCCTACGTCGAGCCTTTCTCGGGTGCCGGCGGCGACATGATCCTGGGGGCGTTACTGGATGCCGGAGCACCGGCGGCCGAGCTGACCAGCATCCTACGCACCCTGCCGCTGCCGGGCTGGCGCCTGGAAACTGAGCTCGTACGGCGCGGCGCCCTTGGCGCTACCCAGGTGCGGGTGATAACCGAGGAGCACGACCCGCCTCACCGGCGGCTGCCCGAAGTGCTGCGCATCATCGATGCCGGCCGCCTACCCGGCGGCGCTGCCGCCCAGGCACGGGCGATTTTCACGCGCCTGGCCGAGAGCGAGGCGCGCGTGCACCGCACCGGGGTTGAGGAGGTGCGATTCCACGAGGTGGGCGCCGTCGATGCTGTCGTGGACATTTGCGGCGTGGTCACCGGTCTGGCCCTCCTCGGGGTGGAGAGTCTGTTTTGCGGGCCGCTGCCGCTCAACGGCGGTGGCCGAGTGGAAACAGCGCACGGCCCCCTGCCGCTGCCCGCCCCCGCCACCCTGGAGCTTCTGGCCCGCGCCGGCGCCCCGACCGTGCCGCATCCAGCCACGGTCGAACTGCTCACTCCCACCGGAGCGGCCATCCTCACCACCCTTGGGCGCTTCGAGCGGCCCGCCATGCGGGTACGCGCCTGCGGTTATGGGGCCGGAAGTCGGCACGAGCCGGTGCCAAACGTGCTGCGGTTGACCCTGGGGGAGGCGCTCCACGCGCCGGGCGATGCGGACGATACGGTGGAGCAACTCGTGCTGCTGGCCTGCAACCTGGACGATATGAATCCGCAATGGTACGGCCATCTCTTCGAGCAGTTGCTCGCGCGGGGGGCGCTGGATGTGACGGCCGTGCCGGCGCTCATGAAGAAAGGCCGGCCCGGTCAGGTCCTTAGCGTGCTGTGCCGGGTGACCGACGAAGCGCCGCTTACCGATCTGTTGCTGGCCGAGACCACGACCCTGGGCGTACGCCGGCAATCGGTGGGCAGGCGGGCCATCGCGAGGACCAGCACCATGGTGGAGACGGTCTATGGCACGGTGCGGGTCAAGCTGCGCCTGTCCGCCGGGCGAGTCACCCAGGCCATGCCCGAATACGAGGATTGCCGGCGCCTTGCCCTGGTGGCGGGGGCCAGCCTGGCGGTCGTGACCATGGCCGCGCAGGCGGCGGCCTACCCACTACTGGGGGCCAGATTCGAGAGCGAGGAGAGCTGATGACTACCTTGATTACCCTGACCGCCGATCCAAAAGAGCTGGACCGAAAGCACGAGCGGCTGCATGCCATTTTGCGTGAGATGGGCACGGTACTGGTGGCCTTCAGCGGCGGGGCGGACAGTGCCCTGCTCCTCCGCGTGGCCTACGATGTGCTGGGCGAGCGCGCGGCGGGAGCCATCGCGGTCTCCGAGACGATCCCCGCCGAAGAGGTGGCCGATGCCCGGAGCCTGGCCACTGAGATTGGGGTCACCCTGCACACGGTGCATACCGAGGAGATGCTGAACGCCAGCTTCCGAGCCAATGCGTCGGATCGCTGCTACTACTGCAAGGACGAATTGTTCACCAAGCTGTCGCCCCTGGCGGAGTCACTCGGTCTGCGCTGGCTGGCCTATGGGGCCAACCTGGACGACCTGGGCGACCATCGTCCTGGCCAGCGTGCCGCGGCTGAATGGCAGGTGCGGGCACCGCTGCAAGAGGCGGGGTTGAGCAAGCCGGAGATCCGTGCCCTCTCGCGCCGGCTCGGCCTCCGTACCTGGAACAAGCCGGCCATGGCCTGCCTCTCCTCGCGCATCCCTCATGGCACGCCGATCGACCTGGCGGCCATCCGCCGGGTTGAGGAGGCGGAGCGCTGTTTGCGGCGCGAGGGCTTCAGCCAGCTTCGGGTGCGTTCGCACGCCCAGATCGCGCGCGTTGAGGTGCCGCTGGCCGATCTGCCGCGGCTGCTTGACCCGGAGCTTCGGGCTCGCGTCACCGCCCGACTGCACGAACTTGGCTACCGCTACGTGACCGTGGATCTGGACGGCTTTCGCAGTGGCAGCATGAATCCGCTAGAGGCGCCCCAACCTTCCGCCCGCCCTTCCCAAGGGTAGAGTTTGAGGGCAGGCGCGGGTGCTGCTACCGTGGCGGCATCCGCGCCGACTATTCGGCGCCGCCCGCGCATCGCGTCCATCAGGGGCTGAACAATCGGGCGGAAAGCCAATGGATTCTCGGCGGTGGGCTGGATGCCTGGGATCGCGGGCCTCTATGTCATAGTGACCCACAGTGGTGTCACCCTCGCGCCGATTCTGGCCGAGTTGGCCACGCGCGAGGTGCATGGATCAAGTGAGGCGTTGCTGGCGCCGTTCCGACCCGATCGATTCACGGCCTAAGCCCGTCGACGCAGGCAATTCATAGGTCCGCCTCTCGCTTGCGGCATAGTATAGGCGCGATGGATGGTTGCCTAATCTACCGTGTAATAGAACGTAAACGTGAGCGTCGGCACCTTGGCAGCGACTGGAAGATAGTGCGGCCGGGGCATGATCACGGCGACCATACCGCGTTCATATCTTGTAGTCAATCCGGAGTCCAAGGCACGACTCCTCCCATTGAGTTCTCGCTCGTATGGGTAGCCGGCGCCGCCCCTCGGCTCGGTCGCGTCATAAATCCATAGCCCTACCAGCGGGTCGGTACCCGCTACTAGTGTTTCGATTGCCACGGCGTTGAGGGTGGCAGGCCCAACATGGACCACGACAGGCTTGTCTCCCACCTGGATGGTCACTTCCGTGTTGGTTGCGGTCTTCATTCGTACTTTCCTTCCTACATCGCCAAGTGCGTATTCTATATATCGCTCAAGCTCCCGGCGGGAAACCCAATACTCTTTGCCTCGTTGCGTTATTACCGTGCGGGTAGCCAGTTGGCCGCGGTGAATAGCCTGGCACACGGCCCGCTGGGTGATGCCCAAACTCGTGGCAACTTGCGCAGTGGTCAGTTCCTCGTCAAGCACGCGGATCCCTTTCCTTGAATTCCCACTCTCATTCCTTCCTGTACCGGAAGTCGCTGGTACTCGAATAAGTAGAGACCTATATGAACTGTAGATAAATGTACTCTACAGGAACAATTAAAGCAAGGTGGGTTGAGGAACTACGTAGTGCCAACAATGCGTTGGCTACGTTGCTGATAATGATAATCCAATCGACTGGCGCGTGTTTCAGCCATATGATTGATCCAGATCGTTATTCCGATAGTAAAGTGGGATAGGTTGAGCATGGGAGAACTAGAATGAGCGACACACAACCGACCTCTCAAGCCAGACCTTCAGGTGTTGTCTTCTTTCCACTGGCATCGAATGCCCATGCTCTGATCGCGGGTGGGCCCGTCGCCACCGTCCGATCGCGCCTCAAGGTCGCGAGCCTCCTGTACGACACGGTGCTTATTGAAGCTGGCGACATGAACGTTAGCGCAGGCCCGCATGGCTCGTTCGCTGTTAAGACTCCTCATAGCTCAGAGAAGTCGTATGGCTGGCAGACAGCTAAAAATCGAGGAGTCGCCCAAGGCGGCCCGTTCCATGTTTCCTTTGCGCCCGAGGCCCAACCGGGCATCCCAGCGACAGGCCCATTCCACCAAGTGCTGCATTCCCAGACCTCAATAAGCTGGAGGCCAACTCTAGAGCCATTTCGTCACGGCAGCTCGGTTCGCTGGTGACGCGACGGTAAAGGGTCAAGGATTCTCCTTACCCATTCTCGTCCCGCGGGTTGGCACGCTTGGGTGGGATGATGTTGCCGCGATCCGCCGGATGTCGGCTATCGACCGACTCCGTAAGGTACTCCGTGAAATAGAAGAAGAGGCATTCGAGGTCGCTCACTCAGGCGGTGATCTCGAACAGGCGGTTCGACGAGCATATGACCAGAAGGTTCGCGAGATCATCGAGGATACTGAAGGAGTTCGCTCAATCGCGGGGCATGGGCTGGCCGAAGTCCTTGTGGGAGTCGCCATGGGTTACGCGACCATTGGTCTAGCACTGGTGGGCCCGGTCGCAGGCGCGGTCGCTGGCGGCGCAATCATTACCACATTGAAGGTACTGAAGATTAGGAAACAGCGTCATGACGAGGCATGGATCGGTGCGATGGGCACCATTACAGATCGTACAATGAACGGATAGACCCCGCTTTGATTCTGACCATATATGATGGAACAGGCTCAAGGCCAGCCCTGGTGTATGCTGGAGTCGGCCTTCCCAATGTCCCGCATACCTAAAGTGATCCGCCTCGGTCAAGGACTTCACAGTGCCGGAGTACTGAAATGTTCTGCCCATTCTGCGGTGATGTCCTTGTTGCCAAGCGCGACGCTAGGTGGGGAGAGTCCGTATGCTGCGTCCGTGGGAAGATGGAGCTTTCGGAGCACATGCGGCAAACCCTGGAGCAACGCTATGGCGGCGTTTCCG
>DATLQX010000295.1:0-8469 GCA_035534995.1 Chloroflexota bacterium | reverse complement strand
GGTGGAAGCGACCTCGCGGGCCGCGAAGGTAGAGGCATTCAGCTCGTGGTCGGCATGGAGAATCAGGGCCACGTCCATCACGCGGGCATCGGCCGGATCGGGCTCCGTACCGAGGAGCATGTAGAGAAGATTCCAGGCCAGTGATTGGTCGGCGCGGGGCGCCAGCGGCTCCTCGCCGTTGCGCAGACGGTGGAAAGCAGCCACGATCGAGGGGATGCGGGCGGTAAGCAGGCGAGCCTTCCGCACGTTCGCCTCGGGAGCATTATCGGCGGCGGCGGGATCGAACATGGCGAGGGCGGAGACGGTGGTCCGCAGCACGGTCATGGGCGAGGCAGCGCGGGGAAAGCCGCGGAGCAGGTCCAGCACCGGCGGGGGCAAGGCGGCGTCGGCCATGATTGCCTGCTTGTGCTCGGCCAATTGGCTCCTGGTGGGCAACTCACCGTGCCAGAGGAGATAGACGACTTCCTCGAAGGTGGAATGCTCGGCCAGATCGGCGATATCGTAGCCGAAATAAATAAGCTTCCCCTCCGTGCCGTTGACATTGCAGATAGAGGAGGTGGCGGCGATGACGTCGCGCAGCCCGGCGGTATTGGTTGACATGCGACTCCCTCTCAATCCCACCACGACGTGGGGCCATGCATGGTCGCTTGCTCGAAGAGCGCGCCCAGAGCGGCGTCGCGCTCGGTCATGAGTCACCTAACGTTATCAGTATGGAGCAGCGCCCCCGCCCGGTCAAACTGGTTCGCGGGAACCGGGCCGCGTCTCGGCATCGCGGTCACGGTCTAGGGGCGCGGGTCTCCAGACCCGCTTGGTTGGGCGACGGATCGCTACCAGGATAGCACGAGCGCTGCCGGAGGGTGGTCACGCCCAGCGGGCCCGGAGACCCGCGCCCCTAATAAGCGGCTTCACGGACCGATCCGTCCGATCCAACCGATCCGTCCGATCCGACCGATTTCACCCGCCGGATCGCCACCCTCCTTGACGACCGGACCTCGGCGGGTTATGATGCGTCGCATGGTTACTTGCGTTACTGAAATAAGTTAGTATGATCGCGACAAGAACCGGGAGCAAGCGACTGCTGCGCGACCTCAATCGCAGCATCGTGCTCAACCTGATCGCCGCCCGCGGCCCTATCTCACGCACCGACGTGGCCCGCGAGAGCGGCCTGCCGGCCGCCACCATCACCCGCATCGTGGGCGACTTCGTCCGGGCGGGTCTGGTGACCGAAACGCAGAGCGAGGAGTCCAGCGGCGGCCGCCGTCCCGTGCATCTGACCATTAATCCAGCGGCCGGGCACGTCATCGGGGTGAAGCTCCGCGAGGACGGAATGACCGTCGTGCTCTGCGATCTGGCTTGCACTGTCGTCCATTCGTGCGAGGAACCGCTTCCCGGCGGGGTGGCCCCTGACCAAGCCGTGGCCTTAATCGCCCAGGCAATCGAGCGTTGCATCGCGCAAGCCCGTGTTTCCCGGGCGGCCATTCTGGGGGTCGGGGTAGGGATCTCCGGTCTGATTGATTCGTCACGCGGAGT
The DNA here is from genome assembly GCA_035534995.1 of Chloroflexota bacterium. Lineage (GTDB taxonomy): Bacteria > Chloroflexota > UBA5177 > JANWHV01 > JANWHV01 > JANWHV01. The sequence continues at coordinate 6,939 of DATLQX010000295.1, read as the reverse complement.
CTGTCACTACTCGGCTATCCTCGGCTGGAAGGACTTCGAGATTGGCCCCGCCCTGGAGTTCGTGCTCGGGCTGCAAGTCCGGGTCGACAATGACGTGAATACCCTCGCGGTGGCCGAGCGTCACTTCGGGGCCGGCCGCGAGGTAGCCGACTTTCTTCTAGTGACCGTTGGCCGCGGCATCGGTCTGGGGGTGGTGGTTGGGGGCGAGATCTACCGCGGCGCCCACGGAGGGGCCGGCGAGTTTGGCCATATGACCGTGGATACCTCCGAGACAGCCCCGCTGTGTAACTGTGGGAAGCGGGGCTGTCTCGAAGCGGTCGCCTCGGACTATGGCATCCTGCGGGCGGCGATCGGCGAGGATCCCGGACACCAGGTCGAAACCGCGATGAGCGCCCTGGTTGCCCGCGCCCAGGACAACGATCCCCGGATCCGGGCTATCTTTGCCCGCGCGGGGACGGCGCTCGGGGTTGCTCTGGCCAATTTGGTTAATATTTTCGATCCGGCGCTGCTGCTGATCGGCGGCGAGGGGCTGCGGGCCGGTGATCTGATTATCGAGCCCCTGCGATCCGCCTTACCCCAGCATCTCTTTGGCCGCCGAGGCGAGGACATTCCCCTCTCCGTACGCCCCACCTCCGAGGCGGAATGGGCGCGCGGGGCGGCCAGCCTGATGCTCCGCGAAGTCTTCCGCCCGCCCATCTATGAAACCGGCGAGGATCCGGTGATCGACACGTTGCTCGCCTCCCGGCGAGTCCGGGCGCGGAAAAGGGGGTGATACGGAGCCGCGATCGCTAGAGAAGGATCAGGTTCAACGCACCATGCCAAGCGTTTTCGAGGATCAGGACATAAGGAGTCGCACTCATGTCAAACGTACTTCCCCCTACTGGCTACCGCCGCCTGGCGGGCGCGGCCCTGGCCGCCACGCTGACCTTCAGCCTCGTGGGCGGCTCATTACACGCCGCTCGGGCTGCCGCCACCGGCAACACCTCGATCAGCGGCAACGTGGTCTTCTGGAACGCCTACACCACCGTAACCCCCGAGAACACCGAGTTGATCACCAAGGTGCTGCCCGCCTTCGAGAAGGCGTATCCCAATATTACCGTGTACAGCCAGAACATTCCCTACAATTCACTGTTGCAGAAGCTGGTAGCTTCCGTGGCCGGTGGAGGCGGGCCAGATGTGGTGCGGTCGGATATCATTTGGGTGCCTCAACTGGCGAAAATCGGCGCCATTACCAGGACCGACGATATCATCGCCAAGCGGAAGAACCAGTTCTATCCTGGGCCGCTCTCCACCACCTACTATAAGGGCCACTATTATGGCCTTCCCCTGGATACCAATACTCGGGTCATGATCTACAGCAAGGCGCTGTTCGCCAAAGCTGGGATTAGCCGGCCGCCCGCGACCACTGACGAGTTCATGGCGGACATGGCGAAGATCACCAGTCTGGGGAAAAATGTCTTTGGCTACGCCGAGGGCGGTCTGGATGCCTGGAATATCCTTCCCTGGTTGTGGAGCTTCGGTGGGGCGGTCACGGATCCGAACTTCCAGCATGCCACCGGCTACCTCAATAGCGCCAAGAGCGTGGCGGGATTGCAGTTTCTGGTTGATCTGAAGGACAAAGGCTACCTTTCACCCTCGATTCTTGGCGGCGGGCTCGCCACCAGTGATGCCATAGGCAAGAATCAGGCCGGGATCATCATCGACGGCCCCTGGATGCCGCCCATCTTCAAGGCCGCCTATCCCAGCCTCCAATACGGCCTGGCTCCCATGCCGGCCGGCCCCGGCGGTCAATCCGCCTCGGTAGTTGGCGGCGAGGACATCGTGCAAATGTCCGCCAGTAAGAATACGGCGGCGGATCGTGCCTTCATGCAATTCATGACCTCGCCCGAGGCGCAAGTTGACATGGGGACCACCGGCCAGATGCCCGTGCTGAAATCCGTGGCCAAGAATCCCGCTCTTCCCCCGTACTTCGCGGTCTTCTCCAAGCAACTCCAGACCGCCTACGCCCGGACCGTGAGCCCAAACTGGGTCAAGATCGATACCATCCTCACCGACGCCTTCAACAAGGCGATTCGTCACCAGGCAACCGCCCAGGCTGCTCTCGACAGCGCGGCCGGTCAGATAGACGCCCTGCTGAAGTAACCGGCAGCGATCAGGCGGGAAGGGCGTAGCGACCCTTCCCGCCCGGCCAACCCAGCCGTTTTCCGTTCACTTTGGAGGCCATCAAACCATGCAGGTGATCCAGACGATACCCAATCGAGGAAGGATGCGGCGGCGCAAGCGGGCCTGGCGCGAAGCGCGGCGTCTGCTGCCCATCTACGCGCTGATCCTGCCTGGGCTGGTGCTGTTCGCCGTCTGGACCATCTACCCGCTCCTCGACGCCCTGGTCATGAGTTTCTTTGACTGGAATCCCAATCCGGCGGCCAGCAGTACCTTTCTCGGCTGGGACAACTACACCAAGGCTTTTGCCGATCCGATTTTCTGGCAGGCATTCGGCAACGTCATCGAATACGCGGTAGTCACCGTGCCGGGGCAAATGATCCTCGGCCTGACGGTGGCCTTGCTCCTGGATCGGAAGTTGGCGGCCCGCGGCCTATTCCGGGTGCTCTACTACCTGCCGGTCATTACCTCGTGGGTGGTCGTCTCTTTCATCTTTGCCTATCTGTTCAGCAGCCAGGGCGGCCTGGTGAACTGGCTTCTGGGCGACAACCTTCATGTGATTCCCGACACCACCACCTGGCTCGGCTCCACCACGCTCGCCCTCCCTACCTTGATGGTTCTCGGTATCTGGAAGGGAGTGGGCTGGAACATGGTGATATTCCTGGCCGGCTTACAGAGTATTCCCAACGATCTTTATGAAGTGGCTTCCGTGGACGGCGCCGGATCCTGGGGCCGCTTCCGCTACATCACCCTGCCGCTCCTCCGCCCGGTGGTCGCCTTTGTTACCGTCATGCTGGTGATCGGCGCCTTTGGCGCCTTCATACCGATGTTTATTCTCACTCAGGGTGGCCCCGAGCATAGTACCGAGACCCTGATGACCTATGGCTACAACAATGCCTTTTCCTCGTTCGATTTCGGCTATGGGGCGGCGATCACCTATATCTTTACCGCCTTTGTCTTCGCCCTGAGCCTGGTGCAGTTGAAGTTGCTGCGCACCAAGATCGAGTACTAGACGGATGAACGTGCCAGCACTCTCGCCGGCCGCGCCCATCCGGCGCCGCTCCCGCCTCACCGCCAGGAAGATCCTGGGCACCAGTCTGATCTACCTGGTCCTCCTGGCCGGCCTGGTGATCATGCTCACTCCTTTCGCCTACATGTTCGGCATTTCGTTCATGCCAAACATGTACATTCTAGGTACGCCGCCCATCTTCATTCCGCCCCATCCCACCTTCGACAACTACATTCAGGCATGGAACGGCAACAGCTTTGGCCAGGCGTTCTTCAATAGCGTGACCGTGGCGACCTCCGCCACCGCCCTTAACGTGATCCTGGCCGCCAGCCTTGCGTTTGCCTTTGCCCGCTACCGATTCCCCGGTCGAACGGTGCTCTACTACACGATGCTGGCCACTATGACCGTGCCGAGCCTGGTCCTGATCATTCCTCAGTTCGTGCTTGCCAGCCATCTGCATCTGACCAATAGCCGAACCGGCCTGGTTCTGGTGTACGCGGCCGGCATGGCGTTCAGCGTCTTTTTGCTCCGCGGCTTTTTCGAGGAATTGCCCCAGGAACTGATGGACGCGGCCTCTATCGACGGCTGCGGCGTGTGGCGCACCTTCTTCCGCATTGCCCTGCCGCTCGCCCGGCCCGCTCTGGCGGCCGCCACGATCTTTTCCTTTCTCGGCAATTGGGACGAGTTTACCTGGGCCATCACCTCGTTGAACGACCAGCGACTCTACACGCTGCCAATCGCCATCCAGCAATTCCAGAGCGCCCACACCACTCAATGGGGCATTGTGTTCGCGGCCTCGACCATCGCGGTGATTCCCGTGATGGTCGTGTTCTTGATTTTCCAGCGCCACTTTATTCGCGGGGTCAGCGCCGGCGCCGTGAAGGGCTAAAGTGGCCCCTCGCATTGATCGCCGAACCATTCTCGCGGGCGCGATACTCGGCGCCATCGGCACCATGTGCCAACCCAGGCGTCTATTCGCGCGTAATTGGAAGGAGCTAGGAGTGGCCAACTCGTCCCAGGACCAGCACCTGACCATTGAGGATCTCTGGACCGACCGTGCGAGCTATACGCCCGGCGCCACCCCGACCGTCCATGTCGCGCTCGGCAGCCCGGCCGCGGCTCAGTTCCAGATCGACCTCCGGGTACGATTCCTGGACCAGGAGATCGGCGTCCATCAGGCCACGGTCTCCGTTCCATCCGGAGCCGCCAAATTTTGCTTCCCTCTTCACCTTCCTTCTGACGGTTTCCGCGGGTACGGGGTCGACGTCAGGGTGCTGGATACCAGCGGCAGGCTTGTAGCCACGGCCCATACCGCCCTCGATGTTCTTGATGACTGGACCCAGGCCCCCCGCTATGGCTTCTTGTCGGACTTCGCGCCGGGAGACCCGTTCGCCGCCACGAACGTGCGTGCCCTGGCCCGGTATCACGTCAACGTCGTGCAGTTCTACGACTGGATGTGGCGCCACTACGTGTTGATGCCACCCACGGAAGACTTCACCGATGGGATGGGACGGCTGCTCTCCCTGAAAACCGTACGGGAAAAGGTAGATGCCTGCCGAGCGGAGGGCATGGCGGCCCTGGGCTATGCCGCTGTCTACGGCGCCGAGCCCGAGTATGCCATGGAGCATCGTGACCAGATGCTCTACGATGCCGCCGGTACGCCTTATAGCATTGAAAATCTCTTTTACGTCATGAATATCCACCACGGGAATCCCTGGCGCGCGAAGATCCTGGTCGAGATGGCGCGGGCCGTACGGGAAGTGCCGTTCGATGGCCTGCATCTGGACCAATACGGCTTTCCCAAGAGCAATGCGTATGGACCCAAACCACACCGGCGGAGCTACGATCTGGCCGAGGATTTCCCTCCTTTCATTGACGATGCCCGCCACGCCATTCGCGCCGCCCGCCCAGACACTCGCGTGATCTTCAACGCGGTGGAAAACTGGCCCATCGCGGCGGTCGCGCCTACCAGCCAGGATGCCGTCTATATCGAGGTATGGCCTCCCTATGAGAACTATCGCGACCTCCAGATGCTCATTCTCGGAGCCCGCCGGCTCGCCCCGACCAAGCAAGTCATTCTGGCGGCCTACCTTGCCCCTCTGCAAGGCGCGACCGATGAGGCATTGCCGCCCGCTGAACGAGCCACCCGGCTTGCAAGCGCGGCCATCTGGGCCAATGGCGGCTTCCATCTCCTGATGGGCGAACGAAATGGCGCCCTCTGCCACGCCTATTATCCCCAGTATGCCACGCTCATGCCGGATTTCGCCCAGGTGATGCGCCGCTACTACGACTTCGTGGTGCGCTATGAAAACGTGCTCAGCGACAAGCGGTTGATCACCCTGCTCGGGGATGATCCCGCGACGGTCGCCATTGCCGGCCACCACTGTTCCTCGCACGGCGAGGCGGGCGCGGTCTGGACCATTCAGAGATCCATGCCCGGCTTCGTCACCCTCAGCCTGATCAATCTGGCGACCATTCAGGAGACCCACTGGAACGCGCCGAAGCCTCCCGTTGGCGCCTTGCCCGATCTGGCCATCGACTGGGCCATCGGTGCCCGCGTCACTTCCCTCTTTGTCGCGGATCCGGACGGGCTGGATCAGAGCGCGCGCGCCCTGACCTATACCGCCGAGGGAGAGGGCGCGGCGGCCCGGATCCATTTCGAGGTTCCGCGCCTGGAATACTGGACTCTGGTGGTCGCCAGGGTAGCGGAATAGGAGTCAGAGCACCGTGGGGCGGCTGGAAAAGAATATACTACGCGCGCGCAGCCTTGAGATTATTCGCGCGGGCCAGGCGGAGAGCGGCGCCTACGTCGCCTGCCCCTCCTACCCTACCTACCAGTACTCCTGGTTCCGGGACGGCGCCTTCATCGCTTCCGCCGCCGATGCCTGGGGCGATCACCTCGGCGCGGCCCGCTTTTATTGCTGGGCCACCGGGCTGATCGCCGCCCGCGCCGAGGCGGTGGAGCGTTGCCTGCAAGCGGCGGCACGGGGAGCACGCCCCGAGCTGAGCGACCTGTTGCATACCCGCTATGGGCTGGACGGGCAACCGGGGAGCGAGGATTGGCCGAACTTCCAACTCGACGGCTTTGGCACCCTCCTCTGGGGGATCGAGCATCACCTATCCAAGCGCGCGGATTTCCAACGGGGGGTGGTCCTGTCCGCCTGGACTCCGGCAATCCGCCTCCTGGTCCGGTACCTGGCCGCCCTGTGGCGGGAGCCAAACTACGACTGCTGGGAGGAGTTCCCCACCCGCGTCGCCGTCTCCACCCTGGCCGCCGTGCACGCGGGGCTGCGGGCCGCCTCCACGCTCCTCGGCGCCGCTGACCACGACGGCGCCCTCGCGTCCAGGACGGCGGATCAGATCCGTGAATGGGTGCTGGCGCGCGGGACACACGATAGCCATCTGATCAAGCAGATCGCCGGCGCGGACGTGGTGGACGCCAGCCTGCTCTGGGCCTCCACTCCCTTTGGCGAACACGGCCTATTGTCTCCGCGCGATCCGTTGATGCTCGGCACCGCGCGGCGGATCGAACGCGACCTGGTGGCCGGCGACGGCGGGGTCTACCGCTACCGCGCCGACACCTATTATGGCGGCGGGGAGTGGGTCCTGCTGACTGCCCTCCTCGGCCAGTATTACGCGCGGGCGGGTGAGGACGCGGGCGCCGTGCGCTGCCTGGCGGTGGTCGAGCGCCAGGCCGACCCGCACGGTCAACTACCGGAGCAATGGAGCACCGCCGCCCTGGCGCCGTCCTACATCCAGGAATGGACGGC
>DATLQX010000294.1:0-11484 GCA_035534995.1 Chloroflexota bacterium | reverse complement strand
CATACCGGCGCCGCTCCAGGGAAGATCGTGCCAGGGCCCGGCGCCGCCTGATCGCGGGGAAGCCATACCCCTGGCCCTTCTGGTACCCTGTCCGGCATGGCGCTACCGATGGAGCAACTGGAACCACTGCTGGGGCCGCGGCTGACGCACTTGTGGCGGCCCGAGGGCGGCGGCCGCCCGATCGGGTGCGTGAGCATGCTGGTTGAACCAGAGGAAGGGATCGCGTCTCGCGAGGGTGAGTTGGCGGTGTTGCTGGCTGATACACTGTCCCACGAGACGATCTGCCTGTTCCTGGAGCATCTGGCCGCGCGCCAGGTGGCCGGCCTGTTAGTGCCGGCGGGCCGTGCTGGACTGGAGATGCGTCGGTGGGCAGCCCTGGCTACCGAGCGCGGCCTGGTGCTTGGGCAACTGGCGGCAGGATGCGAGGCACGCATGGCCGCCAACCTGATCAACCGCGTTCTGGCGGGGAGTCGTCACGAAGGTCCGCATCAAAAGTTGTTTCTCGCCGACTCCCTGCAGGCATTGGCGGAAACCCTGGGCCATCAGGTGGGGAACTCAATCACGATCGAAACGCCGCAACACGACCTCCTTGCCTTTTCCGCTACGAATTTCCCGGTCGATCGGGTGCGTGAGGAAACGATTCTCCGCCGGCACGGTTCAGCGGTCAACGTGTTGAGTTGGTTGGCACGGGATGGGTACCTGGCCGCGGTAGTGAAATCAGATCAACCGGTGCGTGTTCCGGCCAAGCCGGAAATGGAGTTCAGTGGGCGCGTGGTGGCGCGGGCGGCGGCGGACGATGAGGTGCTGGCCCTTATCTGGGTCACCGAGTCGGTTCGTCCGTTGGGATCGGCCGACTTCACCGCCATTCAGCAAGCGGCCGAGGCGGCGGCGGCCATCCTCCTGCGGCAGCGGGAAGTGGCGCGAAAACAAGCGGCCATGCGGGCGGAGTTCCTCGAGGACGTGATCCACGGGCGGATTATGGCGCCGGAGACCATGCGCGCCCTGGCCCGGAACCTGGACTGGGACATCGATCGGGTGCGCCAAGCCCTGGTAGTGGCGATTGACCACTTTGAGACTTTCCGCCTGCGCCAGGCGGAGGAGGGGGGCCGGCATTTGGCGCGAGCCCGCGAACGATTGGCGGAGATTGCCCGGCTGGCGGTGATGGCCGTCGATCCGTCGGCGGTGGTGGGGCAGCGGAGCGCCGGTCTGGTAGTCCTGTGCAATACCACCGCCGACGCTCCGGCCCGGAAGCTCGCGGCCCTGCGGCTGGCCGACCGGATCGTCCAGCGCGTGGCCGAGAGCATCCCCGATATGACGGTCACGGTGGGGATCGGCCGTGACTTCCCCTCCTTCGAGCACGTGGCCGAGAGCTTCCGCCAGGCCGAGTTGGCAGGGCGCCTGGGTGCCTCGCTGTGGGGCGGGAATCGGGCGATCCATTACGACGATCTGGGCGTCCATCGCCTGCTCTTCGCCATGCGCGAGCAGGAGGAGATGATCACCCCGGCCCTGGCCCGCCTCCTCGCTCACGATACGCAACACAAAACTGAATACGTCCGTACCCTGACCGCGTATTTTGGCTCCATGGGCCGGCTGCGCACAGCGGCGGCTGAGCTTGGCATCCACCGGAACACCCTGGAATATCGGATGGGGCGGATCCAGGAACTCGCGGGGACGGACCTGGACCACCCCGACAACCGGCTGGCTCTGGAGTTGGGGATCCAACTGCTCAAGCTACGCCAGGGCATGAAGGCAGGGCAGTTTTCCGCCGACGGGTAAAGATCGGTGGAGACGTTCCCGATGCTCACCGTGTATTTGGCCCTTTACCCTTCCCCTCCTCAACCTCGGCAAAGAACAGCTCGATCCGATCGGTGGTCCAGGTACCAATACCAGGGCCAAAGAAGCATGCTATGCGCGGACTTTCGGGCGAAGTCGCGCTTCCTGGAAATCTTTCAGGAGTTCATCCTCACTGACATTGGCCCGCGGCGATCTGGTGATCCAAACATGCGGCCGCGGCCCGTAGGGCCTCCAGTTCGGAGGCACTCCGACTTGGGCGTGCTGGGATAAAGAAACCGGCGGTTTCACCGCGGCGAGTGACGGCGATCGGATGGGACAAGGCAAGAAAACGTGCAAGCCTCTCACGAAACTCGCGAATGCCGACCTTTTGTGCTTGCATGCGATGGCTCCTTTGTGTACACAAAGGACGGCGCTCGCCACACAGCCCAGTGTGGACTCCGGTGCCCCTACCTGGAATCTTTACGGAATTGAGCCAAGCAGCAAATAGGCCCCATCCTCGAAGTCACGAACTACGTAGCCGTGGGCGAACGCCCAGTGCAGGGCCTCCCGTTGGGCCAGTCGCCAGGCCAGGGAGGCACTGGGGTCCGCGTCGCGGAGGCCGCGCATGTCGGGCGGCACGGGCAGCAGGAGCGGGGAGCCGGGCGGTGGCTCCAGCGGCGGCTCGATGGGGCGGCCTCGTTCCACCCGGAACAGAGGGACAGCGGCGGCGCGGGCCGCTCGGTCAACGGCGGCCCGTGAGGCGCGGAGATCCCATTCCACCAGGAGCCGATCGGTTGGGAGGCCCCGGTTGAGTTGGTCGTCCATCTCGCCATACAGATTCTCCACGTAGGTGGCGCTGGTCGCTCCCAGCTTGTGGATGTTGAGGCGAGCGTTCCGGGATTCCAGGGGATCAAAGGTCCAGGTCATCAGATCGAGGCCCTGGGAGAGCGCCACTTCCCGCTGTCGCCATTTAAGCGCCGCCCCCAACCCACGCCCCTGGTAGGCGGGATCGATGCCAAGCATGTGCGAGGCATGATAGAGACGTCCCTCGCGCCTCCCAAGCAGGCCCAGCACGAACCCGGCGAGCACTCCCCGGTCGTAGGCGCCCAGGACAATACCGCCGCTGGCCCGCGCGATGTACAGCATGGCGGCGGGAACCACTTCCAGGGCGTCCATGCCCCATACCCGGATCTGGAGATCCTCGATCTCTTTCAGCCGCGTTTGTTCCTGGATCATTTCGATGACATAACCGTCGGGCATCATGGCCTCCGTGCTTCTCTTGCATCATACGTTGACGGTAGCGACGCCCGCTTCGGACAATCTGCTGAAATGCGTGGCGGTTTTCCAGCATTCCATCCGAAGCGGGCGGGCCATTCCAGCCGGTACGATAGGGGCGGATGACCTGCCGTGGAAGGAATGCCGCCATGCCCGCGGACGCCCGCGCCTTGACCCTGGAGGACTTCTGGTCGCTCAGCCAGGTGAGCGACCCCCGCCTCTCCCCCGATGGTACGATGGTCGCCGATGTGGTGACCACCCATGATGAAGCACGGAACGCGGCGTGCTCGTACATGCAATGGAAGTTGGCAATCGACTGGTTTACCCAACATCTGGCGGCGCGCGTGGAGTAGGAGGGAGACGGCAATGACGCAACTGGCTCCGGTTCGGGGAGAGGCAGCCCTGGAAGGCTTCGAGGACTTCGTGGAATCGGTACGGAAGGACTGGTCCGTACCCGGCCTGGCGGTCGCGATCATCAAGGACGGGCAGGTCATCCTGGCGCGGGGCTTTGGTCGGCGCGACCTGGAGCGGGATCTGCCGGCCGGCGCCGATACCATTTTCGCCCTCGGTTCCTCCTCCAAGGCATTCACCACGGCGGCGCTGGCTATGCTGGCGGACGAAGGCAAACTGGATTGGGATGCGCCGGTACGGACGTATCTCCCCAGTTTCCAACTCCACGATCAGTTCGCTACCGAGCGGATGACTCCTCGCGATCTGGTCACCCACCGTTCCGGCCTGCCCCGCCACGACCTCATGTGGTATGGGTCGCCCTTCAGCCGGAAGGAGGTGGTGGACCGGCTCCGCTATTTGCAACCGAACAAGGACTTCCGCACGGTCTGGCAGTACCAGAACTTGATGTACCTGACCGCCGGGTACCTGGTGGAGGTGATAAGCGGGCTGACCTGGGAAGAATTCGTCAAGCAGCGGATCTTCACGCCCGCCGGGATGGCGCGGAGTAGTACCTCGGTGGAGGTCTCGCGGCTGGATCCCGATGCCGCCCTGCCCTATAAGGAAAAGGACGGGAAGCTGGAAGCGCTGGCCTTCCGCAATATCGACATGGTAGGACCGGCCGGTTCGATTAACGCCTCGGTCAACGACGTGGCCCAGTGGGTGCTGTTGCACCTGAACCAAGGGAAGCACGGCGACCAGCGGATTATCTCCGAGGGCCAGATCACGCAAATGCACAGTCCCCAGATGGTGATCCCGGACCCAGGAAAGCACGCGGAGATGCCGCATTCCAGCTACGGCATGGGCTGGTTCGTGCAGCCCTACCGGGGCCGCAATTTCATCCATCATGGCGGCAATATCGACGGCTTTTCCGCCATGGTCACGTTTATGCCGGGCGAAAACCTGGGGGTGGCCGTACTGACCAACCTGAATGGCTGCCCGGCCGGGATGATCATCAGCCTCAATGTCTATGACCGCTTGCTCGGACTGGACCAGGTGGACTGGAATGGGCGCGACAAAAAGGATTGGGCCGAGATTAAGGCGGCGATGGCCAGAAGCAAGGAGAAGCGCGCCGCCGAGGCGAAACCTGACACTCATCCCTCGCATCCGCTGGGCGACTACGCGGGCCAGTTCTCGCATCCTGGCTACGGCATATTCACGGTGAACAAAGATGGTGAAACGCTCGGCGCCGTGTACAATGGCGAACACTACGCGCTGAGTCACTATCACTACGACGTCTTCGAGTTGACTCACCCGCTGTTTGAAATCAGCTTCAAGGTTATCTTCCATACCAACGCCCAGGGTGACATCCAGAGCGTGTCGGCACCCCTGGAAACCGAGGTGGCGGACATCACCTTCACCCGGCTCCCGGCCAGTGAACTGAGTGACCGGGCCGTGCTGGAGGCCTTTACCGGATCCTATGAACTGATGGGCATGACCCTGACCGTCTCGTTCAAAAGTGAGCGTATCCTACAGGTCTCGCTGCCGGGCGAGGCCGAACTGGAGCTTGAGCCCTACAAGGGAACGACGTTCCATGTGAAGGGCCTCACCGGCTATTCGATCGAGTTTATCCGCGACGCGGCTGGGGCGGTGACCGAGGCGGTGATCACCCAGATCCAGGGCGTCTTTACCGCCAAGCGCCGCTGAAGGAGGAAGCACTTGAACACGGAAGACACATTTGGTCGCCTGGGTGAGTTCGTGCGACAGGAAATGGAGCGGCTTCAGGTCCCGGGAGTCTCGGTGGGGGTGCACCACGAGGGGCGGGAGTACACCGCGGGCTTTGGCATCACCAACGTCAATCACCCGCTCCCCGTCACCGAGGACACCCTGTTCCAGATCGGCTCTACCTCCAAAACGATATGCGCCACCGCCGCCATGCGGCTGGTTGAACAAGGCAAGCTTGACCTCGACACGCCGATTCGGACCTATCTGCCCGACTTGAAGCTGGCCGATCGGTCGGTGGCAATGAACGTCACTCTGCGCCATCTCTTCAACCATACGGGCGGATGGGCCGGTGATTACTTTGAAAGCACCGGCGCCGGGGACGACGCGCTGGAGAAGATGACCGCCAGGCTGGAGGGTCTCGCTCAGATCACCCCCCTGGGCGAGGTGTTTTCCTACAACAATGCCGGCTTTTACCTCGCGGGGCGGGTGATCGAAACCGCGACCGGCACCCCTTACGAAACCGCGGCCAGGGATCTGGTCCTGGCGCCGCTGGGGATGAGCCGATCGTTCTTCTTCGCCCGCGAGGTGATCACCGATCGGGTGGCCGTGGGCCATCGAGTGGGAGAGAACGGGCCGGAGGTCCAGCGCGACTGGGAACTGCCTCGGGCCGCGAACGCGGCGGGCGGTATCATCTCCACGCCCGGTGACCAGCTTCGCTATGCCTGCTTCCACATGGGCGACGGCACGGCGTCCGACGGGACACGCCTCCTCAGCCAGAAAGCGCTCTCGTTCATGCAATCGCCTACCGCTCCGGCGGGGAATGGGATCACGGCCCTCGGCGTAAGCTGGATGCTGCGCGACGTGGACGGCACGCGGGTGGTGCAGCATGGCGGCGCCACCAATGGGCAAATGTCCGCCTTTCAGATGGTTCCCGCCCGCCAATTCGCGATCACCGTCCTGACCAATGCCGACAAAGGCGGCGAGCTGCATCGAATCACGGTAAACTGGGCCCTGAAACACTTTCTGGGGTTGGAGGAGCTCAAGCCCACGGTGGTGGCGGTCTCGTTGGAGACGCTGGGGGAGTTCGCTGGGCGGTATGGCTCGCTGGGGAACGACCTGGAACTGAGCCTCACCGAGCGCGGACTGGAAGGGCGGATCATCCCCAAGGGCGGATTCCCGACCAAGGACACGCCGCCCCCGCCCGCCCCGCCCCCGTTCGCGGTCGGCTTCGTGGACCGGGGCAACTTGCTGGTGACCGAGGGGCCATTCAAAGACATGGCGGTCGATGTATTGCGAGGAGACGACGACCGGGTCGTCTATTTGCGGGTGGGCTTCCGGATCTTTCAACGAGATCAGTAGCCGGGAGGAACCATGCATCGGGAAGATCAACAGGTACGTGATGTCGCCCTGGTGGCAGAGATTGACGCGCTGCTGCGGGAGCGCTACCAGCCTGACCAGCCAGGGGTGGCCGTGATTGTCAGCCGCCGCGGAACGGTCATCTATCGTGGCGGCCATGGGCTGGCCAATCTGGAACTGGGCGTGAAGATCGAGCCCCATATGGTCTTCCGCCTCGGCTCGATCACGAAACAATTCACCGCCGCGGCCATCCTGATCTTGCGGGATGAAGGGAAACTTTCGCTTGACCACCCAATCACGACCTACCTGCCTGACTATCCCATGCACGACCAGACAATCACGATCGAACACCTTCTGCGCCACACGTCGGGAATATCCAACTACACGGGGCTTCCTTCGTTCTTGACCAACCAACGCCAGGATCTTTCCCTCGATCAGCTCATTGACACGTTCAAGAACGAGCCCCTGGACTTCGTGCCGGGCGCGAAATGGGACTATAGCAATTCGGGCTACATCCTGCTGGGAGCGATTATCGAGAAGGCGTCCGGCCTCTCCTACGAGGAGTTCCTCCAGAAACGGATCTTCGAGCCGCTCGGCATGAGCCACAGCGGCTACGATCACACGGAGCGGATCGTGCCGGGAAGGGTGGCCGGCTACCAGACCGGCGCGACGGGACTGGAGAACGCCCCCTACCTGAGCATGACCATCCCACGCGCGGCAGGGGCGCTGATCTCGTCCGTGGAGGATCTGGCGGTCTGGAACGAGGCGTTGGCAACCGGCAAGCTGCTTGGACCGGAAACAGTCTACCAGGCATGGACCTCCGGCACGCTCACGAACGGCGATGCCCACGGGTATGGGTACGGGTGGAGTCTCTTCGTCTACGCGGGTCATCGGGTGGTCGAGCACGCCGGGGGCATCCATGGTTTCCTCACCGACGGGATCTATTTCCCGGATGAGCGGCTCTACGTGGCGGTACTGGGAAATCTGCTGGCGGCGGAGGCGGCTCCAGACAAGACCGCGCTGCGGATCGCCGGTTTGGTCATCGGCGCCCCGTACCATGAGCCGTCCACCGTACCGTTGCCCCCAGCCCGCCGGGCCGCGCTGACCGGCGTCTATCTGGAGGACGACGAGAAGGAATGGCACCTGATCAACCAGGATGATTCGCTGGTTTTGCAAGCAAAAGGCGGCCAGTGCCTGGGGTTGTACCCGATCTCGGAGGGAGAGTTCCGCACCGATGAGTTGCTGGCCCGTGTCCGAGTGGAGGAGGAGGGGGGCGCGATTACGGCTCTGGTGTCCCAGGGGCGCAATGGTCTAGTCCAGCGCCTGATCCGTACCGACCGGCCGTTGCCGGAACTGGGCTGACCCAGGCTCTCAACCCGACATCCGGCAACGGCCCACAGGAGTAGGCCCCTTTCCCGTTCAGGTAAGGCGCTACTTTGAAGCCCCGGCCTTCAGGCCGGGGAGTAGGTCATTTGCTCTGCTAGCGTGGTCTTTAGGCCGCTCGTTTTCGGGCCGCGCGGGCGTTTCGTCATGCCAGGGGGTGGGAGGATGGCGCCCACGACCGGACCAGCGTGCCCTACGCATCGAGCCCGGTCAACTTGGCGCTGACCTCCCAGAGCCGCGTGGCTACGGCGAGATCGTAGGACTCGGCATTGCTTCGGGTGGGCTTCCCATTCACGAAATACTGGCCGGTGATCCGCTCGCCCTCCGGTGACGAGGCGAGATAGATCCCGGTTTTCGCCCCTTCCTGGACTTTTACCGCGAATGGATGTCCCAGCCTTACGGCCAGGGCCATCAAGCCGCCGTTGTTCTGGGCGAAATTGGTGGCGACAAAGCCTGGATGAAAGCAGTTGGCGGTCACTCCCGTGCCCTCCAGCCTTCGCGCCAATTCGTAGGTGAAGAGGATATTGGCCAGTTTGGCTTGCCCGTAGGCTTTCCAGGCGCCATACTTCCGTTCGCCCTGTAGATCATCAAACTGGACGTGCCCCCGGTGGTGCGCCCCGGACGAGGTATTGACGACGCGCGCCGGGGCGCTCGCCTTCAGCAGGGGGAGCAAGAGATTGGTAAGGAGGAAGTAGGCCAGATGATCGAGGGCGAAGGTCATCTCCAATCCGTCGACCGTCACCTGTCGTTTGCTGAATAGGCCGCCCGCGTTATTCACCAGCACTTCCAGCCGGTCGTGGTTGGCGGTGACGATAGCGGCCAGGCCGCGGATCGACGCCTGGGAAGAGAGGTCGGCGGTGAGAAACTCCACCCGCTCGTTTCCGCTCTTCGCGGTAATGGCGCGGGCCGCGGCCGCGTTCTTCTCGGAGTTCCGGCCCACGATCACCACCCGCGCGCCTTGCCGCGCCAACCCCAGCGCGATCTCGTAGCCGATCCCCGACGTGCCTCCGGTGACCAGGCAGATCTTCTCGTTCATGGCGCCATTCACTCGATCATTCTCCCTTCCGTACCAATTCGCGCCGGAACGAACTGATCGGACTGATCGGTCCGATAGCCATCACTCACTTTCAGCGGGTCTGGCGACACACGCCCCTCAATCGTACCATCGCTCTCGGTTGGGAAATCAGGCGGCGGATGCCTCGGCGGTGGTGGGCACCGCGCGCGGGGCGATGTGGCCGGGGAACCATGACCATTCACCCACCAGAACAACCAGGGCCGGAATCAAGACCGTCCGGAGAATGGCGGTGTCGAGGATTACGCCAAAGGCTACCGCGAAACCCAGTTCGCGGATTCCGGTGACGCTGCCCAGCATCAGGGTGCCGAACGAGCCCGCGAGCACCAGGCCGCAGGTGGTGATGATGCCGCCGGTCTTCTCCACCGCGCGGGCTACCGACGCCCTATAGTCCCCGTCCCTGGCCGTCTCCTCGCGGACGCGGCTGATCAAGAGGATGTTGTAGTCGGTCGCGAGGCCGATCAGCATGGTCAAGATCAAGAACGGCACCCAGAAGACCAGTCCATCCTGCCCTCCCAGTCCCTGGAAGACCAGGGTGGTGGCGCCCACCGTGGCCCCCAGGCTGAGCAGGACGGTGATCAAGAGGTAGAAGGGAGCCACGATTGCCCGCAGCAGCAGGGCAAGGACGACGAAGATACCTCCCAGGACAAAGAGGGCGATCCGGATGAGGTCGCTGTTGATCACATCGTGGATGTCGGTTACGTTCACCGAGGCGCCGCCAGTATGCACCACCGCCTGGGGAAAGGCCCGCTCGGCGGTAGTCCGCACGGCCCGCATGGTGTCTTGCGCCTGGGCGCCATAGGGATCGGCGCTGGTGGTGAGCGTGTACTGGGCGACCATGCCGTCCGCGCTCAAGTCGCGGGCGAGCGCCGCCCGCGCCTGGGAGTTGGTGGAAAAGGCGGCAAAGGCGATTGGCTTGCCGGCCGGGCGCGTGGGGCCTTGCACGGAACGGATACCCGGGAGCGCCGCCAGCTTGGCATCCAGGGCGTCCAGCCGGCGCAATCCATCGGTCGTGCGGAGGCTCTGGTTGGCGCGAATGACCAGGCTGCCGGGCAGGGCGTTGCCGGCCCCATAGTGTGCCTCGACCGTGTTGAAGC
Organism: Chloroflexota bacterium; assembly: GCA_035534995.1. Classification (GTDB taxonomy): domain Bacteria; phylum Chloroflexota; class UBA5177; order JANWHV01; family JANWHV01; genus JANWHV01. The sequence continues at coordinate 1,416 of DATLQX010000294.1, read as the reverse complement.
CGCCATGCGCCTCCACGCTTGGGCTCAGATCGCTGAGGAAATTGAAGTTCTGACCGGTCTTCAATACCGCCAGATTCAAGGGGAGCAGGACCACCACCACCGCGATCGCGGCGGCGAGCGGGCGCGCGGTCACCCGGAGGCCGACCGCTTTCCAGAAGGTAGAGGGGCGCGTCGACTCGATGCGGGCAGGCCAGAAGGCGCGCGTGCCCAGCAGGCGGAGAATGGCCGGGGTCATGGTCAGGGCCGCCAGGAGGGTAATCGCCACTCCTACCGCGACGGCGGGGCCGGTGGTGTTGAACAGGCCAAAGTTGGCAAAGGCCATCCCACCGAGACCCACGATCACCGCCGCCGCGCTGGAGGCGATGGCCTCGCCGACGTGCGCCATCGTCTCCTCGATCGCCTCGGCCGGCGACCGCCCGGCCACCAGTTCCTCCTTGAAGCGGCTGGACAGGAAGAGGCAATAATCGGTCCCGGCTCCCGCCAGGAGGACAACCAGGAAGATTGGCGTGTTTGAGGACACGGTGAGCCAGTGTTTGCCCAGGAAGGCCACCACCCCCATACTGATCAGAATGGCGGCGCCGATCGTGGCGGCGGGGACGATCAGCAGGGCGACCGAACGGAAGACCGCCAGGAGGATCAGGAGGACCAGAATCACGGTGGCGATCGAGGTGATAGCCGTGCTCTTGTTGATCTGACTCTGGTAGTCGGCGTTGATCGCCACGTCGCCCGTTACCTGGGCACTCACGCCCGGATAGGGGTGGGCGGCGATATAGGAACGGAGATGCTTGAGCGAGTCGGCCGGGGCAGCGCTGGAATCCTGTTGCCGCCAGCCTAGATCGATCAACGTGGCCTGGCCGTCGCGGCTATCGAGTGCCCCGGCCAGTTGCGGGGGTCAGGCTATCGGAGGCGACGGTGAAGGGGGCGGGCGCCAATTGGCGAGCAGCGAAGTGGGAGTACTCGATCCCTGCCTGACGACGGGCAGCCAGGGGGCCGGTAAGAACGACCACCGCCGTGGACTGGGCGTAGGAATGGGGGAACGCCTGCTTCAGCATGGCCACCGCCTGTTGCGAGTTGGCATACTTGGGAAGGTAGGTTGCCTGGCTGGAGTTCACCACATCGCCCAGCTTGGGCGCCAGGGCCGTCACCGCCACCGCGAGTATCAACCAGACGGCCAGCAAGGGAAGGGGCATACGCGCGGCCAGGATTCCGAGACGACGAAACATCGATTCTCTCCGCTTCCGTGGTATACTGAGATAACCCGAGCAATCGCTCACTTTCCCAGAATATGAGCTTTAGCTCACTTTGTCAAGCATTGGGAGAACAATGGCCGCCACCACCATGCGACGGACGCCCCGCCAGGCACGCTCACAGCACAAGATCGAAGCGATCCTGGATGCCGCCGAGGCCGTGCTGTCC
>DATLQX010000293.1:0-7057 GCA_035534995.1 Chloroflexota bacterium | reverse complement strand
ATCCTTCCGGTTCCCCTCGCCCACTTCGCCCAGCGCCCGGCCCTCGGGATCGCTGACCACGAGACTGTACCCCGAATCCGGCCTGGCCTGTTTGCCGCCGATAAAGAGCTTCGCCGTGCGATCCAGAGGCGGCAATCCATTCAGCGCCTGGGCACGAGGTTGCTCTTCCTGTTCGCGAATCCGAGCCGCCCGCGTCTCGCTGGCCTGCCTGACTTTTGGCGCTGATCGTTTGATGTACTCATACAGCCCTTCCTTTCCACCCTCGCGCCCATATCCGCTTTCCCGGTAGCCGCCAAAGCCGCTGGCCGCGTCGAACAGATTGGTACTGTTGATCCACACAGTCCCCGCCTTAATCTTGGGCGCCACGTCTAGAGCAAGGTTGATGTTCTCGCTCCACAGGCTGGCCGCCAATCCATAGGGAGTGTTGTTGGCCAGCATCACCGCCTCGGATGGGGATCGGAAGGTCATGCTGACCAGCACGGGACCAAAGATCTCCACCTGGGCGATCGTGGCGGCGGGGGCCACGTTCGTGAATAGGGTGGGCGGGTAGAAAAGGCCCTCGGTGGGACAGGCCCAGGAAGGCTGCCACAGCGTCGCGCCCTCCTCTACCCCTTGAGCCACCAGGGCTCGGATCCGCGCCAACTGCACGGGCGCCACGATCGCCCCAATGTCGATGGCCTTGTCCAGCGGCTCACCCACCCGCAGGCGCTCCATGCGAGTTCTGATCCGGGCCAGAAACTCGTCCGCCACGTTCTCCTGCACCAGCAGGCGCGAGCCGGCGCAGCACACCTGACCCTGGTTAAACCAAATCGCGTCAACTACTCCCTCGACCGCGCTGTCCAGGTCGGCATCGTCGAACACGATAAAGGGCGACTTCCCCCCCAGTTCCAGCGAAAGCCGTTTCCCCGTCCCCGCCGTGGCCGTCCGAATCTGGCGGCCAACTTCGGTCGAGCCGGTAAAGGCAATCTTCTGAACCCTCGGATGGGCCACCAACAGTTCGCCCGCCCGCCCGTCACCAGTCATGATATTCACGACCCCCGGCGGCAGCCCCGCCTGCCGGACCAACTCGGCGAAGGCAAGCGCGGTCAATGAGGTGAACTCGGCCGGCTTCAGGACCACCGTGTTCCCCATGGCCAGGGCGGGCGCGATCTTCCAGGCCAGCATCAGCAGGGGGAAGTTCCAGGGGATGATCTGCCCCACCACCCCAACCGCCTCGTAGCCTGGCAGTTCGCGGCTCATTAACTGCGCCCAGCCGGCGTGATAGGCGAAATGGCGAGCGACCAGGGGAATGTCCAGATCGCGGGTCTCGCGAATCGGCTTCCCATTGTCTAGGGTTTCCAGAACCGCCAGCAACCGACTCTGCCTTTGCACCTCGCGCGCCAGGGCATAGAGGTAGCGGGCCCGTGCGTGGCCCGGCAACCCGGCCCACGCGGGCTGGGCGGCGGCGGCGGCCCGGACGGCGGCCTCTACATCCGCGGAACCCGCCTGCGCGATGGCCGCCAACGGTTTGCCGTTCGCGGGATTCACACTATCAAAATAGACACCGTCCCGAGGCGCCACCCAGCGGTTATCAATGAACAGGTCAAAGCGCCCATTATGCTGGGCGATCCACGCCTCGGCCGGCGCGGCGGCTTCCGGCGCCGGTCCATAGGTCATAGTCTCGAAAATCTCCGCTACGCTCATCAGGCTATTCCTTCCGCGCCGGGACCGCGCACCACTATCTGGAAGGTACCGCGGATGCGCCCGATCCGCTAGCCGCCATGCGCTCGCGTCCACGCTCGCTCAGCGATACAGTGGGATACTTCTGGGCCTTCGCCTGAGCCAGCAGCCCTTCCTGGAGCAATGCGTCAACCTCGGCGATGATCGCCTTGACCGGCATCCGGCGCAGATAGCCATGTAAAGCGCAGCGATCAGGGCCAATCGGCGTCGTGGCGGCGCCGTGGAGAATGTTCGCCAGACCGCTTCGTCCGGCGGCGTACGGGAGGGTCGCCACCAGGGCAAGAATCGCCTGATCGGGAGCAAGGTCGGGCCCCTCCCAGCGCAAGCGTGGCCCCGGTTCGGATGTAGGCGGTTCGACCGTCCGCCGGCCCTCGGGAACGCAGCGGTCACACCGGCCACAGCCCGCCTCGCTCACACCGGGTACGTCCTCCTCGCCAAAATAGCGGGCGATCACCGCGTTGCGGCAACCCGTGGCCTCGCTGTACCGCATCAGGGCGCGGATCCGTTCCTCGCTTACGGCCTCTTGGGTGGCCAGAATGGCTTCCAGGCGCCCACCCCCTTCGGGCGGCGGCGGCTCGATCAGCCGCAGCAGGGCACCCCGCTTCCCTGAGCGACACCGGATTACGCCCGCGTCCTGCCAATCCAGGAGGGTATCCTCCACCGCGTCGACGGGGACCGCAAGGGTAGAGGCCAGAGCCGGCGCGGAAACCGTGGTTGAACGATCCGGGCCAAGGCCATGGCGTGATACCAGGTCCGCTAGCCGCGGATCGCCGGCGCAGGCGGGCGTCCCGATGGTCTGAAGGATAAACGCGCGCGGGCAATCGAGGCCGCGGCTGAGATAGCCGGCCCGCTCAAGCATCGACAGCCCTACCCGGCCGGCCACCTCACCCTTACCCGGCGATGCATCCTGATCCTCCAGCTCCGCGAGGTCGATTGGCCCGCCTCCGGCGGCCCGGATGGCGCTCCGCGCCCATCCGTAAAGAGCCCGCAGTCCGGCCAGAGTCACCTGGTCTCCATGCATGTGGCGGCTCAGGAGACCCTTGTCCGCCGGAGTGGACAGCAAGAGCGCGTGCGCGGGCGCCCCATCCCGGCCCGCGCGTCCTGCCTCCTGTACGTATGCCTCCAGGGACTGGCTGGGCTGATAATGGACGATGAAGCGAATATCGCGCTTGTTCACTCCCATCCCGAAGGCAATGGTGGCCACCAGCACGCGAATCCTGCCGGTCATGAACCGCTGCTGGGTTTCGGCGCGCTCCTCCACCCCCATCGCGGCATGATAATGCGACGCCTGCACCCCATTCCGGCGCAGGAGGGTAGCGAACTGTTCGCATTTGGCCCGGTTGTTGATATAGACAATGCCGCTGCCGCGGGCGGCGCGGCAGAAGGCGATCAGGGTTTGGCGCTTCTCCGCCTCGCCGGCCAACCGCCGCACCTCCAGGAAGAGGTTGTCGCGAAGCACCCCCGTCCGGACGAGTCGCAGCGCCCTCCCCAGGGTCCGCGCCACCTCCTCCTGTATCGCGGGGGTAGCGGTCGCGGTGACCGCCAGGATGCGCGGCGAGCCCAGCAACGCCGCCGCCTCGCCCACCGCCAGATAGTCGGGACGGAACTGGTGACCCCAGAGACTGAGGCAGTGCGCCTCATCGACCACCAAGAGTGATACGCCGGCCCCGCGGAGCGCCCGCAAGAGGGAAACCTGGCGCAACCGCTCCGGCGCCACATACACCAGGCGAAAGTTGCCCGCGGCCAGCCCGCGGAGGCGGCGATCCAGCTCCTGGCCATCCAGGGTGCTGTTGATTGCCGTCGCTCGGTCGGCCAGGGCCGTCACCGTATTCAGCCCGGCAAGCTGATCGGTCATCAAGGCAATCAGCGGTGAAATGACCAACACCAATCCATCAAGCAAGAGGGCAGGCAATTGAAAACACAGCGACTTTCCCGCGCCGGTGGGCATCACCGCCAGCGTATCCTGCTCCTCAACCAGCAAGGCGCGGAGCACCGCCGCCTGGCCGGCGCGGAAACGGGCATGGCCAAAATGCTCGAACAATGCCTGTTCCAGTTCGGGCGCGGCGTCCTCCAATGACGAGCCCGCGCCGATTAGCCATGGGCTGTCGGCCCGCTGAACCGGCGGCGGGGCAGCAAGGGAAGAGGTCTGGCGTGGGGCTCGGCGGACTCCGCGTCCTGCTCGCAGCGACGCCAGTTCGACGACCAGCCGTTCCGCCAGCGAGGCCACGGCGGCATCGCGCGCCGCCCTGGCGGCGGTCGCGGCATCGGGCTCCCCCATACTCTCGCGCAACGCCGCCAGGGCGGCCAGGAGTTCGGGAGCGGTCTCACCAAGGGCGACCCGTGCCCCATCGGCCAGCACCGCCGCCGCTTCCTCCCGGTTTCCCGCGCCTTCGAGCGCCCGCGCCAGCCCGCGGACCCCCTGCGCGCTCGCCATAATGCTCTCGGCGGCGCGGAAACGCTCCTCGGCGGCTTCCCAGTCGAGATCCAGAAGGGCCAGGAGACCCTCGGCCAGATACGGCCCGAGCGAGCGCTCGTTACCCAGAGGACGCATCGCGGCCAGTTCGGCTTCGACCGCCGCGCGGTCGCCGACGGCCAGGAGGGCCGTGATGCTGATCAAACGAGTCGGCGCCGAATCCCTCCGCGCCTGCCGGCTTCGAGTCAAGGCCAGGGCCGAAAGGGCGTCTCCGTTTTCCAGGGTCAGGCGAGCCCAGAGGTCGTGTTCGGTCAGGCTGGCGACCTCCGGGCCGTTGGGATTGAGGGCCGTCAAGACGGCCAGCCCCGCCAGCGGCCCGTCCTCTCCCACCGCCAGCATGGCCAGCCCGGTCCTCACCCGAACCGGCCACCGCTCCGGCTGATCGGACGATTCGAGACACAAGCCGTGGCTCGTCAAGCTCGCGGGCCAGCGAGACTCGGCTACCACCGCCCGTGCCTCACTCATCCCGCGTCCTCTCTTACCCCAGTCACCGTGATGTCTCGCCAGGTAGTCTCCAGTGTAGCGGAGGATGACCTTGGTGCCGATAATCCCACGGATGGCTATCCTAAAAGAAGGCCGAGCCTCATCCGGGGCAGCCCATCCAAAGGAGGTAGCATCATGGCAAAGGACGTACTGAGTACCGCGAACGCGGCCTGGGAAGGCGATCTCATTCACGGCAAGGGGAGTTTCTCACTGGCCAGCGGAGCGGCGGGCCCCCTGCCCGTCACCTGGGCTGGACGCACCGAGCGGACGCCGGGAAGCACAAGCCCGGAGGAGTTGATCGCGGCCGCCCACGCCGCCTGCTACGCGATGGCCTTTTCGCACGTCCTGGCTGGGAAAGGCACCCCGGCTACCAAGCTGGAAGTCAGCGCGGTCGCCCACTTCGCCCCCGTCGAAGGCGGCTTCAAGATCGCCGAAATGGATCTTGAGGTTCATGGGCGGGTGCCGGGTCTGGACCAGGCAGGTTTCGCGGCGGCGGCCCGTGAGGGGGAGCAGAGTTGTCCGGTCTCGAACGCCCTCCGGGGGAATGTTGCCATCAATCTGAAGGCAACTCTGGACAGCTAGGTTGGCGCGCGGTGCGCGCCCACCTAGCTCTTGTGTGTCAGGACAAGCACGGCACACCCACGCTTCAGGTCGCCCAGTCTACAGATTACGGTGGCAGGGAACTATTTCCGCGTCCCCTCGGTACCTGATTTACCGTGGACGATGCTCCTGGGCGCGATTTCCCATGTATCGCGTCGGACTCTCGGCCACGCTTGCGATACAGTAGAATCAAGCTGTGGAGGGGGCACCGTGCAAGGTATCGCCGCGCCTGACGCCGTGCCTCGGGTGCGGCATGCACTGCTTATCAATCGCTCCTTCGCCCTGCTCTGGACCGGTCAGGCCATCTCCGGCCTCGGGGATATGGCGTTCAATACCACGCTTGCTCTCTGGATCGTCACCGGGGTAGCCCGAGGGCAGTCATGGGCGCCGCTGGCCATGAGCGGTGTGCTGGCGGCGGCGGCCCTACCCGACCTGCTGGTGGGACCGTTCGCCGGTGTTTTCGTGGACCGCTGGGACCGCCGTCGCACCATGATGTTGATGGATGCGCTGCGCACCGGTCTGATAGTCCTGCTTGCCTTCCTCACTGGCATTGTCAGCTTGCCCTTCCTTGGCTCCGTACACCCGTCCACCGCCTGGGCTCTGGGAAGCGTCTACCTCGTAGCGCTTCTTACAGGATCGTGCTCCCAATTCTTCAGTCCGGCCAAAATGGGGATTTTGGGTGACCTGATGCCGGCGGCCGATCTACCCCGCGCCTCGGGCATGACCCAGGCCGCCGGCAGCGTCACCTTGCTTATCGGCCCACCCCTGGGCACGGTCGTGTTCTTCACGGTCGGCGCCGGTCCGGCCCTGACCTTCAATGCCCTCTCCTTCGCTGTCTCCTGGTTGGCGATACGGAGCATACGGGTGCCGGTACCGATGAAGGTACGAAGCCGAAACGCCAGGGGCTTCTGGGGCGAGTTGCTGGAAGGGCTGCGCTTCTTCGCCGGCAATCGTACCCTGACCACCCTGCTGGTCGCGGCCGTGGTAGCGTCATTGGGCGCTGGGGCACTGAATACACTGGATATCTTTTTTCTCACCCGCAATTTGCACGCACCGCTCCGTCTCTATGGCGCCCTTTCAGCAGTTGAGGGCGCGGGGCTACTGCTCGGCTCCCTTCTAGCAGGAACGATCGCCTTGAGGTTGGGGGTGCAACGCACGATCTGGCTGGGCCTGTTGGCGATGGGAGTGCTGTTCGCGCTCTATTCCCGCCTGACCGCGTTCGCGCCCGCGGCGGCGGTGATCTTTGTCCTGGGCTTCCCCATCGCGGCGGTCAACTCATCCCTGGTCCCGCTGGTTCTTCGGGTGACGCCGGATGCTCTGGTTGGTAGGGTCTTTTCCGTGCTGGGACCGGCGCTCACCCTGGCGATTCTCGTGTCCATGGCCGTCTCCGGCTACATTGCCAGCAGCCTTCCTGCCAATCTCCATACCAATTGGCTGGGCATGCGCTGGGGTGCCGTCGATACTCTCTTCACTGGCGCGGGGCTGCTGCTGCTGGTCAGCGGCGTGTATGCCGCCTTACGCCTGCATGATGGATCTTCCGCGGAAGCAACCCCATAACGCGGTATCACTGCTATACTAGCAACCGTACCAATCATGGCTAGTCGGCAGCGGCGCTTGGCGGCGCGGGCCGCCGGCGGAGAGACAATGGAGCAATACGCGAGATGAGCGTAGACCTGGCCCCCGCGGTGCGTCCAGACGTCCTGGGAGAACCGCTCCCGCTGAAGTCGCGCCCTCAGCGCGTTGACCTTTCCCTGGTTATCCCCGTGTATAACGAGGTTGAGA
>DATLQX010000292.1:0-10023 GCA_035534995.1 Chloroflexota bacterium | reverse complement strand
ACGTTCGCGCGCAAGGTCTCGCACGCATCTCGGTTCCACTCGGCTAGAGCCACATGCTTGAATCCGGCGGCGTGCGTGCCAAGGGCAAGGCCGCCGGCGCCAGTGAAGAGCTCCAGGGACTTTAAGGCGCTCCGCGAACGCGGGCGTTGCGACGAACGGGCCGAGTTCCGAACCGCCTCAATGGCGAGTGCCATGCGTCCCCTTTTCTCTCGCTACTTCCCCAGCGTCGCGGTGACGATGTGACCATAGCAAACGTACGCGAAATGAGGCCGGAGGTAGAGTAGGTTGTGCGGATAAGGCAGCCCCAATTCAAAGGGGGCGGTCATGAGACCGCCCCCTTTCACTCGCCTTGGAGGCTTGTGGCTTAGTTCAGATATTCCCGCAGATCGCCCTGCTCGCCCGACTGGCGCAGCCGGGTGAGGGCCGCCGTCTCCAGCTGGCGAATGCGTTCTCGCGTAAGACCGAAGGCACCGCTTACCTCCTTCAGGGTCCGTGGATGTCCATCGTTGAGGCCAAACCGCAGTTCGATTACCTTGCGCTCGCGATCCGGAAGGTCACTCACCAGGCCCACCAGGCGGTCGTGGAGCATGCGCTGTTCCGCCATGTCGCTGGGGGAGACCGCGTCGGGATCCTCCACCACCTCGCCCAACGTGGCATCCTGGTCCTCGCCCATCACCCGCTCCAGCGAGATCGGCTGGTGCACCAGGCGTGCCATCTCCACGATCTTGGCCGACGGCAGATGCGCGTCCTGCCCCTCCGGCGCTTCCCCGCCGTCTTCCTCCAGTTGCGCCGTCTTCTGCAGGCGCGAAATGCCCTCGGTGACGTGCACCGGAACGCGGATCGTCTGGCTCTGGTTGGAAATCGCCCGCGTCACCGCCTGGCGGATCCACCAAATCGCATAGGTCGAGAAACGGTGGCCCAGCTTGTAGTCGTACTTGCGGGCGGCCCGAATTAAACCAATGTTCCCTTCCTGGACCAGATCCAGGAGCGAGAGCCCTTCATTCCGGTAGCGCTTGGCCACGCTCACCACCAGGCGGAGGTTCGACTCCACCATGATGCTCAGCGCCGCCTCGTCTCCGTTCGCGATCCTCTCTCCCAATTCACGTTCCTGGGCCGCCGTCAACAGCGGCATCCGGCTAATGTCGTGCAGGTACAGCATGGTGCTGTCGTCCGACTGCGCCGTGGTACCCTGCTTCATCTCTAAGGCGGGTGCGCTCATGATTACCTCATTTCTCCGGCATCCCCTGTATGTATCGCCGGTAGGTCCGTCACTCAACGACGGCCCCCGAGCGTGGGATGCCCATTATGCTTCTATTGATCTATACGGATAGAGGCACTACTTGGATTACCCTATAAGCACCGAAATCTGTCAAACAACGAACATCCAATCCTCGCCCTCTCTGGGACTTCACGGGGAAGTAACCCGATGTGGTAGCATTCCGGCGGTCAAACGGTGAGCGAACGGGAAAAACGTGGGTAGGGCAGGGACGCGGCCCAGGATCGCGAACGATCTCAGATGGTGATACGGGCGCTGATTACAGGGGCTGCCGGGTTCGCCGGCGGCCATCTGGTGGAGGAGTGCCTGGCCGCCGGCTACGAGGTGATCGGCACCTCGTTGTCCCCGATCCCCGCCGGTAGCCGATCGGCCGGTCTCACCCTGCGCCAGTGTGACCTCGGGCGGCTGGAGGATGTGGAGGCCCTGGTGGCCGAGGTACGCCCGGATCGGGTCTTCCACCTGGCGGGCCAGGCCGCCGTGGGCGCCGCCTGGAACGATCCCGCCGGCACCTTCGCCGCCAACGTCTTCCTCACCCAACATGTGCTGGAAGCTGTCCACCGCCAGGCGCCCGCCGCGCGCGTCCTGGCGGTGGGCAGCGGCGAGGTCTACGGCGCCGTCGACCCGGCCAGGATGCCGGTGGTCGAGGAGGAGCCGTTCCGTCCCCTTAATCCCTACGGGGTGAGCAAGGCCGCCGCCGATCTCCTGGCTCTCCAGTACTTCCTGGCCTTCGACCTCCCGGTGGTCCGGGTCCGCCCGTTCAATCATATTGGCCCCCGCCAACGCCAGGGCTTTGTCCTGGCCGATTTCGCCGCCCAGGTGGCGGCGATCGAGCGGGGCGAGGCCCCTCCCGTCCTGGCGACCGGGAACCTGGAGGCCGCGCGCGATTTTACCGACGTGCGCGATGTCGCTCGCGCCTACCGGCTGGCCCTCGAATTGGGGACGCCGGGCGCCGTCTACAACGTGTGCTCGGGAAGAGCCACTCCGATCGGCGCCTTGCTGGAGGCGCTCTTACACGCCAGCCGGGTTCCCGTGCGAGTGGAGACCGATCCCGCCCTCTACCGCCCCGTCGACCGGCCGGAGATCTACGGCGGGAACGCCGCGCTCCGGGCCGCGACCGGCTGGGAACCGCGGATTCCCCTTGACCAATCCGTTTTCGATACGCTCGCCTATTGGCGAGCCGAGCCCTGAGCTAATAGAGTGTCAACCTGCACCCGTTACCCTCTCCGACCGCTGTCGGCCCGGCGCTGCCACCCGCCCACAGTCGGGGGGATCGCCCCGGTACAAATATTGCTGTGTAGGGTGCTGCCCGCGCGGGCATGCCCAATTTTCCAAGGAGGACACCATGCCAAACGCCTTGATCACGGGATTCACCGGCCAGGACGGCAGCTACCTGGCCGAGTTGCTCTTGCATAAGGGCTACACCGTCTACGGCCTGGTCCGCCGCACCAGCGTGCTGGCCGACGAGCGGGTCCGCCATCTCCTGAACGATGTCGAGATCGTGGACGCCGATCTGCTGGATCAGCACTCGCTGGTCCAGGCCCTCCACCAGTCCCAACCGAACGAGGTCTATAATCTGGCCGCGCAATCGTTCGTTCCCACCTCCTTCAGCCAACCGGTGCTGACCGGTGAATACACCGCCCTCGGCGTTACCCGGCTCCTGGAGGCGATCCGCTACACCGACCGGAACATCCGCTTTTACCAGGCGTCCTCCAGTGAAATGTTCGGCAAGGTGCGCGAGGTGCCGCAAAGCGAGGCGACGCCGTTCTACCCGCGGAGCCCCTATGGGGTGGCCAAGACCTACGGCCACTGGATCACGGTCAATTATCGCGAGAGCTTCAACATTTTCGCCTGCTCGGGCATCCTGTTCAATCACGAAAGCCCCCGCCGTGGCACTGAGTTCGTCACCCGCAAGATCAGCCGCGGAGTGGCCCGGATCAAGCTGGGCCTCCAAACTCATCTGTCCCTGGGCAACCTGGAATCCAAGCGTGATTGGGGTTTCGCCGGCGATTACGTGGAGGCCATGTGGCTGATGCTCCAGCAGGAGCAGCCTGACGACTATGTGGTAGCAACCGGCGAGACCCATAGCGTGGCTGAGTTCGCGCGGCTGGCCCTGGCGCACATCGGGATCGAGAACTGGCAAGACTACGTGCGCCAGGATTCTACCCTGTTCCGCCCAGCCGAGGTCGATCTCCTGGTGGGCGATGCGGAGAAGGCCCGGCGGGTGCTGGGATGGCAGCCCAAGGTCGGCTTCCCCGAACTGGTCGGCCTGATGGTCGAGGGAGACCTCGCGCTCGAACGCGACCACATGCGGTAAGGCCCGCCTTTACAGGCCCTTTCGGGGCGTGGTAGCCTGAGCACGGTCCCCACACGCCATGACCAGTCACCCCTCAGCCCCTTGGATGGTGCCATGACCGACCCACCGGACCGGCCGGCGCCCACGATCGATCATGCGCGGCGGGAGGGCGAGAGCAGGCGCCTCGGGACTCCCCGCTCTCTCCACATCACCGGCCGCCTCCCCTCGCTCGGCGGCGACCGTGGCCGGCGCCGTTTCCTCCGCCCGCGGCTGCCCCGAACCGGGATTTTTGCCTTTCTGGCCGTGGTGGGTCCGGGGCTGATCACCGCCAGCGCCGGCAACGACGCCGGCGGGGTGGTCACCTATGCCAGCGCCGGGGCGGTATTCCGCTACAACATGCTCTGGGCCCTGGGGATCACGGCGATCAGCCTGATCGTGGTGCAGGAGATGTGCGCCCGCCTGGGCGCCGTAACCGGCAAGGGACTGTCGGATCTGATCCGGGAACAGTTCAGCCTGGGATCCACCAGCCTGGCCATGGCCTGCTTGCTGATCGCCAATACCGGGATCACGGTCTCCGAGTTCCTCGGCCTGGCCGCCTGCGCGCAAATCATCGGCATCCCCGCCTGGATCGCCGTGCCTCCTGTCACCCTGGTCCTCTGGTATCTGGTCACCCAGCGATCCTCCAGCATGATCGAGAAGGTCTTCGTCGCCCTCTCCTTCGTCTTCCTGGTCTATGTCGTGGCGGCCTTCAAGGGCACCAACTGGGGTTCGGTGCTCCACGACACGGCCCGGCCCCATATCGTCTGGACCAATACCTATATCAGCGCCGTCGTGGCCCTGGTGGGCACCACGATTAGCCCTTATATGCAGTTCTTCGTCACCTCCTCGGTGGTCGACAAAGGTATCTCCCCCCGCACCTACGCCTTTACGCGCGCCGACGTGATTATCGGCTCGCTCTTCGCCATCGCCGTGGCGGGATTCATCATCATCGCCACCGGAACCGCGCTGTGCACGATACACGGCTGTCCCGCCGGGAACAGCAACATCAGCCAGCCGCAGCAATTCGCCGTCGCCCTCAAGTCGGTGGCCGGGAACTCGGCCGAGACGCTGTTCGCGATCGGGCTCTTTGGCGCATCAATGCTGGCGGCCGGAGTGCTGCCGCTCTCCACCGCTTTCGCGATCTGCGAGACCTTCGGCCTGGAAAGCGGCACCGAGAAATCGTTCGCGCAGGCGCCGATTTTCAACAGTATCTTCACCGGCACAATCATCATTTCCGCCTTGATCGCGATCATTCCGAACTTACCGATCGTTCCCGTGCTTCTCAACTTGCAGGTGCTGAACGCCCTGATGCTGCCGATTCTGCTGATCTTCATCATTCGCCTGATCAACAAGAAAGATTTGATGGGAACCTACCGAAACGGGCGCCTCTTTAACCTGATCGCCTATGCCACGGTGGCGATTCTGATCGGGCTGAGCGTACTCTACCTGGCGGGCCAGATCGGCATTGGGCCGGCCGCGCGATAGGCCTCTATAATGGGGCCGCCAGATACTCGGTGATCACCAGAGAGGCGGCTCCGATAATTTTCACGTTCGCCTCGATCAGCGCCGGCGCCACCCGGACCCGCGCCCGCGCCGGCTCCAGGACCGACCGCGTGCCGGCCGCCAGCACCCGATTGAAGATCCCGCCGTCGCGGATCACCGGGCCGCTGAGCACCACTAACTCGGGATCCCAATTCGCCACCGCGTTGGCCACCACCAGGCCCAGGTAGTCCGCCGCGTGCTCCAGCAATTCGCATGCCAGCCCGTCGCCGGCCCCGGCGGCGGCCGCCAGACCGCCGGGAGTCCAGGTATCCCGCTTCTCGGCCAGCCGTGAGACGCGCCCGGACGCCAGCGCCTCGCCCACCCGCCGCTCCAGACCGACCCCGGAGGCGAAGACCTCCAGGCATCCGTGATTCCCGCAGGCACAGATCGGCCCTCCTGGCTCGACCGTGTTGTGCCCCAGTTCCCCCGCCGCCCCATGCATCCCGCGGTACAATTGTCCCTCCAGGATCACCGCCCCGCCAACCCCCGTGCCGGCGTCGAGAAACACGCAATTGCGGGCCCAACGCGCCGCCCCATACTGGTGCTCCGCCAGGGCCAGGGCTCGGACCTCGTTATCGACGAACACCACTCCACCCAGCCGCTCCTCCATCATGGCGCGCACCGGCACGTCCCGCCAGTGAAAATTGGGGGAGAAGAGATTGATTCCTTCCGGCCAGCGCACCATCCCCGGTATGGCCATCCCGACCCCCAGGAGTTGGCCCGCTGGTACGTCGCGGGTCGCTCGGCGGACCAGTTCCGCCGCCAGATCCAGCACGGTAGGCGGCTCGGCGCCGTCCGGCACCGATAATCGGTGAACCTCGCGTGGCACCCCGCCTAGATCCACCAGGGCGGCGCTCACCTCGTGCAGGTCAAGGTCGATGCCGACCGCCAGACGCGCATCGGGCACGAAGACCAATCGCAAGGGCCGCCGGCCCACGTTTCCAGTGACCGCCGCTCCTATTTCCTTGACCCACCCCTCGCGCGCCAGGTGGTCGACAATTCCGGAAACGGCGGCGGGGCTGAGACTGGTTTGGCGGGCAATCGCCGCCCGCGAAAGGGTGGGTTGGGCCCGCACCAGGTTCAACACCAGGGCTCGATTCGCCTGTTGCATCAGGCGGCCGTCTACTTTGCCTTTGGTGGAGCGCATGGCCGTCATTATACGGTGCGCGGCCCCGGCCGGATAGTAGACCCTGGGAACCCCGCTAGAACACGGAACTCCATAGAAACGCGGCCAGTCCCACTACCGCCAGAACGATTATTACCACTACAATGATAAATATAATCCATTCCTCCAATCACCGAGGCCGTATCCAGAAAATTGCCGGCCCTGGATCCACTATCACCCCGTTCATGCCCTGGCACATCAACCGTTCGGCCTGCCATCCCATGGGACAGAGCTAGTACTGGGCCAGGGTTCTCGCTGGCCCGTTCGGGTCGAAATCCTGCATCCTAGAGAGTGGAAAGAATGTGTCGCCGGCTCGGGCGACGAACAACGCCATTCGGAGGATTCGTGACCGATACCCCCGCCTTACCCCGCCACTTGCGATCCGACCTGCATCTGCACTCCCGGTTTTCCGATGGCCGCGCCGATGTGGAGACCATGGTCCTCACCGCCCAACGGATCGGCTTCGAAATCGCGATCAGCGACCACTACTCCGTCTATTTTGGCATGAAGGGCGACGAGACGCTTGGCCGCTACCTCGATGCCCTGGAGCAATTTCCGATCTACCGAGCCGTGGAACTGGATCTGGGTCAGGAGCAGGCGATCTCCGAGGAGAACCGCGCTCGGCTCGACTATTGCGTCGGCTCCATGCACATGGTGGTGGACGAGAACGGCGACCGGGTCAAGCCTGATGCCCAGTCCCCCGCCTCCCTGCGCCGGTATATGGAATGTGCAACGGCCCAGTTCGCCCGCGGCCTCCGCTCCGGCATTCCCGCCATGATCGGCCACCCCACCTACCTTCCCGATCTTCCCCGCGAGGGCCAGGATGCGTTGTGGACGCCGGAGTTTCGGAAAGTGATAGTTGACGTGGCCGTGGAGACCGGGATCGCTCTGGAGATCAGCACCCGCTATAAAACGCCGATGCCCGAACTCGCGCGGGAACTGCTGGCCGCCGGCGCCCGCTTCGCGGTGGCCAGCGACGGCCACGGGCCGGAGGCGATTGGGGCCATCGACTATCCACGCCGCCTGATCGCCGAACTGGGAATCCCCGACGATCGCTTCTTCCTCCCTGAACGGCGGCTGCCCGCCAACCTCTAGAGCAAGGTTGGCGATGGCCCGTAGGGGCACCCCTGGTGGGTGCCCACGCGCGGCAGGCCAAGGGCACCCATCACCACCACCCAGAGGGTACCCGGTACCCGGTGCCCCTACAACAGATCAAACCGGGCCGCATGGTTCCGCGCCAGGAAGCGAAGTCAAGAAGCATCGTTCGGGCGCCGCTTCCGGGTACGGCGCCGGCTTGAGGATCAGATGCGCGACGGTGGGTTCGGCGGAAAGTCGGAAATCTTGAGTCCCCGGATCGGTACCAGCGCGTATCCCCCACATGGGGGGCAAAAAGGTGCCCTAAATGGGGGTGCTGATCGGTTGAGCCCTGTTGTACCGTAGGTGTACTTCCTCGGTACGTGTGCACGCGAGACCGGGAATAATCGGCAAAACCGGCCACCGCGTCCGACCCTCTACCCGCATGAGGATTCCTGCCCCAGGGCCAACCGACTGTTCGCGCCTACTACCGGAGAGAATCACGATGAATAAAAGCACCAGCGCCCTAGTTAGCCTAGCAGTCGTCGCCGGGATCGCGGGGGGTACATCCCTCACCGCCCAGGCCCACCCCGCGCACGCCGTGGAATCCACGGCCGCGCATCATGCCAGTACCGTAGCTCAAACGCGCCTGCAAGCGCTGCTCCACGCCCCAAGCTCGGCGGCGAATCGAGGATTCCGCCCGAATGACGGGGGGGGGTTGCAGCACTAAGATCCGGTATCAACTCCCGTCATGGGTAGCAAGGGCATGGAAACGGCACTGCTACCCAGCGCGGCGGCAAACGGCTCCTCATCTTCATCTTGCTCGCCTGGGATCCGTTCGAGCAGGGAAAGCACCGGCATATCCCATCCCTCGGACCAGGCCACCTCGAACGCGAGGGTGCCCAACAGGGTCTGGAGCTGGTGGAGATCCGGCAAGTACACTTGTTGACTGACCGTAGGGAGGGGCACGCCGGTGCTTTCCCTTATGGCAGCGGCGCAGGCAAACAGGCGAACGCTGAATTCAAGGGTTATCCGAGCGCGCGTATCGGTGTTGGAGCGGCGCAGTAGCACATGTGCCATCCCCTCCAACGCCGGCGAAAAGCGCGGGCGGTCCCCCAGTTCAAGCGAGACGCGAAGGCTTGCCACATAGAGTTGCGCGGCGCGATCGAGTTGCTCCCGGTCGCGTGCCAGATGCCCCATGTGCAGATAGGTGTTGCCGATGCCCTCTTGATCGTGCGAGGCTTGATAAAGCGCGACCGCTTCCGCGAAGGCAGCCTCCGCTTCCGCGTACAGCTGCTGCCGGGTATGGACTACTCCCAGATTCATGAGATTAAGGGCCACGCCCTGTACGTACCCCTGCTGACGCTGATAGGCGAGGCTCTCGGTCAGTAGCTTCGTGGCGCCCATGTCGTCACCCAGATCGTAGCGCAACATGCCCAGATTCGCTACCACGCGGGCGATGCCGTCCGCGTCACCCAGTTCGCGAAATAGGGCCAGGCCGGCTTCCCAGGAGGCGCCCGCCGCCACGTCATCACCAGCGGTGCGTGCCAAGATAGCGCAACGATTGAGCGCGGTAGCGCGCAGCGTGGCGGGCGCGTACTTCTCCGCCGCTTCGAGTGCTCGCTCCGTCCACCGCCAGCCTTCGCTGACCAAGCCGCGGGTGGCCCAGTAACGGCTGAGCGCGGCGGCTAACCGCAGCGCCTCCACGGCATCCCCCTCCGGCCCCAATCCCCAGACTAACGCGGCACGGATATTGTCCAGTTCGGCATCCAAACGACGGAGTAAGACTCCCTGGTCGGCGGTGGTCCAGCCGGCAATCTCCTCCTCGCAATGCCGAGCGAACCACGCAAGGTGTCGCCCGCGCGGCGCCGCGCACTCTTCACCTTCCCGGATCTTGAGTTGCCCATACTGCCGTACGGTCTCCAGCATCCCATACCGCGCGGAGTCGCCTTCCATCCGCATGGCCACCAGTGATTTGGCTACCAAACCACCTAGAGTGTCCAGGATGAGATCCGGCGGCAGATCCGAGCCCGCGCAGATTCCCTCGGCGGCGGTGAGCGTCCAGCCGCCCGCGAAGACGGTGAGCCTCCGTAGGAGAGTACGTTCTTTCTCCCCCAGTAGCCCATAGCTCCAATCCATGGCCGCCCGCAGGGTCTGCTGACGAGGCAGCATGATCCGGCTACCGCCGACCAAGAGGCGGAAACGGTCATCAAGGCGCGCCGTGAGATCCGCCAACGAGAGGAAAGCCAATCGGGCCGCCGCCAACTCGATGGCCAACGGGATGCCATCCAGCCGCTGGCAAATCTCCACGACCAGCGGCGCGGTCGCCTCGTCCAGGGTGAAGCCGGGACGGCGGTCTCGGGCTCGCTCCATGAACAGGCGGATCGCGTCGTACGCTTCCAAGCTCTCCGCGGCTCGGGGCCGCCCCGGCTCCGGGAACGAAAGAGGCGGCACCGTCCACACCACCTCGCCCGGCAAGCCGATCGCTTCTCGGCTGGTCGCCAGCACGGTGACCCCGGTACAACTAGCCAGGAGAGCCGCGATCAGCCGGGCCGCCGAATCCAGTACATGCTCGCAGTTATCCATTACCAGCAAGGCGCGGCGCGGTTCCAGGAAATCACGGATCACGCGGTC
>DATLQX010000291.1:0-19690 GCA_035534995.1 Chloroflexota bacterium | reverse complement strand
GTTCCGCGGCGCGAGCCGCGCCTATGGTCCTCGCGCGATCGGCGTGATCCTGAGCGGCATGCTGGATGATGGGACCGCGGGGCTGCTGTCGATCAAGCGGCATGGCGGTCTCGCGGTAGTGCAGGATCCCGACGAGGCAGTAGCGCCGAGTATGCCCCGGAGCGCCATCGCCTACGTCGATGTCGATTACATGGTCTCCATGGCGAAAATGGGGCCGCTTCTTGGTCGGCTGGCCCGGGAGTTGGGGCGGCGGAAGGAGGACATGATCGTGGATGCGGAGCCTGCTTTCGGCGATCCTGGATCGCTCGATGGCGAGGGCGGCAAGGCGGATATGCCGACTCGGTTTACCTGCCCGGAGTGCCATGGAGTGCTCTCGGAACTGCATGAGGGTACGTTTCTCCGCTTCCGTTGTCAGATCGGCCACCAGTACTCGCCCCAGAGCGCCCTTGCCCTCCAGGCGACGGCGACCCCGCGAGCGCTTTCCAGCGCCCTCACTTCCGTGAACGAGCGCGGGCTTTTGCTTCGACGCCTGGCGCGGGAGGCCGACGAGCGGCACGATCATCTCGCCAGCCGTCGTTTCGAGGCGTGTGCCCGAGAGGCCGAGGCGCGGGAGAACGAGATGCGCGGATGGATCGGCGCCACGGACGCATCCATGGAGGGCGACGACAGCGTCGCGGACGAACCGGCGTAGTCGTACATCTCCCGAGTACAGCTTGGCCCAAACATCGTGGCGGTTCCGTAGGGGCACCCTTTGTGGGTGCTCTGGTGCGGCCTACGAAGGGCACCCACAAAGGGTGCCCCTACAAGAACGCGGAAACGTACGCCAAGGCGTATTAGCGCGGGGAATCGTTCCCCACCTACGTCTCCAAAAGCGGCATCCGCACCGTGAACGCGGTGCCCTCGCCGACCACCGACCTGACCGTGATCTCGCCCCCGAGCCCTTCCACGATCTCACGGGCAATATAGAGTCCCAGCCCCATCCCGGCGGTGGGTGGAAGCCCAGCATCGGCCGCCTGGTAGAAACGTTTGAAGAGGTAGGGAAGTGCCTCGGGCTCGATCCCCGGTCCCTGATCGGTCACCCGGACCTCCGCCGCGCCGTCCTCGCGGCGCACGTGGACTTCCACCGGCGCCTCCGGCGCGTGGGTGAATGCATTGTCCAGTAGGTTGAGCAGCACCTGGCGGAGGCGCGTGGAATCGCCCCTCACCATGAGCGGTCCGTTCGCGCCGTCCAGTCGCAACGGATACTCGCCCGCCGTGGCGTGGGCCATCTCCATCGCCTCTCGCGTCACGGCGGTCAGATCGATGGGCTCAATGGCCAGGCGGAGCTTCCCGTTGGTCAGCCGGCTGACATCGACCAGATCGTTCACCAAGCGCTGGAGCTTGCGCGCGGCATCATACGCCATGACGGCGGATTCCGCCAGCCGCGCGGGATCGGAATCGTGCTGGGCTCGCCTGACCAGGAGTTCCAGACTGCCGAGGATCGCGGTAAGCGGAGTGCGTAATTCATGGGTTGCCAGCGCCAGGAATTGGTCCTGCAGCCGGCGCAGGGTCCGGTCGGTGATATCGCGGATCACCAACACCGCGTCCCGCGGCTTGGTGTGATCGTCAACCGGTCGCCCAATCGCTTCGAACCAGCGTCGCCTCCCGTCCGGGCCGGGCATGGTGAACTCCATGCGGAAGGTGTCGCCGCGCCGCAGGCGGGCCACCGGATGCTCCTCGGGCGGGAGTGGGCGGCCCTCGGGGTCTTCCGCCGGAAAATCGAGATCGGAGAATCCGAAGATGCGCTTGAACAGCGCGTTGCAGACTATCACCTGGCCGGCCGAATCGATGGCCACCACCGCCTCGCCCATGCTCTCCAGCACGGTGGCCAACTGAAGCCGCTGGGCATCCAGCGAATCGGCCAGTTCGCGAATATCATGGTGCCGGGCGCTGAGCTCCTCGTTGGTGGTCTCGAGCTCCTCGACCGTCGCCTGTTGCTCTTCATTGAGAGTCTCAAGCTCCTCGTTCGTGGCCTGCAGTTCCTCGTTGAGGGTCTCCAACTCCTCCGCGGCGGCCTGGATCTCCTCACCGCCCAACAACTGCTCCTCGTTGGCCCGGCGCAACAATGTATGGACACTGGTCAATTGCTCGTTGGCGGCTAGAATCTCGCGGTTGACGGTCGCGATCTCGGCCAGCGCCGCGGTCTGACGCCTGATCTCGGCCCTGGCGGCCTCCCCGTTCCGCCGCGCTTCCACCTCCGCCGTCACATCGGCTACCACAAGAAGCGCCCGTGCTTCCTGGTCGTTGGCCGGTTCCGGTGGCTCGGGCCGGCTGATGACGCGCAGGTAGCGGGTTTCGCCCGGCATCACCGTGGAAATGGGGAACTCCTCGATAGTGTATTCCTCGCCCCGCAGGGCGGCGTCGATCGCCGCGCGCAACGGTTGGCTTGGCGCCCTCCGCGCCAGATGCAGGATATCCTCGCCCATCGCTTCGCCATGGATCCCAAGTAGCCGCCGAGCCTCGCTATTGAGGCGCCGCACGTCATAGCGCCGATCCACCACCACGATTCCCACCGGTAGGCGGAGCAGAAGTTCCTCGGCGTCGTCGTGCCGGTCCTGCTCCCGCACCGTGTTCCGCCGCAAGCGGGCTAGCTCCAGGGAAGCTGGCGCGACTGTTGAGTGCTCCCGGCGCGCGGTGGTTGGGCTGGCTCGCCCAGGGGACACCGGGAGCAGCATCCGCTCTCCCTGGCGACGATAGACCTTCAGGGCAGGCTCGGCGGTGGTGAAGTAGGCGGGAAGTGGGCCGGTAGTCTCCGCCTTCCCCAAAACCAAATAGGCGCCGTCTCGCAGGGCGAAGACGAATAGTTCAAGAACCCGTTGCTGGAGCTCGGCGGTAAAGTAGATCAGGACATTCCGGCACAGGCAGAGATCGATCCGCGGGAAAGGAGACCGCTGACCCAGATCGTGCTCGCCGAAGACGACCAGCCCGCGGACGGCCTTGGTCAACTCATACATGCCGTCCCGTACCTTACAGAAACGGGCTACCAACTCGGGCGGTATATCGGCCAGGGCGGCAGTCGGGTAGATGGCCCGCCGCCCGAACTCGATCGCCTCGTGATCCAGGTCGGTGGCGAAAATGCGAATCGAGAAGTGGTCCAACTCATCGCCCAGCGCCTCGGCCACGAGCATGGCCAGCGAATAGGCTTCCTCGCCGGTCGCGCAGCCCGCGCTCCAAAAGCGGAGTTCATTCCCATGGGCGCGCGCCCGCGTCACCAGGGCCGGGATCACGGTGGTCCGCAGGTAGGCGAAGAGATCGGGATCGCGGAAGAACTCGGTTACCTTGATCAGGAAGGCGTTGACCAGGCGGTCGAACTCCTCGGGTTGGACCTCGAGCATGCTTTTGTAGTCGGTCAGGGTGCGCATGCCGGTCGCCACCAGCCTCCGCTCCAGCCGTCGCCGAATGGTCGCCGGTTTATAGCGGGTAAAGTCGATCTCGGTCCGGTTTTGCACCTCGGAAAGGAGAACGCGGAGTTGCCGGTCGTCCGCTGGTCCGACCGGAGCGTAGACGCCGGTGAGCAGATCGTAGAGGAGCGGGCCAATGGCGCCGGCGTCGGCCACCATATCGACCAATGTGGGAGCGAGCGCCAGCGGCATGGAGGGAAAGTTCGCGGTCCGCGGGTTCTGAATGATCACCATGCCCCCGGCTTCCTTGACCCGGCGGGCCCCATTCGCCCCGTCCGAGCCGAGGCCGGACAGAACCACCGCGATCAAGCCCTCCTCGAAAATCGCGGCCGCGGACTGGAACAGCAGGTCGATGGATGGCCGGGGCCGATCCTTCCCTTCTTGATCGATCTCCAGGTGATGATCGCTCAGCGAAACATGCCGATTGGCCGGCACCACGTAGATCACGCCGGCCTCCAGGGGTGCGTGATCGACGACGGTACGGACGGGTAAAGGGCCTCGACGGCCCAGGATCGCCTCCAGGTGGCTGGGGCGCGTCGGGTCCAGATGCTGGGCCACCACCAACGGCGCGGGGAAGTTCACCGGCAAGTTGGCTACCAGGGCGGAGAGCGCCTCAATACCGCCCGCCGAGGATCCAATAACCACCAGCTGCGACACAGGCGTTGACGGAGTCAAGGATACACCCCCTCAAGCGGTGACGTGACGGATGATGTAGCGGGCTGGTTATCTTCTTCCAGAATACCACACAATGCCATAGCGGCATCTGGCGCCCCAAATCGTGCGCTCCCAGGAATGAATCGGTCCGATCGGTCGGATCAGCTTAGCCCCGGATAACTGGGCTGCCGAAGCCACGAGAGATCGGAGAGCGGCCAGTAGCTGAACATGGCCCGCCCGACCACGTTCGCCCGCGGCAGGAGGCCCCATTCGTGCGAGTCGCTGGAGTTGTCACGATTGTCGCCCAAAACATAGAGGAATCCCTTGGGGACGATTTTGTCGTCAATATAATCCGGGGCATCCGCGATATAGGGCTCGGTCAACTGATGGCCAGTGACATACACATGACCCCCATACACTCGTACATGATCGCCGGGAAGGCCAATCACCCGCTTGATGTAGTCATCCTTGGGCGCGTAGGGATAATGGAACACAATGATGTCCCCACGCTCTGGACTCCGGAAGAGGTAGGTAACCTTGTCCAGCATCACGTATTCGTTCGTATGCAGGGTGGGCTCCATGCTCTGGCCGAGGACCATCCGCGGTTCGACCGCCGCATGCACGGCAAAGTAGACGACGGCCGTAAAGAGAATGGTGGCGACGAGTTCAGTAGCGGTTCGGCGCAGGCCCTTGGCCACGGGATTCACTCCAATCTCTGAGGGAAAAGTGGGTTAACGGGGCGACGCCGCGTGGTTGGCGGCCGGCGCGCTGGGAACTGGAGGATGCTGGTAGTGAGCGGCCGAGACGGCGGCGCTACCGAGCAGTGAGGCTGCCAGGGCCGCCGCCCCTGCCAGTACTCGTGGGCGGCGGGACGCCCGCTTCCGCTCGGTCCGAAACGCGGCGGCGATCACCTTGGGGCTGCCCAGCCGTCGCATGGCCTCGCGCTCGCTGTCCAGCGAGTTCATGCCCGCCAGTTGCAACTCCTGGGCGGCATCTTCAAGGTGGCCCCGCAGTTCCTCGGTGAGGTCGGAAGTCTCGACTGAAGGAAGGTTGATGCCGGCGCGAATCTGGCCCAGGTACTCCGCGAAATCCATCGATCTATTCCTGGATCATGGTCAAGAGACGGGACGTGAACAGCTGCCATTCCGCCACCGAGGCGGAGAGAAACCGTTCACCGGCCGGAGTAATGGCGTAGCTACGCCGCCGCCGCGATTCCCCGGCGGGCTCCCACTCACCATGGAGCAGTCCTTCGCGTTCCAGCTTGTGGAGGGCGGGATAAAGCGTCCCTTCCTTGCACTCAAAGTACCCGCCGCTCCGCCGCTCAATCTCGCGCGCGAGCTGATATCCGTGGAGGGCGCCATCACGTAGTACGGTGAGGATCAAGGTCGCCATGGATCCGCGTTTAAGATCCGCCTGCGGCATGGACTCCCTTCTCCTTTACCTAGCTTGCCGATGCATTGACATCCTACATGGCCCGAGGGCAAGGGTCAAGGGGAATGATTCAGCTATTGCTGGGCGGCTTCGCGGTCCAGGGAGGCATGGAGGCGAGAAAATCCTCGCTAAACCGGCGAGCGTATTGGTCGAGGAGCGCTACCACCCGATCATGGTTCGGGGATGTGACGACGAAGCCGGCATGATTCGCTTTGTGGAGGCGCCAGACAATCTCCGGATCCTGGTAGGCGGAGGTATCCGGCCATTCCTGCCGGGCCAGGGAGATGATCACCCCCGCGTAGTTGTGCCGGGGTGCCGGCGCCTGATACGCTGCCCCCGGCGTCAGGGTCTCGAGCTTGGCCCACTCGGCCCAGAGACTGACCCCGGTGGCGGCCTCCACCACGTTGGCAATATAGGCGCCACCCACCCGCGCCGCGACCTCCAGAAAATAGATCCTCCCGTCCTCATGCGCCTGGATAAACTCCATGTGGGTGGCGGAGTTCTCCACTCCCAGGGCGGCCAGCACCTGCTCATTCAACTCACGGATGCGCGCCGCTTCCGGCGCGTCTCGGCGGACGGTAGCCGTGGAGGCGATCCCCCCCTGGTGGAATACTTCAAGGGGTGGACGGGCGTAGCGGTGGACCTCCACGAAGGCGACCGAACCATGGGCCACGACGGAGTCGGCATGCAGCACGTTCCCAGAGATAAAGCGCTCGATCAGGTAGTTCGAGCGGTCGTCGCCGAGTTCCTCGATCGCCGCCCACGCCTCATCCGGCGTGGCAAGTTTGCGAATGCCGATCGTCGAGGCTTCGGAACGCGGCTTGATCAGCCAGGGCGCCGGAACGCGGTCAAGAAAATCTCGGATCGCGTCATGATTCAGCACATGGACAAAGGGGGGAACGGGGAGCTCATGGGCCGCTGCGCGCAGTCGCATGGCCAGCTTGTCGCGCACGAAGCGGGTAGCGCTTTCGCTCATCCCTGCCAGACGCAAGTGCTCCCGGATCGCGCTGACCGTGGTCAGCTCATATTCATCCAGGGGAATTACTCGCTCGATCCGGAGGGTGCGCGCCAGATAGGCTACCCCGCGGAGGACGGAGGGTGTATCGGCGAGGTCCGGCATGCAGTAAAACTCGTCGATGACGGCGCGGGGCCAGAAGTCCGAATGCTCGAGCGCCGGCACGGTAATCAGGACTACCCGCCATCCCTGTCGTTTACATTCCTCCAGGAACGGCGCTCCCTTTTCGTAGCTGGATAGACAGAGAATGGTCGGCGCGGCGGGCTCGGCCATGACGTTCGCTCCTCGGATTGACGTGGCAAGAGGGACAAAGTGTGCCACCAGTATAGCGCCGTGGGCCGGCCGCCTGGGTGGCCCGCGCCCCAAACCTCGACCAGCCTGAAGACGTTTGGCTCCTCTTTCCACTGTCCCGCATGAGGACACCTGGCGCTTCGTCGTACACTGAGAGAAGCAAAATAGGTACGGCCACCGAAAGGCGGTGCGGAGATTGAACGAGCGATTGGAACAGCAAGTCCGCTTCACGATGGAGTTGGATAAACTCAAGCTGGTGCTCCGCCGCAATACCCTGGGCGACAGCTCCCGGTTCGAGAATAGCGCCGAACATTCCTGGCACCTGGCGGTGATGGCGGCCATCCTGGTCGAGTATGCCAACGGGCCGATTGACCTGGGCCGAGTGATTCAGATGGTGCTCGTGCACGACATCGTGGAAATCGACGCGGGTGATACCTTCGCCTACGATGAGGTAGGGATCCTGGATCAGGCGGCGCGGGAGTCGCTGGCGGCCGACCGGCTATTCGCCCTTTTGCCGCCCGACCAAACGATCCTCATCCGCGGACTGTGGGAGGAATTCGAGGCGCGTGACACGGAGGATGCCAGGTTCGCCGTGGCGCTGGACCGCTTCCAGCCCCTGCTGCAAAATATCGCCGCCGCCGGCGGTTCCTGGCGAGCGCACGCGGTGTCGCTGGAGATGGTGCGAGCCCGCTGCGTGGCGATTGGCGAGGGTTCGGCGGCGCTTGGTGCCTACGTCGAAACCCTCATTGCCGACGCGGTGTCGCGCGGGATGATCGCTGTTCCAGGGATCGCGGCCCCATAAGGGCGCGAGGTATCCCGAGATCAGTCCCAACCTGACCATATTCGTGGTATTCTGGTGGTATGGCGGCACGGTTGGGATCAGAAAGTTCGGGTGTGGCTACTCTCGTTCGTCCTTTGTCCTCGGGTGAGGGAACTTGGTCCACGCGCGCCGTTTCAGCGGCTCGCGGCCGGGATACACGGGCGCTCGTGGCCCTTACCGACCAGTTTTTGGCCGAACAGGCAGGAACAGCGACGCCAGTGAGCGTGCACACGCGCCGCGCGTACGCGATCGGCATTCGCATGTTGGTGGCGGACTGGCGCGACGAGGATTTGCTGCATCCCAGTCAAGACGCAGCCCTCAAGTGGCTTCGCCACCTGGAGCGCGCCGGTGCCTGGCGCCAAGATGGCACGGTCGGTCCCGCCACTCCCTCCACCGTCCGGGTGCGCCTCGCGGCGGGCCGGGCGCTCTATCGCGCCCTGCGTTGGGCGGGCGCGACCAGCGCCGATCCGTTCCAGGATCTGCGCGCGGCACCCGAGCCTACTCCGGCCTGGGAAAAGAGCAGGCCCTATAGCGAGGCGGACGTGGCGGCGCTGTTCGCCGCGGCGAACCCTCGCGATCAGGCGATAGTCTTGTTAGGTGCGCATGCCGGCCTCCGAGTTGCGGAAATGTGCGGCCTGTATGGCCGTGACCTCGATCCGGCGCGCGGTCGATTGGTGGTGCGTTCCGAGATCGCCGACAGGCAACGCGAGGTGGCCATGTCACCGTCGCTCATCCGCACCCTTGACCGTCTTGGTTGGGTTGCCGATCGGCCACTGCTTGGCCTGACCGATAGCGGCGTCCGGAAGCGTCTGCTCCGTTTATGCGCGCGGGCGGGGGTACCGTATCGGGGGGCGCACGCGCTGCGTCACGCGGCGGGCACGCGCGTGCTCCGCGGCGGCGGTTCCCTCCGGGACGCGGCTCGTCATCTGGGACACGGCAACCTGGAAACCGCTAGGGTGTACGCCCGATGGGCGGCAACCGCCGATCACGAGCAAGCAGAGGACTAAAGGCTACTTTGGTGTCTCGCACCCCAGACGGGGACACGCTCCTCGCTACGTATCCGCGTTCTCCCACTTGCCACTGGCATTTGATAGGTCCACTGTGGTATATGTCACGGATGGCGGGCGCAAGCGCGCATCGCGCCGAGATGGGAGGTGATCACACACCGCGGTCTGGCTATGGATGTCGGCTGTATTGGAGGGTGAGAAGGTCATGCGCAATATGACATCGAATCTCAGCGAGTTCAAGGCATTCATCCTGCGCGGGAACGTGGTGGACCTGGCGGTCGGCGTGGTGATCGGTCTGGCTTTTCAGGCCGTGGTGAGCGCCTTCGTGAAGGACATCATCACCCCGATCATCACCATTCCGGGGAAGACCAATTTCTCGGATCTGAGCTTCACGATCGGCGGCGGCGTGTTCTTCTACGGCGACCTGATCAACGTGTTGATTAATTTCATCGTGATCGCCGCCGTAGTGTTCTTCTTCGTGGTAAAGCCGGTGAACATGCTGATGAGCCGGCGCAAGGTGGAAGCCGCGCCCGAGCCGCTTACCCGCGAATGTCCTTTCTGCCTGAGCAAGATTCCCGTTGCCGCTACCCGTTGCGCGTTCTGCACCTCGGAGGTGAAGGTAGCGTAGCAGCGCTCCGGCCAGACGACGAGGGAGGGACACGGCAGTATGCCGTGTCCCTCCCTCGTCGTCTGGCCGGCGAAAATCAGCTTGCGATCCCCAGGAACAGGGTACCGCCTCCCGCGGCGCCTGGGCGGGTGACTACCGCGAGGCTGGTGAAGGCGGACAGCCAGGGCTGCATGGTGGCATCGTAGCGGGTCAGATTCGCGCCCCTGGCCGCCGCCAGTTGCTCGAAGGTCTGACGCAGCGCCGTCAGGTTGGCATACATCACCGTCCCCGCGCTTGCGCCGCCCGCCGCCTGGATCGCGGCCTGAAATTGCGGATCGGACGCCAGGGTAGCCCCCGGGGCCGCCGCTTGCAGGGCCGCCACATCGGCCGGCAACGCGGTGGCGATCACCAGATAGCCATTTACGAAGGCATAGCCAACTCCATCCGGCGTGGCCGCGAGTACCTGCTGAACCACCCCGCCGGCGCCGGTCGTAGGTACCAATTGGAGGGTGGTAGGGTTATCGGTCAACGCCTGAAACGCGCTCAGGATCTGGTGCAGCTTGCTGTCCACCAGGGCTTGGTTATCGATCTTGAGGGTAAATACCAGGGAGAGCCGCCGGCCGGCCGCCGTCTTCGCCGATGCCGATCCGGTGGGAAGCAGGGCGACACTCGCTTCCCCGGTCATCCACGAGAGCACATCCTGATTGAGATCCAGGCCAAGCAGCCGATCAATCACCTTGATTGGATCCACGGCCGGGCCCGTGGCTCCCAGGTGTTGCCTCAGGTTTGCCGCCTGCAGCTGCGCGTACTGGACGAGCACTCCCGGGTTTGTCAGCGCGGCGTACAAGAGAGTACCGGCGGGGAGAATGCCTGCCGTGGCGCCACTGGTCGGCACAAGATTCGGTGTTTCGGCCAGGAGACCCGTGGCCACTCTGGGGCCGGCGGTAACCAGGAGCCCGTTGGTCTCCGCGCTCACCGAGAACGCCTGGCTCAAGGTTCCGACCAGCGTCTGTCCTGGTGCCTTCCGGGGCATCAGGGCAGCGGCGAGCTGCTGATCAGCGGTCAGATCGGTGTGAAAGAACATGGTGGCCACCCGACCGCTGGGCAAGGCGGCGAGGGTAGTCTGGAAGTCAGGATTGGCGGCCAGAGTGGAAGCGCTTCCGGTGGCGGCATCAATGGCCGCGTCGATGGTCGGCAGGTCGCCGGATACGATCGCGGTGTCTTTCACCACGGCGATCTGGAGGTTTATCGCCTGCAGCCGGCTCAGTTCGGGCGCGGAAAGATTCACGCCCGCGCCGGCCGTGCGTACCAGACTGGCCACGTTTAGACTGCTAATCGCCACGCCATCGTGGGTCGAGGTCGTACTGCCGGAAAGTCCCTGGAGCATCAAGGCTCCTTGCAAGGCCGCGGCCCCCACCCCAGGCCGGAGCCCAGCCTCCACCAGGATGTGGAACTGGGGCACTATCTTGCCGCCGACCGCCGTCGCGGTGGTTACGGGAAGCATCGACACGGCCGCCTCACCGTTAAAAACTCCGTTCAGCCCAGCCATGAGTTGAGAAACCATGCCGAAAAGGCGCGTGTTCGTGCCACCTGTTTGGCCGCCCATAAGGGCGCCAAGGTTTACCTTGCTCAGAACCGCATGTTCCAGCGCTGTCAGGTTCGGGTTCTGGTCGGCGGCGGTTGCCTGGACGGCGGTAAAGAGGGTCGCGTTGGCGGGGGTCATCGCGGCAAAATCGCTCTGGGCGATTCCGTTCCCGCCGGCGGCGCGCGCCTGATAGACCGCTGCTCCCCAGGTTGGCGTGAGGGCGAGCACGAGGCCCGCCGCGACGAGTATGCGTGGTCGTCTCATGGTACTCATTCCCCGTTTGGCTAGTGCTTCGGTTCGAGAACTCACTGTCCAGTCTACCGTGCCTCACCTATCGGGGATAGGCGGTGCGCCTACGCCTGGATTTCTGGGTTGGGGCGCCGGCGGATGGTTGGTTGAAGCGTGCGAGGGGTGGGGCCGAACGCTACCAGGCACATCACCACGCTGAGCGCGGTGAGCCCATAGCAGTCCACTCCGCTCGTCAGGCGCCCCCACCAGTTGGCGCCGGCGGACCAGGTGATCATTTCGGCGAACGGGAGGGCCAGGACCAGGTAGGCAGTCACGGCGGTCGCGTGCCAGGGCCGCCAGCGAGGCTGCTGGGCCATGATCACGAAGAGGAAGGCGATACCGGGCAAAAGCCAGGTCAGGTGCATGTTCTCGGTGAAAGGAATGCCGAGGAGAAGCACGGTCAGAATGGCGTAAAATTGCAGGAGGCCGGCCCGAAGATCGCCGGGTTCGGGCCGACGCAGTAATCGCCAGGCTACCACCGCCGCGATCAGGGGGAAGAGTCCCTCGCTCAGCAGGAGCAGAATTCCGCCCAGCCCGGTTGGTTGGCGGTCGAGCGCGGGAGCGAGGAAGCGGCTCACCTGACCATGCCAGGACTGATTGAGCGGCAAGACCCCGAAGGCATTGGCCCAGCCGGACGCTACTTTTCGGTATTCCCAAGCCACTGCCAGGGGAACGGCCCGCAGGGAGATCGCCACCCCAGCCAGTCCGGTCACCACATAGGCGCGGAGCAGCGGCCAGGCTCGCCGCAGAAGGAAGTAGACCACGATAATCCCCACCGTAGGCTTGATCAAGGTGATGCAGGCCAACAGCACGCCGGCGGCCGTCTGATTTCCGCGGCGGTACAGTACATAGGAGGCGAGGCAGAACAGGGTAATGGTCAGATCGATCTGACCGTTGCCGAGACCCATGTCCAGGGGGAAGAAGCCGTAGATGGCGCTGATCAGGACCAACTCACGGAAGGCGCGGGCTCGCGAAATCCTGACGATCATCACCACGAGGACGGCCAGCATGGAAAGATTGAGGGCGTCCCAGAGGGCCAGAGAGAGCCGGGGCGGAATATCGGTCAGCGGCCGGGCGAGGACGGCCAGCGGAGGAGGATAGACGAAGGGAGTATTGGTCATTCCGAGGATGTGGCGAAGATTCGGTTGGGCCAGGAAGTGGAGGGCGGGGCCGTAAATGTCCTGGCCTTCGGCCTGGCTGTCCGCGGCGGTCAGGACGGCGCGGAAGTCCGCCCCGGTCTCCGGGACGATGCCATGCAACACCTGGAGGAAGACAAAGGTTCCCAGGGAAACCAGGACCGCGACCAGCACGGCGTACCGCTGCGCGGGTGCCGTCCGTTCCAGGGCCGCCACGGTGATGTTGGGCCGCGTCTTAACCCGGTTGAGGCCGGCTACTCGCTCTTCGCGCGCCGCGACCCGAACGTTAGTACTCAATGGGAACCACCACCGTTTGCCTCACGCGCCTCAGCGCCGGGTGGCGGGCCGACCAAGTATGGGCCATGTATGGTATTCCCCCGTGGTCCCCTGAACAAGAAAAAGCGGGCAACTCGCTGTATCGCGGTGTGCCCGCCTGTACCGGTGCCGAGGAGGGGACTCGAACCCCTATGAGCGTAATGCTCGCTAGCCCCTCAAGCTAGTGCGTCTGCCAGTTCCGCCACCTCGGCATGCTTTTGGCAGTATAGGGCCAGGAGGTCATTGTGTCAAACCTCATTTACATAACTCCGTGGTCCGGTTGACAGGTGAGTGGGGAGCCAGTAGACTTTCGTAGAGGCAAAATCGAGGGGACGTTATCCGCGGTGGAGTGCGATCTTCGTCAATTCGCGCCGCCGCCCTGGGCCTTGCGCCAGTGATCCGAGACACCAATAGGGGAAGCAACCGTTCAACGTTGAAGACCCGAGAGGGCCGGCCCGTGAGGGGCATGTGCAACGTCAAAGGAGTTCGAGAAGAAGTGGGCCGTGAGCCCACTTCTTCTTATCTACACCGCAAAGTGCAGGCGAGGATACAGCGGACCACGGAGCCTGGGAACGGAAAAGACGATGAAGAACGACTTCCTCACGGCGATCCTGCAAATCACTGATGAGAAGCACCTGGCGAAGGACATCGTGATTCAGGCGATTGAGTCCGCCCTTACCGCGACCTATAAGCGCAACCTCGGCCCAGTGCCCGAGGTACACGTGCGCCTCAACGAGCATACCGGGGAGTTCCGCATTTTCGCCGAGAAACGGGTGGTGATCGACGCCGACGATACGCGGGTCGAGATTTCCCTCAAAGACGCGCAGGAACTGCCGCGGAGCGCCAAGCTGGGCGACGTGGTCGAGGTGGAAATCGAGAAGCCGCAGGACTTTGGCCGGATCGCCGCGCAGACCGCTCGCCAGGTGATCATGCAGCGGATCAGCGAGGCGGAGCGCGACACCCTCTACGCCGAGTTGGTGGGGCGGGAAAACGACCTGCATCCTGGCGTGGTGCAACGCATCGAGCCCGGCAAGGGCGTGATTCTGGATCTGGGAAAAGTGGAGGCGGTGTTACCCCCACAGGAGCAGGCGCCCGGGGAACACTATCGAGTTGGTCAGCGGATGAAGGTCTACCTGACGCAGGTCAACAAGGGCCAACGCGGCCTGGAAGTACTGGTCTCACGCACCAACCGCAACTTGGTCAAGCGTCTCTTTGAGCTCGAGGTGCCGGAGATTTTTACCGGGGTGGTGGAGATCAAGGCGATCGCTCGTGATCCGGGGGTCCGAACCAAGGTGGCGGTAGCCGCGCGGGTGGAGGGGGTGGATCCGGTCGGCGCCTGCGTTGGCCAGCGCGGGGTGCGGATTCAGAACGTGGTCAATGAACTGAACGGAGAAAAAATCGACGTGGCCCAGTGGCACCCCGACCCCGCTACCTTCGTCGCGAACGCCTTGAGGCCGGCTACCGTCCTCAAGGTCAGTGTCGATGAAGCGGCCAAGAGCGCCGTGGTAGTGGTACCGGAAAGGGAGCTTTCCCTGGCTATCGGGAAGGACGGGCAAAATGCCCGTCTGGCCGCGCGCCTCACCGGCTGGCGGATTGACATCAAGAAACCGTCCGACCAGCCGGCCAGCGGGCCGGCCGGGCAGCCCGCGGGCGCGCATGCCGCCGAGAAGGGATAGGTCATATGGCGGACAAGGCGGCCGCGCCGCCCAAGAAAACCAAGGCGCGCGCCCCGCGGCCCCTGCCGGAGCGGACCTGCGTGGCCTGCAGGGTCTCTCGGCCCAAGCGCCATCTGGTGCGCTTGGTGCGGACGGCGGAGGGAACGGTTGAGGTAGACAGAACGGGAAAGCGGGCTGGACGGGGTGCGTACCTCTGTCCGGCCCAGGTGTGCTGGCGGCTGGCCCGGACTCGGAAGAGCCTGGATCAAGCCCTGGCGGTGCCGGTCGGCGTTGAGGCATGGGCGGCGTTGGATGGGTACGCGGAACGATTACCAGTAGTCCTTCGAGAGAACTTAGGGGACGGAGATATTCATGGCGGGACCGAGACCAAATAGCCCCGGTAGGGGCGGATCGAGAAGACCAGGGGGACGGGGGCCAGGCGGACGGCCCACCGGACGTGGCGGCGGCAGAGGGCCGGGCCCGATTGCCGCGCCGGTGGAGACGCGCGTCGAGGCGGCAAAGCCGTCCTCGGTGGAGCTTCCCAGTGTGATGACGGTCAAGGAATTGGCCGACGTGTTGCTGGTTGAGCCCGTGCAGGTGATGAAGCTCCTGATCAAGAACGGCATGATGGCGACGATCAACCAGGAGATCGACTTCGATACCGCCGCCATCGTGGCGACCGAGATGGGGATCGACGCTTCCGAGCAGAAGCTGCAAGCGGCGGAAAGCCAGGACCAGCCGGAGGAAGTAGCGGGGGCGCCGATCGTCGAGGAAGACCCGGCGAAATTGCAGCCGCGCCCGCCCGTGGTGACGATCATGGGCCACGTCGACCATGGGAAGACGACGCTCCTGGACGCCATTCGCCAGACCAACGTCGCGGGCGGTGAGGCCGGCGGCATTACCCAGCATATCGGCGCTTACCAGGTGGAGAAGAACGGGCGGAAGATCACCTTCCTCGACACTCCAGGACACCAGGCGTTCACCCAGATGCGCGCCCGCGGCGCCCAGGTCACCGACCTGGTGATCATCGTGGTCGCGGCGGATGACGGGGTGATGCCGCAAACCCGCGAGGCCATCGCTCACGCGCGGGCGGCCAACGTGCCGATCGTGGTGGCGATCAACAAGATCGACGCGCCCGGCGCCAATCCAGAGCACGTCAAACAGGAATTGGCCGAGGTGGGCGTCCAGGTCGAGCAATACGGCGGCGACGTAGTGAGCGTCGAGGTGTCGGCCAAGAAGCGCCTGCATCTGGATGAGTTGCTGGATATGATTCTGTTGGTCACCGAAATCCAGGATCTCAAGGCAAACCCGGATCGTCCGGCGATCGGTGCCGTGGTCGAGGCTCGCCTGGACCGGATGAAAGGCCCAATGTGTACGGTCCTAATTCGGGCTGGTACCTTGAAGCTCGGCGAAACCGTGGTGGTCGGCAGTTCATTCGGGAAGATTCGCGCCATGTATAACGATCGGGGCAAACCGATCAAGTCCGCGGCCCCCTCGACCCCGGTGGAAATCCTGGGCTTGCTGGAGGTTCCGGCGGCTGGGGACACCTTGCAGGTGTTTGGCGACGAGCGGTTCGCCCGCAGCCTTTCCCAGGAGCGGATCCGTGAGCGGCGGGTCGAATCCTTGCAACCGACCAAGAAGTTGGGGCTTGCCGATCTATCAAACTTTATCCAGGCCGGCCAGATGAAGGATCTGAATATCGTCCTCAAGGGCGACGTAAAGGGCTCCATTGAGGCGGTCCAGGGCGCCCTGCAGCGGCTCAGCACGGACGCGGTGACGGTCAGGGTATTGCTCGCCGACACCGGCGCGGTCACGGAGTCGGACATCCAACTGGCGTCCGCCTCGCGGGCCCTGGTGGTCGGCTTCAACGTGAAGTTGGATCCCTCGGCGCGGAGGGCGGCGGATGTCTCGGACGTGGACATTCGCTTCTATGATATCATCTACAAGCTGACCGAGGATATCGAGGCGGCGCTCCGCGGCATGCTCGACCCGGTATTCACCGAGGTGATCACCGGCCACGCCGAGGTGCTGCAAGTCTTCGCGACCTCGAAAACGGAGAAGGCCGCCGGCTCCCGAGTGGTGGATGGCACCATTCATCGCGGTGATCAGGTTCGGATTATCCGCGACGGCAAGGTGGTCCACGAAGGCAAGGTCGGCTCGCTTCGCCGTGGCCGCGATGACGCGCGCGAGGTCGCCACGGGCTTTGAATGCGGGATCATGGTTGAGTCGTATAATGACTTCGTGGTGGGAGACATTGTCGAGACCTGGACGCGGGAAAAGGTCGCCTGAACATGGCCCAATATCGCCAGGAGCGGTTAAGTCACGAAATCCAGCGCATCGTCAGCGAGATGATGCAGTTTGAATTGCGCGACCCACGCATCCACATGGCCAGCGTGACCCGGGTCGAGGTAAGCGGCGATATGCGGCACGCCAAGGTCTATATCAGCGCGGTGACCGAGGAGGACCGGGAGGAAGCGGCCCGTGTCCTCCAGCGGGCCCGCGGGTTCCTCCGCAAGGGGGTGGCCTCGCGCTTGAGCATGCGGGTCACCCCGGAGTTGCATATCCTGGCGGACAAGGCTATAGTGGGGGGCGACCAGGTACTGGCCATGATCCGCGATCTGGCGGAGCCGGTGGATAACCATGGGCGCTAGCGGTGGGACGCCGCCAGACGTGGGGAACAGCAATCTCACCCGCGCCGATGCAGCCACCCTCCTCCGATCCGCCGATTCCCTCGTGCTCTACACCCATCGAAACCCAGATGGAGACTCCGTCGGTTGCGTCACCGCCCTGGCCGCGACGCTTGAGGCACTGGGCAAGCAGGTGCGGATGATCTGTCCGGATCCTCTCCCTTCCTATCTACTGGCGGTTCCTGGCTCCATGGCGATCACGACCGTACCGGAGTTGGTACCCGCCGACCTGGTGGTAAGCATTGACGTGTCGGACCCTGGCCTGCTGTTTCCCCTGGCGGCGGCCGAACCAGGATACTTCGCCGGCGTACACTCGCTCAATATCGACCATCATTTCAGCAACACGCGGTATGCCCGATACAACTTGGTCGATCACACGGCGGCGGCGGCCACCGAGATAGTCTTTGATCTGATTCGCGAGCTTGGCCTACCCCTGGATCTTGATCTCGCCACCTCGCTGATGTATGGCATCGTGAACGACACGCACTCCTTCCAGAACAGCAACACCACCCCGAGGACCCTGGCCATGTCGTCCGAATTGGTGGCCGCCGGGGCCAACCTCAGCCGGATCGTGTTCGATCTCTTGCTGGTGCGGAGCGCCGCGTCGGCTCGCCTCTGGGCTCTGGTCCTGCCAACCCTGCTGTTTCACGACCATGAACGGGTGGCCTTCCTGACCGTCACGCAGGAGGCACTGACTCGCGCCGGCGCCGGCATGACCGATGCCGATGGCCTGGTGGAGTTCCTCCGGAATATCCGGAATGTTGACCTCGCGGTGCTGTTCAAGGAAACCGACCCCGACACCTACCGGCTGAGTATGCGGGCGAGCGAGGCGCTGGACGCCACGGTAGTCGCGGGAGCCTTCGGCGGCGGCGGCCATCAGCGCGCGGCGGGCTGCGACATCAGCGCACCCCTCGCCGTCGCTCAGGCCAAGGTGCTGGCGGAGTATCTCGGAGCCCGGCAGGCGGGATAGCATCAGCAGATGAACGGCATCCTCGCGGTTGATAAACCCAAAGGGTGGACCTCGCACGACGTGGTGGCGCGGGTGCGCCGGTGGAGCGGCCAGCGCCGGGTTGGGCACGCCGGTACCCTGGATCCCATGGCGACCGGAGTCTTGTTGGTCTGCCTGGGTGAGGCAACTCGGATGAGCGACGACTTGATGCGCGGGGTCAAGTGGTACCTGGCGCGGATCCGCTTTGGTGTTCGCACCGATACCGATGACGCAACCGGCCAGGCGGTTGAGCACCGCCCGGTAGGTTTTCGGATCACTGACCTGGAGGGCGCGCTCCGCGGGCAAGTGGGGAACATTCGGCAGGTGCCGCCCGCCTTCGCGGCAATCAAACAGCACGGCAGGCCCGTGTATAAGGCCGCGCGCGCGGGCGAAGTGGTGGAACTGGCGCCGCGCTCAGTGACCGTCAACACCATCGCGCTGCTCTCGCTGAACGACGCACAAACAGAAGTGGCGGCCGGCGATTCGCTGATCCACTCCGCTGACCTCCTGATCTCCTGCTCCAAGGGAACCTACATTCGCTCGATCGCTCGTGACGTGGGCGAGATACTTGGCTGTGGGGGGCACCTTTCAGGCTTACGGCGGCTGGCCAGCGGCTCGATCACCACCGCGAACTGTGCCGGCATCCCCACCCTGGAGGAAGCGGTAGCCGCCGGCGGGTCCGCGGCCCTGCTGTTCCACCTGTTGCCCCTCGATCTGGCGGTCAGCGACCGGCCCGCCTGCATGCTGGGAGAGGCCCTGGAAGCGCTGGTCCGCACTGGACGCCCGGTGAGCGTCCCCGTGACGCCCCCGATCCCCGACCTGCGCGTGTATGGGGCGAGCGGCGAGTTGGCGGCCATGGCCGCGCCGGTTGGCGGCCACTTGTATCATCCCCAGCGCGTGTTCGCGCCAGCCGGAGTAGGGTGATGCGGGTCGTCCGCTCGTTCGAGGAGCCGCCGATCGCGGGGCCTGCCTTGCTGACCATCGGCACCTTCGATGGGGTACATCGGGGCCATCGGTTCTTGCTGGAGCAAGCGCGTGACCGGGCGCTTGAGCACGGCCTCGGCCTGGTAATCGTCACCTTTGATCCCAGTCCGGCCGTGGTATTGCGGCCTGGCTTGCGCCGCTATCAACTGACCACCGCCGAACGGAAGCTGCGTCTCCTGGGGGCGCTCGAACCGGCGGCGATCGTACAGGTACCCTTCACGCTCGAACTCTCGCGCTGGAGCGCCGCCCAGTTCATGGACGCGCTGGAGGCGCGCATGGACTTGCGGGAACTGTGGCTGGGCGAGGACTTTCATTTTGGCCATGGGCGCGAGGGCGGCGTAACCATGCTGGTGGAGCGGGCCCAACAGTCAGGCTTCTCTCTCCACATCGTCCCGCGGGGCATGGAGGACGCGGCGGGCATCTCCAGCACGCGCATCCGCCAGGCATTGGCGAGGGGTGCGGTTGAGGAGGCCCTGCCGTTGCTTGGCTACCCGTTTACCCTTGATCTGGACTCTCCGGCGGCGCGGGACCAGGTCGATGGACTGGTCCAATCACGGTATGCCGTCCCCGAGACCCTGGCGATCCCCGCCTCCGGTACCTACGCGACCCTGGGCAGGACCGGGCTCGGTGGCGAAGGATATCCCGTCGCCTGCCTGATCGAGGACGGGACGCCGCTACCGATCACCCTCGTACGGCGGGCGGAGGACGGCGACCCCACGGAGGTAGAGTTCATCGCCCGCCTTGACCCGGAGTCCGGGGCATCCGGCGAGCCGGCTCGCCTGTTCGC
>DATLQX010000290.1:0-8733 GCA_035534995.1 Chloroflexota bacterium | reverse complement strand
CCCCGTACGGCGCGGGTCATCCGCAACACTGTCGAGCGTGACCTGCCAATCGAGCAGGTGGTCGGCGGCGATACCTTGCTGATCCGCCCCGGCGAGCGTATCCCGGTGGACGGGGTGGTGCTGACGGGCGAGAGCAGCATTGATGAATCGATGCTCACCGGCGAGAGCCTGCCGGTGGCGAAGCAACCAGGTGACTCCGTGATTGGCGCTACCGTTAACGGCACTGGTCTTTTACGGGTCGAGGCGACGGCCGTGGGCCGGGATACCGTGCTTGCCGGAATCATCCGGCTCGTGGAGCAAGCCCAGGGCTCGAAGGCTCCCGTTCAGCGCCTGGCCGACCGGATCTCCGCCGTCTTCGTGCCGGTGGTGATCGGGCTCGCCACCCTGACCCTTCTCGGTTGGCTGCTGACCGGCCACGATCTGGGTCATGCCCTGATCCCAGCCATCGCCGTCCTGGTGATTGCCTGCCCGTGCGCGCTTGGCCTGGCGACCCCAACCGCGATTATGGTCGGGACCGGTCGCGGTGCCACGCAGGGCATCCTGATCAAGGGCGGCGAGAGCCTGGAGCGCATCCGCGCCCTCACCGCCGTGGCCCTGGACAAGACCGGCACGGTCACCGAGGGCAAGCCTCGGGTCACCGATGTCCAGCCGCTCGCCGATCTGCCCGCGGACGCTGTCTTGCGGCTGGCGGCCGGAGTCGAGCGGGCCAGCGAACACCCTCTGGGCCAGGCCCTGGTGCAAGAGGCGCAGGCGCGCGGCATTGGCTTGCCGGATACGCCGGCTATCTTCCAGTCGATTATCGGGGGCGGGGTGCGGGGCACGATCGAGGGGCGCGATGTACTGGTCGGCTCGCGCCGGTTGCTGGACGAGGCTGGGATCGACCGGGAAGGCGCCGGCCCGGCGCTCGATGGGTTCGAGACCGAGGGGAAGACCGTCTTGCTGGTCGCCGTGGACGGCACCCTCGTGGGGATCATCGCCGTGGCGGACACAATCAAGGACGGCGCCGCGGACGCGGTGCGGGCGCTACGGGTGCTGGGTCTGGAGGTTGTCCTGGTGACCGGCGACAACCGCCGAACCGCCGAGGCGATCGCCAAGCAGGCCGGGATCGCGCGGATCATCGCCGAAGTGCATCCAGAGGAAAAAGCGGCCGAGGTGGCGCGTCTCCAGGCGAGCGGTCAAGTGGTGGCCATGGTGGGCGACGGCATTAATGACGCCCCCGCGCTGGCGCGGGCCGATGTCGGCATCGCCATGGGCACCGGCACCGACGTGGCGATGGCGGCGGCGGACATCACGCTCGTCCGCGGCGACCTGCGTAGCGTACCGGCCGCGCTTGCCCTCTCCCGCGCCACCATGCGGACGATCCGCCAGAACCTCTTCTGGGCCTTTTTCTACAACGTTATTCTGATTCCGCTTGCCATGCTCGGGATTATCACCCCTATCCTCGCCGCCGCGGCGATGGCCCTCTCCTCCGTGAGCGTGATCGGCAACAGTCTCCGCCTTGGCCGTTTTGGCCGGGCCGGGCAGCCGCCCGCTGGACCGGCGATTCGGCCGGCCTCATCAAGCCTCTAGCCAAAGGAGCACAGTCCATGGAAACCGTAACCTACACCGCGCCCGCTATCTCGTGTGAGCATTGCCAACATGCGATAGAGGGAGCGGTAGGCGCCTTACCCGGCGTACAGTGGGTACAGGTCGATATCCCCAGCCGGCGCGTCGAGGTGAACTACGACTCAGCTCAGATCTCGACCGACCAGATTGAGTCGACGCTGGAGGAGGAGGGCTATCCCGCCCAACCCACGGCGCGCTTATAGGGCCGGTACCGCGGATCTTCGTTCCTGTTGCCACCGTCACACTCAAGACGCGGGCAGCAACGCGCGGACCGTCTTGATGACCCGTGGGGCCAGGAACGGCGCGTCATCGTAGGCCCGAAGTCTCCCTTTAGGATCAATAAAGTAGAGTCCAGCCGTATGCGCGGGATCCTGGCCCGGACGTGGCGCCGGCCCGACGTACACACCGTAGGCGGACCATACCCCCGTCAAAACGGCGCGAGGCGCGGTCAGGTAATGCCAGTCCGTCCCCCGCCACCCGGAAGTGGCGGCATAATGCGCGGTGGCCTCTGGCGTGTCCTGTTCGGGCTCAACGCTAATCGCCACGATCGCCAAGTGGGCGGCGTCCGACCCCAACTGGCGGCGCACCTGGCCCAGAGTTTTGCCGA
This sequence comes from Chloroflexota bacterium, assembly GCA_035534995.1. Classification (GTDB taxonomy): domain Bacteria; phylum Chloroflexota; class UBA5177; order JANWHV01; family JANWHV01; genus JANWHV01. The sequence goes on along the minus strand of DATLQX010000290.1, from coordinate 6,521 downwards.
CCATTGCGCATTGGTCGATACAGACCGCGCTGACAAAAGTCAACAGTACGACCTTCCCTCGCAGGGTGCGCGGGGAGACCACGGCGCCGGTCTGATCGCGGAGCGCGAACGAAGGCGCGGCATGCGCGCTTGGGTACATTGCATCGCTTCCCAGAGCCGAATCCACGAGTTCCGGGTTGGAGAGCGGTTGGCAGGTGGCGCAGGTGATCGCGCCCGCCTGGGCGAAGCCGTCGCGCACCGTTCCCGCGTCGAGTGGACCAACATAGCGTGCCCTCACCCGTCCGGCTCGGTCGAGAAAGACACTGGTGGGCCAGCCGACAATGGTGTATTGCCAGGCCACGTCCTGCTGGGTGTCCACCACGACCGGATAGGTCAACCGTTGGGCGCGCGCGAACTGTCGCGCGCTGCTCATCGTATCGCCGCCCGTGGCGACCCCGAGCACGATGGCGCCGTCTTGCTGGTACTGTCGCGCGGTCTGGCGGAGCACGGGCATCTCCGCGATGCACGGCGGGCACTGTGTATTAAAGAAATTGATCAAGACCGGATGGCCGCGGAGGGATCGCAGGCTCAGCAGGCCATGGGCACCGGATGCCGCCGGAAGCCTGAAATCCGGGGCGATCGGGTTGCTTTGCCCCGGCTGGGCGGGTCGGAGCAGCAGGATAATGCTTAAGGCGACGATGAGCGTGACCGCCGGGATTGACCAGAGTTTGGCGATGCTTCCCTTGCCGCCGTAGCCCCGGTACCACGGCAGCTTTCTCAGTCCGATGCCTGGTTCGGTCACCACCCGCCATCCCACATTTTTCTGCTCCACCCGCCGGAGGTCCACGCCAGCGTCCTTCAGGAGGAGCCATGCCGTCTGAATGAAAGTACCGTCGTACACCATGATACCCATGTTCGCCATGGGAAGGCAGTGTCGACCCGCCACCGAACTGGCGCCATTTGATCATCTCGTCGTCATCATGGACCTCTAGACTGAACGAGTCTCGGAAGACAGGCCCGGCCCAGAAATTCCCGCTCGCTTGGCGAGCGTCCCCTATCGCGGGCCAATGTCCGCATGCCGTAGGGTAGAATCACGCTGCATGGCTTGGAAGGTACGCCGCGGGAAGGGAATGCGCTTTCGATGGGTAGCTGGGGACTGCCGACCGCCGCGCTGTCCGGCCCGCTCTGCCGGGCTCGGCTATTGCGCGCGTGCGGCACCAGCGCCGTCTCCGGTCCGGCCCAACTGGGAGCATTCGTCTTGCTGACTCACCTGGCATGGCCGGCCCCGGCGGCGAACGCGGCGGCGTTGCTGATCGCGACACAGTTGAGTTTTCTCCTGAGCTGCGCGCTGATCTGGCCGGATCGCGGCGGCGCATGGAAGTTCCTTCCGCGGCGCTGGTTCGGATTCCAATGCTCCGGTCTGGGCACGAGCATGCTCAATATGCTGCTGTTCGTGACCATGCGGATGGTGCTGCCCGATCTCGTGGCCCTCTGTCTGGCCAGCGGTATTGGCGCGCTCACTTGCTACCTCTTGAACGACCGGCTGGTCTTCCGTGCCCCGCGCCCTGGGATCGTCACCGCGGGAGGCGACTAGCAAGGCGGTTCGCCTCGCCAATGAGGAGGGATGTTGAGACATGGACAAGGACTCCGGCGCTGACCTTGGCGCCCTCATTCCTTGGCTACGAGCACCCGAGGATAAAGGTCCAACCGAAGGAAACCATCGGCTCACGGCGATCACCGGCGGTTTGCTTGTCCCCCTGCTGACGCTCATCTTTCTCACTGGTCTTTTCATGGATGCCTGGTGGCATTTTCATTATGCCGTGGGCTTCGCCCTCATTCCCGTGGTTGGGCTCAAGCTGATCAGCACCGGGTACAGGGCTTTGCGTTACTACACGCACAATCCGATCTACCGCGCGGCCGGCCCTCCCGACGCGCTGCCCCGGCTGATCGCGCCTCTCCTGGCGCTTTCCGTCATCGTGGCCCTCGCGACTGGAGTGGCGCTGTTTGTTCAGCGCAGTCGAGGCGGGGTGCTCAGTACCTTGCATACCGATTCAGCGGTAGCAAGCGCCGCCTTGATCGGAATCCACCTTCTGACCTATGTTCCCGATGCCCTGGCCGCGATGCTCCGCGACCTTCGCGCCCATCTCTCACGCGCGGCCTCGCTCAGGTTGGCCGCCGCCATGTCCGCTCTCATCCTTGGGATCATCCTGGCGGTAATCACCTTCAGCTTGGGCGTGTGGCCCGCGCGACATCATGACTATCAGAACGGCAGTGCCTTCCTCCTCCAGGCTACGCGCCCCGCGGCGTCGCCTCGACTGGTGGCGGCTCCGCGCGGCCTGGCGCTTTATGGGCGCTCGGTATTCATCTGATCCAGACCGCGGACCAAGAAACAGGAACCATCCTCGGCTCTGATCGTCCGATGTAGGGTATCCCTCGCGCGAAGGAAATGGGACGAGTCGCGGTTCTCCAAGGTGGAGAATAGGTGCCCTGCCTTGCGTGGTTACCGACAGTTCGGCTGAACGCCCGCGTCAAACAGGCTTCGTACCCGAAGCATGGCCGCCATGCATACCGCGAGTGCTTCCCACGTGCGTGATCGCCACGCGCGGTATGATGGGGTGGAACGAAGTAGTGGGCAGCAGGAGAGACGGCATGGCGGACTCGCGCCCCCGGCCAGGCAACACGACTGACTATCTGGCGAACGAGAGAACGTTCCTGGCCTGGGTGCGGACTGGGGTAACGCTGATCGCCCTGGGCTTCGTGGTGGTAAAGTTCGGTCTTCTCACTCGCGAGTTGCGGGTTGGGCAGAAGAGCGGAAGCCTGCTCTCCGCCCCGATCGGGATCGCCTTGGTTGGACTTGGCGGCATCCTGGTGCTGTTGGCCCTCCATCGTTCGCGCCGGGCGGAACAGGGGATCGCCGCAGGGAGCTATCGACCCGAACCGTTGCTCACCACGGTCCTGGGGGTGGGCGTCGCGCTTGGGGCGGCGCTGCTGTCCGCCTACCTGGCCGTCACCGGCTGAGGGCTCCCCTGGACGCCGGCTGGTTGCGCGGAGCATGGCCCGAGATCGAGCCGTCGCGTCCTCGGCCGCATCGCCTCGCGTCCTGTGCAATCGTATGGCTGGTTGGCCCGCGACGCGAATGGCCAGGGGCCACCTCGGCCACGCGGACGCGCGAAAGTGGACCGTGCACTGCTCTCCAGGCCATGCTATGGTAAAAGCGGCACTCTTGATGGAAGCTAAACTCACGCTCCAGCGGTACCACTTTAGGAGGACACGATGGTGACGACGAACGGACATACGGCGACGAGCGGGGCCGGCACGGAAACGGGAACCTGGGGCCTGAAAACCGGGTTGGCCCGCATGCTCAAGGGCGGCGTGATCATGGACGTGGTCACTGTCGATCACGCGAAAGTGGCCGAGGATGCCGGCGCGGTGGCGGTGATGGCGCTTGAGCGGGTGCCGGCGGACATCCGCGCGCAGGGCGGCGTGGCCCGCATGAGCGATCCCGAACTCATTCTGCGGATCAAAGAGGCCGTGAGCATCCCGGTCATGGCCAAGGCCCGCATTGGCCATTTCGTGGAAGCCCAGGTGCTGCAGGCGCTGGGTATCGACTATATCGACGAGAGCGAGGTGCTCACTCCGGCGGACGAGCAGCACCACATCGACAAGCATGGCTTTGCCATTCCCTTCGTCTGCGGCGCCCGCGATCTGGGCGAGGCGCTCCGCCGGATCGGTGAAGGCGCGGCGATGATTCGCACCAAGGGCGAGGCCGGGACCGGCAACATCGTGGAGGCCGTACGCCATATGCGCGCCATGATGAACGCGATTCGCCAACTCCGCGGTCTAGGTTCCGAGCAACTGATGGCCTTCGCGCGGGATCTGCAGGCGCCGTACGAACTGGTACGACTGGTGCACGAAACCGGCGTACTTCCGGTGGTGAACTTCGCCGCCGGCGGGGTGGCGACCCCGGCCGATGCCGCGCTGATGATGCAACTGGGCGCCGAAGGAGTCTTTGTCGGCTCCGGCATCTTTAAGAGCAGTGACCCGGCCCGCTTCGCCAAAGCGATCGTCCAGGCGACCACTCATAGCGAGGATCCGGCGCGCATCGCCGAGGCAGCCCGCGGGCTGGGCGATCCGATGCGTGGCCTGGAGATTGGCGCCCTGGCGCCCGAGGCGCTTCTGGCGGGACGCGGGAACTAGCGGCATGGAGGGGAGACAACTACGGATCGGCGTGTTGGCCCTCCAGGGCGGGGTGGCGGAACACCTGGCCATGCTCAGGCGCTTGGGGGCCCAGCCGGTAGAGGTGCGGTTACCCGAACATCTGGAAGGATTGGACGGGATCATCCTCCCAGGCGGGGAGAGCACCACCATGGGCAAGCTTCTGGTGGAGTATCAAGTGCTGGAGCCGTTGCGCCGGCGGCTCCAGGCGGGCTTGCCCGCCTACGGCACCTGTGCCGGGATGATCTTGCTGGCCGGCGATTTGGGATCCGGCCAGCCGCCGCACCTGGGCATCATGGACATTCGCGTTCGGCGCAACGCCTTCGGCTCTCAGTTGGACAGCTTTGAGCAGGATCTGCGGGTGGCCGGTCTGGGGGAGGCGCCGTTCCATGCCGTGTTTATCCGCGCCCCGATCATCGAGCGGCTGGGCTCCGGCGTCACGACCCTGGCGCGGCTCCCCGATGGCACGCCGGTGGCGGCCCAGCAAGGGCGGCTGCTGGTCTCCGCCTTTCATCCCGAGCTCGGCGACGATCCTCGTATGCACAGCCTCTTTCTCGGGATGAGCCGCGAGGCGGCGGGCGGCGCGTAGACTAATTTAGCCCTGCTCCTCGCTCCTCCACCAGGGACGCCGGAATGCCTACCCGATAGCTGGGATACCGGGGAGACAGCCCCACATCTCGCCAGAGGCGTGAGCCATCCAGGCGCAAATCGGCGGTAAAGAGTCCGATCGTGTCGCGGTCATTGACAGGCCCTCGGCCGCGGCTCAGCAGGGATTTTATCTGTCCCTGTGCCCGCGCGCGCCAAGCAGGCCGGTGAGACGGGGCTGGTACGCCGAGGGAGTCCGCCAGGTACGTGTAGTAGTCATGCAGCGACGACGGCTCCCGATCCACGGCGTTGTATACTGGGCCGGAAGCAGGAGATCCGCCAAGAGCGATCAGCGCCGTTACCAGGTCGTCCACCTGGATCCGGCTGCTCCAATTGCGGCCGGAACCGATTAGCTGGAAGCGCCCCTGACGAATCGACTCGCTGGAGAGCCGGCCAGGGCCATAGATTGCCCCACAGCGCACTATCGTGAAGGTGCGATCCCGTGCCTCGCGGCCTGCCTTTCTCAACTCGTCCTCCGCCTCCAGCATGATCCGTCCCAGATCGGTGAAGGGCCGGCAGGGAGATTCCTCATCCAGAAGCGTTCCCTGCCCGTCTCCATACACTACGGCGTTGCTGGCGAGGATGAGCCGGGGCGGCACTCCCGGTCGGGCACGGAACTGATCGAGGAGATTCCGCGGTCCCTCCACCAGCACGCGGCGCAATACCGCCGAGCCGCCGGTCAGCGTACCCACCAGATGATAGATGACATCGATTCCGGTGGCGATCCCAGCCAGGCTCGCCGGTTCGGTAATGTCGCCAATCACCACCCGCGCCCCCGTCTCCCGCGGCGCCGCCTGCCAGGGATGCCGCACCAGAGCCCGGACCTGATGCCCCTCGGCCAGGAGCCGGCGAACCAGCCGCCCTCCGGTGTAGCCGCCGGCTCCCGTCACCAGCGCATGCATGGCGCGACCTTCACTCTGGCCTCAGGGAGAAGACGAACAGCCGCTCGGACACGAGCTCGCGGCGCCCGAGAATCCTGACCCGCCATCCCGCCGCGGTCGCCAGCTTGCGCGTAAACGGAGCCTCGGTGGAGGCGCCAATCAGCACCTCGCCGCCGGGCAGGAGATGGTTCCGTGCCTCGGCGAGAAAGCGCCAGAGTACCGCGCAGCCTTCACCAGCCGCCCAGGCACGGTCGGCCATATCGCGCGGGGTCCGTGCGTAAAAGGGGGGATTGAAGGTCAGCAGATCGAAGCGTTCGCCCGCTACCGGGGCGAAGAGGTCTCCCTGACAGGCGGTGACTTGGTGGGCCACTCCATGGGTCTGGGCATTCACGGCGGTGCACCGAATGGCCAGTGGATTAATGTCGATCGCGGTCACCCCGGCGCCCCGTTTCGCCAGGGCGATGGCCAGGGCGCCGGAGCCGGTGCCCATATCAAGGGCGCGCGTGCCGGGCGCCAGGGGACGGCGGGCGAGCACCCGCAGGAAGAGCGCGGTGGCGAAGAAGAATTCAGGGTGGAAGACGCCTGGGGTAATCTGGAGGGCGATGCCCTCGACGCGGGCGAGGTCTGGTTGGTTATACCGCCGCGCTTGCAGGAGTTGGAAGCGCCCGCGAAACCAGCGGCGGGCGAGACGGGAGGCGGGTCCGGTTCGACGCGCGAATAGGTCGCTCAAAAGCCCTCCACCTGCGGATGCCGATAGTGGACGCGGGCCAGGGCGGCGCGCAACTCCAGCGGCTTCCTGTA
>DATLQX010000289.1:0-4044 GCA_035534995.1 Chloroflexota bacterium | reverse complement strand
ACAACAGGGGACAGGGAACAGGGATCAGGGATCAGAAGGCCAGGGAAAAGGGGAGTAGAGAGCAGGGTGACGGGGCAAGTGCATCCGTTCCCACGTCCTCATTCCTTCGTCCCTTGTCCCTTTGTACCTTTGTACCTTTGTCCGTTGTTTCCTGCTCGCCGTCCTCAGGAAAATGAGTCTATTGAGAAAAGGCAGGCGGGAAATGGGCCTGCCGAACGGGCCTGATACACTTTTCATTGGTGGAAAACTCAACCGGCTGATGCTCGTTTCCCCGCCGATATCCCGGCTAGCCCGGGATTGGCGCGCCCGGTGGACGAGCTGCAGCAGCTATTATTCCGAATGATTTACGGGAAGACCGTTTCGCGCCGGTATTGGCGGAACGGGGAGGATTCATGCGGCGGTTTTTGACGCTTGTCTTTTTGTTGTTCCTGGCTCTGCCGGCCGGCATCACCATCTCCGGCTGCTATCGCAATCCGGCGGGTAATTATTGCAACGGTCTGGGCTATGGTCCGCGGGTAAACGATCTTTACGCCATCACGCTTCAGCCGCAATACACCGGCATCTCCATGGCGTTTGGGCAAACCCGGCAGATCTCTACGCCCACGGCCACCAACTGCAAGGGCGGTGAAGTGGGGGTACCGGGCTACTCGTACGGCACTACGAACAACCAGCTCTTGGACATCTCCCCCACCGGCAACCTGTGCGCGGGAACCTGGAACCGCAACTCCGGCGGCGGCATCGCCGACTACACCATCTGCAATTACCCCAACCCGCCGCCAAGCACCGGCGGCCTTCCCTATGCAACGGCATTCATCAGCGCCTCGGCGGACTCCGTCACCTCGAACCCGGTGGAGGTGTACGTTCATGTGCCCATCACCTCGGTGACGCTGGTGGGTCCGCAGCAATGTCTCTCTCAGGGGCAACTGGCGCAACTGGACGCTCAGGCCTGCTACAGCGCCAACGGAAAGCAGACCCTCATGTGCGCGCCTGCCTCGGTGAGCAGCGCCAATTACGCCTGCCCGCTGCCGCCTGGAGTCACCTCGGTGCCGAGCTGCACCAACTCCATCGGCACCCTCACCTATGCTCCGGGCGATCCTGCGATCGCCTCGATCAACCCGGAAACCAACCAGATTACCGCGGAGCAGCCCGGCACCACGGTGATTACCGCCTCGGTGGCTCTCTCGGGATCGTCCGCGGGCTACTTCTCCGTCTGCCCGCCGGCCAAGATCTCCCTGACTCTCAACGGCGGCACCAATACAACCGTGACCCAGGGAGTGCCGCAGAACATGGTCACCACGGTGACTGACACCAACGGAAACCCCATCACCGGCCTCACCCTGGATTACCAGTCCATTAACCCGGTTAACGTCTCCGCCACCCTCACTGGGTCTGTCACCGCCAGTTTCCCGGGCTCCTCCTCGATTTACGCCGTTTGCCAGCCGGCAGCCTGCAACCCGGCACCCATCAACGTCGTGGGTCTGTACGGAACGGGCCTGCCCATCTCCAGCAACGCCGTGGACGTCACCGTTCCTGGCGTAGCCAGCGGGTATGCCTGGTACGGCGCGCCGGGCAAATCGCAGTATTTTGAGCAGTTTGAGCTGCTCACGGGAACCCCCGCTTCCACCTCGCGGCTCCCCTACGTGCCCAACTCCATGATGATGGACCCCACCGGCACCAACCTCTACTTCGGCTCACAGCATGAACTGATGGTCTACACCGCCATCAGCAATCTGCCCAATGGGGTATATCCCAGCGTCCCTGGAGTGGTGCTGGCGGTAAACCCGTTCAATACCCAGGTGCTGGTCAACGATCAGATCCGCCAGGTGTTCTACCTGTGGAACGTGGGCGGGTCCATAGCCGCTACCTTCAGCGGAATGGGTACTGCGGCGCAGTGGACGCCCGACGGCAAGACGCTTTACGTGACCGATAGCGCGGCGGCCGGACCTGGGCACACCAATACGCTTTACGTCTACAACGGCAACACCGGTTGGACCACCTATCCGCTGACCACTTCTGGCGGGCCGAACGGCCCACAAAACGTGGCCGTCACCGTGCCAGGCGTGGGTGCCTACATCAGCGGCGATCCCACGGTCGCGCATACCTGGTGCCCCGCGGGAACTCCGGGGAACGTCAGCCTCTCCTATTACCCGCAGGGCGACACCGTGAACGCGGATACCGACGTGCTGGCGGCGACCACCGACGGCATGCACATTCTGGGCGCCGCGGCCGAAGGCGGCAAAATCTCCTTCTCCGACATTGGCGTCAATATCCCCGCCGGCGATTGCCCCGCGCCGGTCGGCGGCGTGCTCCAGCCGCTGATCCTCAGCCACACCCTTAACCAGACCACCCTCAATGCCAATGCCAGTTCGGTGACTGGAATCGAGACGCTGCCCGCGGCGGTCAAGCAGGGTACCGCCGCCGCTGCTTCCAGCCTCAGCTTCATCACCTACAACGGAACCACTGCCGGCGCCACCCTGCCTTATTACCAGCAGACCACCGCCAACACCAGCTCGCTCGGAACCGTCGGCTATGTCACTCTGAACGGCGCATCTGCGATTACCGCGCCGTTGGCGGGCGCCTTCAGCCGCGATGGAACCCTTTTCTTCGTCTCCACCGCGGGCGACAACAAGGTCCACTACATCGACACTTCCAAGCTCCAGGACATCCAGCAGATCAGCCCAAATCTGCCGGCGTGCACGGCGGGCTCCGATCCCAACTGCACCATCACTACGCCCGGGGTTACAGTGGTTCCGGCTACGGTTGTCCTTACCAAGCCGCGCGCCACAACCTGATCGCCCGAAACAGACGGCTCGCAGCGAACAGGTGACCGCATCCTGAGCGGACCGCGTCACCTGAAACGATAGAATCACCACATGATCAAGGGAGTCTCCTTTCTGCGCGCCGCCGCAGATCGAAATGTCTTCGATCGCCTGACGCGATTCTTTTCCGCACTTGGGCTCGAGCGCGGGCGCGGCTGGGAAGAGGTTTCCTCCCCTGCCAACGGGCAGCATGCCAGCCGTGGAGCTTCGTTCCTGGCGCCGCTGGGCAATCTGGAATTTGTTGACGGGGAAATGCCGCCCTTTGCCGACATCGCCATTGAAGTAACCTCGCTGGACGCCGTCCACCAGGCGGCAAGCGCATGGCTTCGCAGCGAAGGCCCCGATCCCGCTGCCATCACCCCCATCGCGGACACCCGCTGGAAATCTCAGTACTTCACGGTGGAACCTGTGCCCGGCCACGCCTTCTCCTTCTGGGCCTGGGCCGATCCCCTGAAGGGCAGGCCGGTGGCCGTCGAGGGCGACCTCTCCGCCGAGGGCATGCGCTTCGGCATTGTGGTGGCGCGGTGGAACGCCGTCATCACCGATCGTCTGCTCCAGGGCGCGCTCGATGCGCTCCATCGAAGCGGCGCCCGGCGCGACGACATCGAGGTGGTTCGTGTGCCCGGCGCATGGGAGATTCCTGCCGCCGCCCGCGCGCTGGCCGGCCGCTCATCCAGTGGATCGCCGCCCCTCGACGCCATCGTGACCCTGGGCTGCCTGCTGCGCGGCGAAACCGCTCACTACGAAGCCATCTACAACGAAGTCTCGCGCGGCATCGGCCAATCGCAGCAGGAGACCGGAATCCCCCACAGTTTCGGCGTGCTCACCTGCGAAACCCTTGAGCAGGCGCTCGACCGCGCCGGTATCAAATCCGGGAACAAGGGATTTGAGGCCGCGCTGGCCGCAATTGAGATGGTGAGCCTGGCGCGAAAACTCCTCGCCGAGAGGGTCGTATGACCGCCGCTACGCGCCGCAAATCGCGCGAGCTGGCCATGCAGATGCTCTTCCAGGCCGACATCGGCAAACAAACTCCGGACGAAGTGCGCGCCACCTTCTGGCGCTCCGGCGACGAGTTTGAGCCGGCGGTCCGAGGCTTCGCCGACGATCTTTTCCGCGCCGCCACCCTCCACCAGGAGCGCATCGACCGTCTGATCGCCGACAATTCCAAACACTGGCGGCTGGAGCGCATGCCCGCGGTCGATCGTAACCTGCTGCGCATGGCCAT
>DATLQX010000288.1:0-9974 GCA_035534995.1 Chloroflexota bacterium | reverse complement strand
GTCGTCTGCCATCGCCCGGGCCGAGGGACCCCGCCCACACCAGGCGTAGTAGCCGCTGACCGAGACGCCCAACACCCGGCAGAGTCGGGTGACCGGATAGTGGGCCTTCTCCTGCGCGATGAACCCGAAGATCACCCGCGGTTCGGGCTGTGTTCCCGCGCGAAGAAGGCCGCGGCTTTTTTTGGGATCTCGCGCTCCTCCTGCAGGATGCGATTCTCGCGGCGCAACCGACGCAGTTCCTCCCGTTCGTCCGTCGTCAGTCCGTCCTGCCGACTGCCCTCATCGACGGCGACCTGGCGCACCCACAGGCGCAGGGTTTCGACGTTCAGACCCAATTCCCGGGCCAATTGGGCGCTCGGCCGACCGCTGGTGCGGGTAAGCTCGATCGCGCGCGCTCGAAACTCCGGCGGATACGGCTGCTGATGGTTTCCCATGGAGTCCTCCTTCTGGGGGCAGCATACCCCCTACTGCGAAAGTCTCCACCAAACCGGGGTAGCTCCAGGTGTCGTATGAGACGATTCGGCGTTGGTGTCTGAAATTTGGCCACCTGTTCGCGGCGGAGATTCGGCGATGGCGGCCACCGCCCCGTGACCACTGGCATCGGGATGAAATGCATCTCCGGCTCGGTGGCCGGACGTACTACTTGTGGCGAGCGGTCGATGCGGATGGGATCGTGCTGGACATCTGGTTGCGTCAAGTTCCAGCGCACAGGGTCACTGCCGGAGCCGGCAGGAGCCGGATGAACAGGGTGGTTTCTGTCGACTGACGGCCTACGCCGCCCTGAGCATCGCCCGCAGTTCACCCATCCGGGAGCGGAATTGCGCTCGTTGGGTTCCCAGTGGGACCACCTCGTTCATCCTGATCCGGTGCCGGAAGTAGTCGCGTAGCTCATCGTGGGCCGAGCAGAAGCGTGCTGCCGAGTGGAAGTTGCCGAAGCCGCGCATCAGGTGGTAGCGTCTCTTGATGCCTCGATGATCTTGCTCTTTGCGGCTGTTCATATACCGGCTGCAGCGGTGCACCACCGCCTCAACCAACGTCTCCCGGATAGCACGGGGTAGGAATCATGCCCATCCGTCGTCACTTTCTCGGGGATACGCCCAACTACCTGGAGGGCCTGGCGAAAGAAGCGCTTGGCCGCCTCCATATCTCGATGTTCGCTCAGCAGAGAATCCACCAGGTTTCCATCGGCATCGATTGCCCGATAGAGGTAGCACCAGACCCCGTGGACCTTCACAGAGGTCTCGTCCGCGCGCCATTTGAGACCGGCCTTGCCGCGCCGCCTGGCCCGCAGGTACTCGCTCAGCAGCGGCGCCACTAGCGCTTCCCAGGATCGTACGGTCTCATGACTGAAGACGAACCTTCGCTCCAGGAACATCTCCGCCAGGTGGCGCAGGCTCAGCGGATAGCGCAGCCGCCAGAGCACGACCAGGAAGACGATATCGGTCGGCACGCTCAATTCGTTGAAGGGGGTGCCGCTCCGCTCGTTGAAGCGCCGCCGGCAGGCGATGCAGCGGAAGGTTCGGTAGCCCAGGCTGGTCCGCGTGGGCTGCTCCTGGGTGGTCGCGGATTCGCAGTGTGGACAGGGCATCGCTCGCCTCCTCTACCCTCAGTATTCGCCCGAGCCTACCAGACCGCGTGCCTCCGCGTCAGCCGTGCGCTGGAACTTGACGCAACCAGGAGGAACAGCAGATCTGGAGCGAGTGCAGCCGCCTGCTCACGAATTGCATTCTCTACTTCAACGCGACGATGCTTTCGGAGCGATTGACGCAAAGACTGGCCAGCGGTGATACCGCCGGCGCGGAGGCACTCAAAGGGATCGCGCTGGCCACCTGGGGCCATGTGAACCTGCATGGCCGGTTCGAGTTCACCAGGCGGCCCCAGCCCATCGATGTGGCGGCTCTCGTGCAACAACTCGCACAACATGCGGCCCTGCCTGACGATGCTGAGCCTTAATGCACCTTTTTGAGGGGTTATGCAAAAACCCCCCGTCTGCAACTCCTGCGCGAGGATCGGGAGGATCGGGACATACCCGTCGCTGTCCCCCTTGACATGGGCCAGGTAGATCTGGGGTGGGTCGAGGCGCAGGAACACGTCCGGCACCTGAATATGCACAAACTCGCTCACCCGCGTGTGATCGCGGCTCCACGGCCGCACGATTGCGGAAAGAGGTTGATAACCCGGCCAGCGAACTTGCGCGGTGGCTAGCCCAGCAGAGGATAGTGGGGGGAACTTGAGTTCCGCATCATCGGGACGGCTACTCACCAGGTGCAAAGATGCCATCGCATCCATGGCAGTAGTATTCACGCTCCCACCGTGCGTATGCCTGCTGCCAGACTCCGTAGTCCGCCCGCCATCGTCAGGCGCCCACGGGTTACTCGTCCGTGTTGGTCCCGCTGTGGGTCGGAAGGCCGTGCGCCACGTTCTCCCTGGGGCTCAGATATTCAATCGACCAGTCGCGGAAGTACGCCACCTCGTAGCCGCCGTTCGCGGTAATCACATGGGCGACCTCCGCCGCCGTTGCCGAGTGGGGCAGGCGGACGGCCAGCATGGTGCGGCCCTCCCTGAGATGGTGCGCGTAAATCGCCGCCAGGTGGCGCTCGCCACCCACGCCCTTGATCACGCGCTCCAGCCGGCTGAGGATGCCCGCTCCCAGCGCCGGGTGCTCGAGCAATGGGGCGTCGGTCCCCCGCAACTGCTCGGATTCCAGGCCCAGCGCGTGCAACGCATCCATGGCGCGACGGCAGGCATCGTCCTCGTCGAATACCGCGTAGAGGTGGTGCAGGCGCGGCACGCCGGCCGCGTCTATTGATTCCTTGGTGATCGTGTTGCTTGCCTTCATCGCTGTTCTCCTCTAGCTCCCGAGCCGCGGGGGCGAAGCCTGCATGGCGGGAATGCGCCGTTCGGCGAGGATGGGTGAGCGAGAGCGGACGCACGCCGCGGCCGGTTGCGGGACTAGGCCCCACATGCACAGCATAGCCGCGATCAGGTCCACGCGCATCAGGTGAAACGCCTGAGGCGAGTGCCCAGGCAAGGGCGGCATACTAACGGAGCCGGGCCACTCGGAATCGGGCCGTCGGGCGGGGCCTTGTGGGGCTCGGCGGGCAGGAATGGCGACGGGCCTGTCCACATCCAGGCAATCCGCGTTGCCGTGCCGGTTCGCATCCATTGGCGCGCCACGCGACCGATTTTTCGCAAAGGCTTGTACCATACCCCAGTAGGGTATATGGTATGAGTATGAACGGATGCGGAGAGACGGGTGCCGCGGATGGGCGACCTCTCGCACCGGTGGATCAGTCAAGGAGGGAGCGAAGATGAACGAGATCAACGCCGGCATGAATACGGTGTGGGGACGCGCGGCGAGCATCGTTCTCGGTCTGGTGCTCATGGGCATCGGGATCGGGGTCCTCGGGGCCACGCCGGCCGGAATCGCCCTGGTGGTAGTCGGCCTGGTGCCGATCGTCATGGGCGCCTGGGGGCACTGCCTGGTCGAGGCGCTCACGCCCCGGCACGCTATCTGAGCCGCGAATGAACATCCTCGGTCGGACGTCGGTTCGGCTGGCGCCGGCCAGGCGTGGGGCCAATGGGCACGGACAAAGAATAGGCAAGGGAAGATGAGATGAGTGATGTAGCGGTGACATGGGTCCAGGGTGAGCAGTTCGTGGCCTCGGGGAGCGGCGGGCACAGCATCGTGCTTGACGGGCCGGGTGGCCGCGCCACCTGGGAGGGCTTCAAGCCGAGCGACCTCTTGCTGGCCGCGCTCGGCGGCTGCACGGCGATGGACGTGATCGCCATCCTGCGCAAGAAGCGGCAGCGGGTGAGCGGCCTGCGCGTCACGGTGCGCGGCGAGCAGCGCGAGGAGTACCCGCGCGCCTTCGAGCGGATCGCGGTGCACTTCGAGGTGCGCGGACAGGACATCGTCGAGGCGGCGGTGGAGCGGGCCATCGCCCTGTCCGAGGAGAAGTACTGCTCGGTGGCCGCCACCCTGCGCGGGGTGGCCACCATCACCAGATCGTTCACGATCGTGGAAGAGGGAAGCGCGCGCGCGGCTACGGAGCGGGTTACGGTCGCGATCGGCTGAGGGGTCACCTTCCCCACGGCTCGTCGCGACAGGGAGTCCTGCTCCCCGCATCCCGCGGATGTGCTATTGGGCGGATTGAAACGCTCACCATGCGGGAAGGGCGAGCGGGCAGCACAGGAGGAACAGGCATGGATGGACCATGGGACGCGCGGACGGTGCGGGACCTGCGGGACCGCCTGGCGCGCATCGAGGGCCAGGTGCGCGGCGTCGGCAAGATGATCGAGGAACACCGCCGGTGCGACCAGATCCTGCCGCAGGTGATGGCGGCGCGCGCGGCGCTGGAGAAGGTGGCGGCGGCCGTGGTGACCGCCAACGTCGAGGAGTGCCTGACGCTGCCGCCCGATGAGGCGCGCAAGGCGATCGGAGCGAGCATCGGCATGTTGACCCACTTCTAGGCTCCCCGGCAGCGAGGCGACCACCAAGGGGGAGCATCACACAGTGGCCGCTTATACCCTACCCGGGTAGAGTATTTACTGGGAACTACGAGATCGTAAGGAGGATCAGATGAGTCTATTCGAGCGGTTGCTCGGATCGCATACGGCCTCCGGAGCGACCGAAGTCGACGTGACCACCGCGCATGACTTGCAGCAGCAGGGCGCGCAACTCGTCGACGTGCGTGAGCCCTATGAGTTCAAGGCTGGCCATGCCAGGGGCGCCCGGAACATCCCCCTGGGCCAGTTGGGCAATCGCCTCGGCGAGGTCACCACCGACCGCACCGTGCTGCTGATCTGCCGCGGCGGCAATCGCAGCCGGGTGGCGCAGGATCTGCTCCGGCAACACAACCTCACCGACACGCGCAACGTGCGCGGCGGCATGCTGGCCTGGCACCGCGCCGGGTTACCGCAAAAGTAGGTGCTCGGTGGAGCAGATTGCCCTTGCCCTGGCCGGCGGCGTGCTGGTCGGACTTTTACTGGGCCTGGTGGGCGGTGGCGGCTCGATCCTCACGGTGCCCATCCTGGTCTACGCCCTCGGCGAGAGCGCGCACCTGGCGACGGGCACTGCCCTGGCCATCGTCGGCGCCAACGCCCTGATCGGCGCCTGGGAGCACGGCAAAGCCAGCCGGGTGAGGCTGCCGGTGGGCCTTATCTTCGGCGGCATCGGCATCGTGGGCGCGCTGGCCGGCAGCTGGCTCAATCACCTGGCCCCCGAGCGGGCGGTGCTGGTGGGCTTCGCGCTGCTGATGCTGGCGGCGGCCACGGCGATGGCGCGCGTTCGCCTGAGAGGACGGCAGCCCGCGCCTGAAGTCCATATCACCTGGCGGGTGACGCTGGCCGGGCTAGGAGTGGGCGTGCTCACCGGATTCTTTGGGGTCGGCGGCGGGTTCCTGATTGTCCCCGCCCTGGTGTTGGTGCTTGGCCTGCCGATGCGCGACGCGGTCGGCACCTCGCTGGTGGTGATCGCCATCAACGCCGCGGCGGCGCTGGCCGGCCACCTCCGCTATGGCGGCATCGACCTGGAGGTGACCGTCCTGTTCATCATCGGCGGCGCGGTGGGGTCGGTCCTGGGCAGCCGGCTCTCCGGGCGCCTCGACGAGGAGCGCCTACGCCAGAGCTTCGCCGGCCTGGTCGTGCTCGTCGCCCTCTATATCCTTGCCCGTACCGTGCTGGGCCATCCCTCGGGGACATAGGACCAGGACGAAGGTCGCCAGGCCAGGGCGCGAACCCAGGCCCGGCAACTATGAGACCGAAGGAGAATCATCATGGAAGAACTAACGACCACGACACCGACCGCCTATGGATTCGGCGTGCACCTGGACCTCCCCTTCGCGGAGGCCATGGCCCGGACGCGCGCCGCCCTCAAGGAGCAGGGGTTCGGCGTGCTCACCGAGATCGACGTCCAGCAGACCCTCAAGGAGAAGCTCGGTGCCCCGTTCCGACGCTATGTGATCCTGGGTGCCTGCAACCCGCCCCTGGCCCATCGCGCCCTGACGGCCGAGCTGGACATCGGCCTGCTCCTGCCCTGCAACGTGGTTCTCTACGAGGCTGGTAGCGGCACCACGGTCAAGGCGATGGACCCCCAGGCCGCCCTCGGCCTGGTCGCCAACTCGGCGATCGCCCCGGTCGCCGCCGAGGCACGCGACCGCCTTGAGCGTGCCTTGCGTGCCTTGCGGCAACCAGCGCCGACCAATGAGGTGGATGGCGCGATCTGATGATTGGCCCTATCAGGGCAACTGGAGAAGCGAACCATGTTCATGCGCATGTTCTACAACCAACAACTCGCCCAGGCCAGCTACCTGGTCGGCTGCGCCGCCACCGGGGAGGCCCTGGTGATCGACCCCAACCGCGACCTGGACCAATACTTCGCGCTCGCCGAGCGGGAGGGTTTCCGCATCAGCGCCGTGACCGAGACGCACATCCACGCCGACTTCGTCTCCGGCGCCCGCGAGCTGGCCGCCCGCGGCGGAGCGCGGCTCTATCTCTCCGCCGAGGGTAGCCCCGGCTGGCAATACGGCTACGCCGCTCGGGCCGGTGCCACCCTGCTCCGCGACGGCGACACCTTCATGGTGGGCAACATCCGCCTTGCCGTGATGCATACGCCCGGCCACACCCCCGAGCACATTGCCTTCCTGCTCACCGACACCGCCCATGCCGACCAGCCGATGGGGATCTTCACCGGCGACTTCGTTTTCGTGGGCGACGTGGGCCGGCCCGACCTGCTCGAGCGCGCCGCCGGCTACACCGGCACGATGGAGGCGGGCGCTCGGCAGCTCTACCGCTCCCTGGGGCGCTTCCGTACCCTGCCTGAGTACCTGCAGGTCTGGCCGGGACACGGGGCAGGCAGCGCCTGCGGCAAGGCGCTGGGGGCCGTTCCGCAGAGTACGCTTGGTTACGAGAAGCGGTTCAACTGGGCCTTCCAGGTCCAGGGCGAGGACGAGTTCGTCGAGCAGGTGCTTGCTGGGCAGCCCAGCCCGCCCGCCTACTTCGCCCAGATGAAACGGATCAACAAGGCGGGTCCCGCGCTGCTCTCAACGCTGCCGGCGCCGCGACATCTGCACCTCCACGACCTGCGGGAGGTGCTGAGTGCCGGGACCATGGTGGTCGACACCCGTCCTGCCGATGCCTACGCCGGCGGGCACCTCCCCGGCACGATCAATATCCCCCTGGGTCCCTCGTTCGTGACCCTGGCAGGCTGGCAGCTACCCTATGATCGCCCGTTCGCGTTGATCGTGGACGAGCACGACGACCTGGCGGCGGTGCGGGAGCTGCAGCTGATCGGGCTGGATGACCTGGCCGGCTACGCCTCGTCGGGGGTGCTGGCCGCCTGGGCGGCGCAGGGGCATGAGCCGGCCACCGTCCAGCGCACCGACCCCGCTGGGCTGTTCGACCTGCTGTCCCGCGAGGATGTGATGCTGCTGGACGTGCGCGAGCCGGCGGAGGTGGCGCTCGGCGCCATTGATGGGAGTCGTGCCATCCCGCTGGGGTATCTCACGCGGCGGCTGGCCGAGGTGCCGCGGGACCGGACCATCGCCGTCTACTGCCAGAGTGGGGTGCGCTCCTCGATCGCCGCCAGCCTGCTCGTCGGCGCGGGCTATCCGCGCGTGGTCGACCTGGTCGGCGGCTTCGACGCCTGGCGGCGCCACGCCTGGGCGGTACCGGTCTCGGCGCGCGCCCAGGCCCCGGCAAGGTAGGTAGAAGCACCGGTTCCGGTGCTGCCCCAGATAAAAGGAGGACACGACCATGGCTCTCATCTCGCCGAAGGATCAGGAGGCTGTACGCGCGCTCTCCATGGACCTGGGGAAACGGGCAGAGAGGAGAGGATGAATCATGACTGACAAGCGATATGGCGGGTCGGTGGAGCAGCTACGCTCACCAGAACGCCGTGACTGGCTGGAGGTGGAGCGGGTGGTCGACCTGAGCCTATCCGGCGTGCGGGTCGGGACGATGCTCGACGTCGGCATGGGCAGTGGACTCTTCGGCGAAAGTTTCGATCGGCGTGGGGTTGCGGTCTGGGGGATCGATGTCAACCCTGAGATGGTGGCGGCTGCTCAGCGACATGTGCCGCGCGGACACTTCCAGCAAGCGGCGGCGGAGGCGTTGCCGTTCGCGGACGGCGCCTTCGATCTGGTCTTCCTGGGCCTGGTGCTGCATGAGGTGGAGAACCCAGGGCAGGTGTTGCGCGAAGCGCGCCGCGTGGGATCGGGGCGAGTGGCCGTGCTCGAATGGCCGTACCGGGACGAAGCGTTCGGGCCGCCCCTGGAGCATCGGCTCCGGGGCGAGACGATCGAGGCGCTCGCGCGCGAGGCCGGCTTCGCCGCCACGGAACAGCAGCCGCTGGCGCGCCTGCTGCTCTACCTGCTGCATCCAGCGCCGCCATCGCCACGATGACCCGTTCCCGGCCGTCGCACCGGCGATCACGATGCTTTGCCCGATCGACGTCATGCGCTCCCAAGTGGCATACAGGAGGGATGGGGAGCCAGCTGCCCTGATGAGCGCGTAATCAGCGGCCTGGGAAACCTGGACAGCTACGCCATCCGTATTCTCCCGATCGCCAAACGTCCCCCATTAGGCCGCGTGATACCCGGTCATGCCGGTACCGGCAGGGGCGTCCCGCCTTGCGGCACCATCCCCAGAGCGCGCGCGTCGCAGCCGCCGGAGTGTTGCGGCAAACGTGCCATCCTTGGCGTGCCACCGCTCGAGCGGCACGGCCAACATGGTGGCGACGCACACCACGGCCAGGGAGCCCGCCCCATCCAACAGGTAGTGGTTGCCCGTTACGATCACGGCCGTGAGAATGAGCAAGGGATAGAGCCCACCAAGCACTCGCGCGACCAGGGATCGTGCTAACCAGACCATGCCCACCCCAACCAGCAGCGCCCAGACCAGGTGCAGGCTGGGCATGGCCGAATACTCATTGAAGGCGACCTGAACTCCTCCGTGCTCGAACACTGTATCAAGAAAGTGGAAGGGACGTCCCTGGTACTGCAAGCCGATCGCTAACCGCGGCGGTGCCAGGGGCACTATCTCGCTCACCGCCACGCTCAGCGCCGTGGCAAGTACGAACACGCCGCGCAGAAAGGCGAAGACCGGGCGGCGGCATCGAAATATCCAGAGCGCGAAGCAGAAGGTGACGCCCACATGGCCCAGGCCGTAGATGGCATCGAACAGCGGGACGAACTGGGGCGCGCCAAGGGTGAGGCCCAGAAAATGGGTCGGGCGCAGGATTGCTGTCTGCATTCCCGGTTCCACCCAGATGCCGAGGGTGTTCTCTAGCCGCATAAGCTGAAGTGCGTTGGCGAGGGCCCGATGCCAGTCGTTCTGGCCGTTGAGCGCGTGGAACACCTCATCCGACAGTTCTATCCCCGCGACCAGCCCAAGCGTGCCCAGAAAGACACAGAGATCGATCCACCTTGCGCGCCGCGCCGCCGCGCACGCTGATCCGCCAGTTGCCGTGGCAGCCATCTGATGTGGTCGCCGCCTTGCCGAGGTGAGGAGAAGGCCAATGAGGTACATCCAGCGCCGCAATTGGTGACACTCTCATTCTTGCATGCTCCCTTGAGTCGGCGACCGTGGATTGCGGTGCACAGTGGCCATCGCTGACCCACTGATGGGCACCTCACCCTGCGTGTGGCGCAAAGGATCCCAAAAAAAAGCGGTGCTTGACGGGTGGCACGAGCGTATGCACCTCCCTACCATAACCTTACCACCCGACTTGACCGTCTTATCAGGGCCAAAGGCCATACGCTGCACGGGCCAACCGGCCCCTAGCGAGGGGATCGGGGCCTGGGTGCGGGGCGGAGCCCGCGAGCGGCGGTGTGGGTACTGTCACATAAAGTCGTGGACACCATATGATGAGGGTGTCGGGAAAGGAAACGCCTGTGAGCGAGCCCGCATCTTGGTACCACCGCCATCGCTTCCCGCCTGCGATCATCAGTCACGCCGTCTATTTATACTATCGG
>DATLQX010000287.1:0-3778 GCA_035534995.1 Chloroflexota bacterium | reverse complement strand
GCCGAAGCCGCCAAGGCGATGGGGATCGACGCGCGCTGGGTGAAGATCCAGACCTTCATGTTCATGGGTTTCGCCTCGGCCCTGGCGGGTGTCCTGGCGGTGTTGGTCGACAACTCCTTTTACCCGACCACCGGCCAGGGGTATCTGCTCACGATCATCGCCGCCGTGTTCATCGGCGGGACGCCGACCTGGGGTGGGGTGGGCACCATCGCCGGCGCCATCTGTGGAGCGTGTACGGTTGGTTTCATCGAGACCGGCCTGATCGCGGTCGGCCTCTCGGGCTTCTGGACCAATCTGTTCTATGGCTTGGTGGTAATCCTGTCGCTCGTTCTGCACCGCTTCAACCGGACGCGCGGCCGGAACGGCTGATCAGCAACCAGCCGGCGTGAGATACCACGACCCTGAGGAGAGAAAGGATCCACGGATGAAGATTGGCGCATTCGCCGTCCTGCTGAAGCAGCACCCTCTCGAAGAGGCGATCGACCTCCTGCTCGCTCTAGGAGTGGAGGCGATTGAAATTGGAACGGGCGGCTATATCGGCGACACGCATTGCGTGCCGGCACATCTCCTGGAGGATCCGGCCAAGCTGGCCGCGTTCGAGCACCTCATCACGCGGAGCGGGCTCCAGATTAGCGCCCTCAGTTGCCACGGCAATCCCTTGCACCCACAAGCGGCGATCGCGGGAGAGCATCGGCGCCAGTTCCGCGACACCGTGTTGTTGGCCGAGCGCCTGGGCGTGGCCTCGGTGGTCACGTTCTCCGGTTGCCCCGGCGACAGCGATCAGGCCCGGTATCCGAACTGGGTGACCTGCCCCTGGCCGAATGATTTTGGCGAAATCGTCCGCTGGCAGTGGGACGAGCGGGTGATCCCCTACTGGCGAGCGGAAGCGGAGTTCTGCCGCGCGCATGGGGTCCAGGTCGCCATCGAAATGCATCCCGGCTTCGTGGTCTATAACGCCGCCACCCTGCTGCGCTTGCGCGAGGCGGTGGGCGAGGTGATTGGCTCCAATTACGACCCCAGCCATCTCTTCTGGCAGGGCGCCGATCCGATCGAGGTGGTGCGCGCTCTGGGGAGCGCGATCTACCATGTGCATGCCAAGGACACCGCCATTGATCCCCATAACGCCCGCCGCGATGGCGTCCTCGACACCACCCCGTACTCCGATATCGCCCACCGTGCCTGGGTCTTCCGTACGGTCGGCTACGGGCACGGGGTGGAGTTCTGGAAGCAGTTGGTCAGCGCCCTGCGGGTGGTAGGCTACGACCATGTGTTGAGCATCGAGCATGAGGATGGGCTGCTGTCCCCGCGGGAAGGTCTGGAGAAGGCGGTGACCTTGCTCAAGGAGGCAGTGGTGGGTGAGCCCGCTGGGACCATGTGGTGGGCGTAGGACGCGATCGCGAAGTGCGAGAAGGTGGGAGGGCGCGGTGTTCCGGGCGGTGATCGTGGGCGCGGGCAACATGGGGCGAACCTGGGGTCGCAACCTGCGCGACCACGGGGAGGTCGAGATTTCCGGCTGGGTGGATCTCCGCCCGGAGTTGGCGGCGGAAGCGAGCATCGAGTTCGCCGGCGGGAAGGCGCGTACGGGCAACGACCTCGAGCGCATGTTGCGCGACACCCGGCCTGACTTCGTGGTGGACGTCTCGGTGCCGGAGGCCCATCACGCGGTGACCCTGACGGCCCTGGCCGCCGGTATCCCCGTGCTCGGTGAGAAGCCGATGGCCGACACCATGGAGCACGCGCGGGCCATGGTGTCGGCCTCGGAACGCGCGGGGAAGCTGTTTATGGTGTCGCAAAGCCGTCGCTATCATCCCCAACTTTCGGCCCTGCGCGCCTTGATCCGGCGCGAGATTGGCCCACTTGGCATCCTCAACAGCGACTTCTATGTGGGCGCGCACTTCGGCGGCTTCCGTGACCAGATGCCCAGCCCGCTGCTGCTCGACATGGCAATCCACACCTTTGACGCCGCTCGCTTTCTCTCCGAAGCGGATCCGGTGGCCGTGTATTGCGAGGAGTTCAACCCAAGTTGGAGTTGGTACGCCGGCGCGGCCGCGGCCACCGCTCTCTTCGAAATGACGAACGGCCTCCGCTTCACCTACCGCGGCAGTTGGTGCGCCGAGGGGCAGGAAACCGCCTGGGACGCGGACTGGCGGGCGGTGGGACCACGGGGAGAGGCGACCTGGGATGGGTGGCAGGCTCCAGTGGCGCGGGTGGCGGCCGAGCGAACTGGTCTCATTGCCCAGACGACCAGTCATCCGGGCGCGGTAGATCCCGATGAGCCCTCGGGGATCGCCGCCTCGCTGCGTGCTTTCCTCCAGGCGTTGCGCACCGGCGCCACGCCCATGGGAGAATGTCATGACAACATCCAGAGCCTGGCCATGGTGTTCGCGGCCATCCAGTCCGCCGCCACTGGCCGGCGGGTCGCGATCGAGGAGATTCTCCCGCCTGCCCCTGGCGCCTAATCAGGTGGCGTCACCCGCCCAGCGGTAGCGGCGCGGCCCGTAGCCTCTCAACGCCGTGCGTATAACTCCAGTGCTCACTATCATGTTCTTATACGCACTGAGTACTTCGCACTATGCCTCTGGATTCAGAAAGGGACGCGCCATGACTCGGACCGACATGACCACGGCTGCCTCCGATGCCGCTGAATTGACCGCGCGTGAGTTGGCGATCACCGCCGTGCCCGACGTTCCGGACGCGGCGCCTGAAGTGGCCGTGGTCCAGTCGCCTCGCCCGTATGAACGCTATAGGATGAGCGTACGGGACTATATCACCTTCCACCGACAGGGTTTCCTGATCGTCCCCGGCCTGGTGCCCACCGCCGATGTCGCGGAACTCAAGCAGCATAGCGAGGATTTGATCTATGGGCGGATCAGCGTGCCAGGGTTGGCGCCGGCGCCCACCGGAGCGACACCGGAGGAACTGGAACGACGGTATTTGCGCGTCCATATGCTGCACCGCGTTCTGGAAATCCACGAGCGCTTTCTGCTGCACCCCAGGGTGCTCGACGTGCTCGAGGCCCTGATTGGCCCGGACCTGATGGCCATGCAAAGCATGTTCTTCTTAAAATTTCCCGGTGGCGAGGGCCAGGGTTACCATCAGGATTCGTACTATATTCCCACCGTGCCCGACACCCTGTGCGGGGCCTGGCTGGCCGTGGATCGGGCGGACGAGGAAAACGGCTGCATGTGGTTCACGCCTGGTAGCCAACACGAGCCAATCTATCCGACCGCCGGGCGCGAACGCGCCAACCACGGCGATACGCTTGGCGATTTGCCGGTGGTGGCGAACGTGAGCGGCACGGATGAGCAAAGCAATACGCTCTCGCGGATAGCGGCAAAATATCCGAACGAGGAGAGGCCGGCAGTGATGGAGCCGGGCGACGTGGCCTTCTTTGGTGGCCATGTCCTCCACCGGTCGCACCGCAATCGTTCCCTCAATCGCTTCCGGCGCAGCTTCGTTGGCCATTACGCGAACGCTCGCAGCTTCACGCTCTGGGGTCACGGTGACGCGGATGGGCGGCCCACCAATCACCGGCATATCCTGGCGCGCGGTGATACCCATCTCCCGTTCGGCCTACCACGTTTCGGCACTGCCTGCGCTGCCAATACCCCGGCTCTCCGCGGCGTCTCCGCCGATGGCGCGTCCTCGGTAATGGCGAGCATGCCCGAGGGCGATCTGATGGGTACGGCACCCATGGATATGTCCCGCAACGACGCCGCGCACCATGACCACGCGGACGGCGCGGAGTAGGACGGGGAAATCATTCGTGGACCAGGGT
>DATLQX010000286.1:0-27556 GCA_035534995.1 Chloroflexota bacterium | reverse complement strand
GTCCGCGTGGGCACGGCGGAAGATCGCTTCGACGATATGCCCGGCCGGGTCCGCGATCTGCTGCTCTACGTCCTGGGCCAGCGGCGGCTCATCAAGTCTCCCAACCGGGTTCCCGGGATCATTCATGCCCTGATCTTCTGGGGCTTCTTGATCATTACCCTGGGAACCCTGCAACTGTTCGCGGCCGGACTCGACCACGCCGTCCTCATCCCCGCCGTGGGAAACGATCCGGTCTACATGGTCCTCCTCGACCTGATGATCATCGTGGTGCTGGCGGCGGTGGGCGCCGCCTCCTATCGCCGGATCGTGGTGAAGCCCTATCGGCTGACCACCAAGCCCGACGCCTGGATTATCCTGGGACTGATCACAGTCCTCATGATTACTCTGCTTTTCACCGAAGCATTCGCCATCGTCGCCTACGGTTCCAACATCGCCCACTGGTCGTTCATCGGCTATGCCCTCTCCGGACTGGTGGGCGGCCTCAGCCTTAACGCGGCAGCCAATCTCTACGGCGTCTTCTGGTGGGCCCACATCCTTACCGTGCTTGGCTTTCTGGTCTACCTTCCGTCCAGCAAGCATCTGCACATCCTCACGGCCGCGTTCACCGTCTTTTTCCGCCCCAGCACGCCCAGAGGAGCGATGACGCCAATTCGTGACCTGGAGAATCAGGAGCATTTTGGGGTCGGGAAGCTTGAGCAATTTGGCTGGAAGCACCTCCTGGATACGTTCTCCTGCACCGAATGTGGCCGCTGCGACCGAAACTGTCCCGCCCTCCTGAGCGGCAAGCCGCTCTCGCCCAAGGAGGTGGTGCTCGGAATCAAATACGGGCTGTTTGGGGAGGCGGACAGCCTGCTGGCCGGGAAGGGCTCGAATACGGACGGCGCCCACCCGCTGATCGGAGGGCGGATCGCCGATGAAAGCCTGTGGTCCTGCACGACCTGCGGGTGGTGCGTGGAAGCATGCCCGGTCTTCATCGAGCATGTGCCGAAGATCCTCGATATGCGCCGCAATTTGGTGCTGGAGGAGAGCCGATTCCCGGCCGAGATCCAGCCTGTCTTCGCCAACCTGGAAAAGAACGGCAACCCCTGGCAACTGCCCAAAAAGCAGCGCGGCGCCTGGGCGAAGGATCTTGACGTGCCGACCATGGCCGAGATCGCGGCGGCGGGCGAGCGGATCGATGTGCTCTATTTCGTGGGCTGCATGGGTTCCTACGATCAGCGGAACAAGAAGGTCGCGGCGGCCATCGTCAAGCTCCTCAAGGCGGCGAACGTGAAATTCGCCATCCTGGCGAAGGAGGAAACCTGCAATGGAGACCCAGCCCGGAGGATCGGGAACGAATACCTCTTCCAGTCTCTGGCCGAGCAAAACATCCAGACCCTGAACGACTATGGGGTGAAGAAAGTTCTCACCGCCTGCGCCCACTGCTTCAATACGATCAAGAATGAGTATCCGCAGTTCGGCGGTACCTATGAGGTGGTGCATCACACCGAGTTTATCGCCGAGTTGGTGGCCCAGGGGCGCCTCACCCTGGATCGTCCGGTTGGTGACGGAACCATGACCTTCCATGACCCCTGCTACCTTGGTCGCTACAACGGCGTCTTCGAGCCGCAGCGCGACATCCTCCGCGGTCTGCCCATGGCCAACCTGGTGGAGATGGAACGAACCAAGCGCGGCAGCATGTGCTGCGGCGGCGGTGGTGGGCGCTCGTTCATGGAGGAGCGGACCGGGAAACGGATGAGCCACAACCGGATCGAGCAAGCCATGGCGGTCAAACCTGACACTATTGTCGCCGCCTGCCCATTCTGTACCACCATGTTCGAGGATGGGATCAAGGGCATGAACGTGGAGAGTACCTTGAAAGTGCGGGATTTCGCCGAGGTGGTCGCGGATTCGCTGGCCGCGCCGGGCCCGTCAGGCACCCCATGCTAT
Source organism: Chloroflexota bacterium (assembly GCA_035534995.1). GTDB lineage: Bacteria > Chloroflexota > UBA5177 > JANWHV01 > JANWHV01 > JANWHV01. The sequence goes on along the minus strand of DATLQX010000286.1, from coordinate 25,627 downwards.
ACTGGGGATGAGGGGCGACATTGACGGTCGCGGGCGGCCAACCTGCTCTGCAAGCCGTCCACCCCATGCTTGCCCAGAGGAGAATGCGTGGACATTGTAGTTTGCGTGAAACAAACGCCCGTCGCCACGGCAGAGAAGCGGCTGGACCCTGACCTCTTGCTGGATCGCGAGAGCGTCGACAATGCGATCAATACCTACGATGAGCCCGCGATCGAGGAAGGGCTCCGGCTCCTGGAGGCCCACGGCGGCTCGATCACCTTTCTGAGCATGGGACCGGACGAGGCAGTGGATAGCCTACGCAAGGCCCTCGCGATGGCGGGCGATCTGGACGCGCGCGCTGTGCTGATCAGCGATGACGCGCTGCGGGGGAGCGACATTCTCGGTACCGCGCTCGCCCTCTCCGCCGCCATCCAAAAGCTCAACCCCAACCTGGTCATCCTGGGGATGCGGAGCGATGACGGCGGAGCGGGAGTGCTGGCGGCGGCCATGGCCCAGCACCTGGATCTGGCTCTCCTTACCAACGCCAATACGGTCACAATCGAGGGGAAAACCGTGCGATCCCATCGCCGACTCAGCGACGGCTATATCGTGCAGGAGTCCGACCTGCCGCTGATTCTGGCGGTTACCGACGCGATCAATACGCCACGCTACCCTTCACTCAAGGGGATCATGGGGGCAAAGAAGAAGCCGTTGCAGACCTGGTCGCTGGAGGAATTGGCGATCGAGCCGGATCGGGTGGGGACGGCGGGGGCGCGGACCCACGTGCTGGGCGCCGTGGCCCCGCCACCGCGAGCCAAGGGTGAGGTGGTGGAAGACAAGGGTGACGCTGCCGAACGTATTCTGGCCTTCCTGGCCGTGCGAAAGGTGGTGTGACCAATGCAGAAACCTACCACATCCGATATCTGGGTTCTCGTCCCACTTGAGGGGGAAGCACCGGCCCGAGCCGGCCTCGATCTGCTGGCCGGAGCGCGAGATCTGGCGGCCCAACTGGGTGGCCAGGCAGTAGCCGTGATATACGGGTCCGGGGCGGGCGCTCAGGCTGCCGCCCTCGCTCGCTGGGGCGCTCAGCAGGTACTCGTTTGCGACGATAGCGCCCTGGCCGGGGCCGGCGCCGACGGGGTGGCGGATATACTGGGCCAGGCCATCGAGGCGAAAGGGCCTCGCGCCTTGTTGCTGGACGCCGCACTTGATGGGCCAGACATCGCGGGCCGCCTCGCGGTTCGTCTCGGGGCCGGTCTCCTGGCAAACGCTACCGCCCTTGCCGCGAGGGACGGCGCCGTGGTGATGCAGGAAACGGCCTTCGATGGCGCCCTGGTCGTTACCTGCGCCGCCGACCAGGACGTGACCACGATCATCACCGTTCGGGCGCGGACGTTCGAGGCGCGAGAGTATCCCGGCGAGGTGACGGTAGAAGCGCTCTCGTTCGCGCCCTCCGCCCAGGCCCTCCGGGTTCGGAACGTGGAGACCGTGCGGCAGACTACCGGCGAGGCGGTTCCACTCGAGGCGGCCCAGGTCATCGTTTCGGGCGGCCGCGGCATGGGCGGTCCCGAGGCGTTTGGAATATTGAAGGATCTAGCCGGGGCCCTGGGCGGCGCCGTGGGCGCCTCGCGCGCGGCGGTGGATGCTGGCTGGGTACCATACGCGATGCAGGTGGGCCAGACCGGGAAGCAGGTCAAGCCGAAGGTATATATCGCCTGCGGCATCTCAGGAGCGATTCAGCACAAAGTAGGGATGCAAAATAGCGCCGCCATCATCGCCATTAACAAAGACCCAGAGGCGCCGATTTTCGATTTCGCCGATCTGGGGATCGTGGGAGACTGCCTGGAGATCGTGCCCAAGTTGACCGCGGCGGTGCGGGCACGCCCATGAACTTCGATCTGACTGACGAGCAGCGTCTGATCCAGAATACGGTGCGGGACTTCGCCCAGGCCGAGGTGGCTCCACGGGCCGAGGAGATGGATCGTACCCACCGATTCCCCTATGACCTGGTGGCCAAGATGGCCGATCTCGGGCTGATGGGCCTTCCCTATCCGGAGAAATACGGCGGAGCGGGCGGGGACACCGTCTCCTACGCCATCGCGGTGGAGGAAGTCTCACGGGCCGACGCCTCCACCGGGATCACCCTCGCCGCCCATGTGTCCCTCGGCTCGGCTCCATTCTATCTGTTCGGCAGCGAGGAGCAGAAGCAAGAATACCTGGTTCCGTTGGCTCGCGGCGAGCGTCTGTGGGGCTTCGGGCTCACTGAACCGGAAGCAGGCTCCGACGCCGGAGCCACCCGCACCCGCGCCGAAGCGCGGGATGGCCAATGGGTGGTGAACGGGAGTAAGTGCTTCATCACCAATTCCGGCACCCGGATCACCGGGGGAGTGACGATCGCGGCGGTCACCGGGAAGCGGACGGACGGGAAAAGTGAGATCAGTACAATCATCATCCCCAGTAGTACCCCCGGCTTCCAGGTCGAGCCGCCATACAATAAAATGGGTTGGCGCGCATCGGACACCCACGGCTTGACCTTCACCGACTGCGCCGTCCCCCAGGGCAACCTGCTCGGCGTCCGCGGCGGCGGCTACAAGCAGTTCCTGGAGATCCTGGATGGCGGAAGAATCAGCGTAGCGGCCTTGAGCGTTGGCCTCGCCCAGGCATGCTTTGACGCCAGTCTACGCTACGCCAACGAACGGCGCCAGTTTGGCCAGCCGATCGGGAAGTTCCAGGCGATCCAGTTCAAGCTGGCCGATATGGCCACCGAGATCGAGATGGCTCGTTTGATGACCTACAAGGCGGCCTGGCTCAAGGACCGGAAGCGCGATTTCAGCCTGGTCGCCGGGATGGCCAAGCTCTATGCCTCCGAGGCATCGAAGCGGGCCGCCGACCAGGCCGTGCAGATTCACGGTGGCTACGGCTTCATGGATGAGTACCCGGTGTCGCGCTATTATCGTGACTGCAAAATCAACGAAATCGGCGAGGGTACCTCCGAGGTCCAGCGCTTGGTGATCGCCCGGCACCTCGGGTTGTGACCTGCCCCAGAAGGAGAACCCTAGCATGACAGCGCATGATGTGGTAATCGTGGCCGCCGCGCGCACCCCGTTCGGGAAGTTCGGCGGCGTCCTCCGTGGATTGAGCGCCGTCGATCTCGGCGCGGCGGCTATCCGCGAGGTGATGCGGCGGGTCAACCTCCCCGGCGATCAGGTTGAGCAGGTGATCATGGGTACGGTCATTCCGGCTGGGCTGGGGCAGATACCGGCCCGCCAGGCAGCCTTGCTGGCCGGCCTACCGCCCGAAGTGCCCGCCCTCACCGTCAACAAGGTATGCGCCTCCTCGCTGAAAGCATGCAGTCTTGCCGCCCTGATGATCAAGGCGGGCGAGGTGGAGATCGCGGTGGCCGGCGGCATGGAAAGTATGAGTAACGCCCCCTACCTGCTCGATAAGGCTCGCTGGGGCTATCGCATGGGCAACGGCGAGATCCGAGACGCCATGATCGTCGATGGTCTGTGGTGTCCGGTCAACGCCGTCCACATGGGGGTCTACGGCAGCGCCGGCGCGCGCGAGTATGAGATCACGCGCTGGGAGCAGGACGAGTTCGCCGCCCGTAGCCAGCAGCGCTATGCCCGCGCCCTCGCCGCGGGCGCCTTCGTTGACGAGATTACCCCCGTTGAGGCGCCACAGGATCGAGGCGGCCCGCTGACGGTGAACGCGGACGAGCCGCCCCGGCCCGACACCACGCCGGCCAAGCTGGCCGCGCTCCGGCCCGCTTTCGAACCCGATGGTACGATCACCGCCGGAAACGCGCCCGGAGTCAACGACGGAGCGAGCGCCCTGGTCCTGATGGCGGCTGATCGCGCCGCCCGCCTCGGTCTGGCGCCGCTGGCCCGCGTGGTAAGCTGGGGTGAAGCCGCCATGGAGCCCCAGCATATGAACGCGGTGCCCGCGTATGCCCTGCGAAAAGCTCTGGAGCGAGCCACTCTCAACCTAACTGACATCGATCTGGTGGAAGTGAACGAGGCGTTCGCCGCCGTTCCCCTGGTCTGCGCCCGTATTCTCAATCTCGATCTCGACACGGTGAACGTCAACGGGGGAGCCGTGGCGGTGGGACATCCCATTGGCGCCTCGGGTGGCCGGATCCTGATGACCTTGATCTATGAGTTGCGCCGGCGCGGGGCCCGCTACGGGCTGGCCGGTATCTGTAGCGGCACCGCCCAGGGAGATGCCATGGTCGTGGAAGCATTCTAAGCACCCTGTTCCGTGCCCCACTTCTGTACGAGGTTGACCTTGCGCACGGTACAATAGGGCATGATGTAAGGAAGTGAGAGGGCGCGATGCCGTACCCTTTGAATGAGACTGAAGCCTTGATCATGGATACGGTACGTGCTTTCGCGCGGGACCGAGTCAGACCAAGAGCCGCCGAAATTGACCGCTCGGGCCAGTTTCCCCGCGATCTGATCGCGGCGATGGGAGAGATGGGCCTGATGGGCGTGTGCCTGCCGGAGGAATACGGGGGCGCCGGCCAGAGCTACGTCCTCTTCGCCATGATCGTGGAGGAACTGTGTGCCGCGTGCGCCAGCACCGGTCTGGCCCTGGATGTGAATATCTCCCTGTGCGCGGAACCGATCTGGCGCTTCGGCAACGAGGAACAGAAGCGAACATTCCTGGAGCCGCTCGCCACGGGCAGGAAGCTGGGCGCGCTGGCGATGACCGAGCCCGGAGCCGGCTCCGATGCCGCCGGCATCCGGACCACCGCCGTACGCACCGGCAATACCTACGTCCTCAATGGAACCAAGACTTTTATCACCAATGGGAGTGTCGCCGACACCTACGTGGTGACCGCGGTGACGGACCGCTCGGCGGGGCATAAAGGAATCAGCGACTTCATCGTGGAGAAGGGCACTCCCGGCCTCTCTTTTGGCGAGCCCATGCACAAGATGGGTATTCGCGGTTCCGTCACCACCGAAGTGCTGTTCACCGATTGTGCCATTCCGGCCGCCAATCTCCTGGGCCGGGAAGGCCAGGGCTTTACGATCACCATGGAGACCCTGGACGCGGGCCGGATCGGCGTGGCGGCGCAGGCCGTCGGGATCGCCCGCTCCGCCCTGGACGATGCGATCGCCTATGCGTCGCAACGGCGCCAGTTCGGCAAGACCATCACCTCATTCCAGGCGATTCAATTCATGATTTCCGATATGGCCACCGCCATCGAGGCCGCCCGCCTCCTTACCCTCCAGGCCGCGGAGTTGCGCCAACGAGGTATACCCTGCGCCCGTGAATCGGCCATGGCCAAACTCTTCGCCGGCGACACGGCCATGAAGGTTGCCACCGATGCCTTGCAGCTCTTCGGCGGCTACGGGTACATGGAGGAATATCCGGCGGAACGCCACATGCGCGACGCGAAGATCACGCAGATTTATGAGGGGACAAACCAGATTCAGCGTCTGGTAATCGCACGCGCCATTCTGGGACGGGAGTGAGTCGATGAACAAGATGAAAGTTCGTTGCACTGTATGCGGCAAGAGCTTCAAGACGCCGTCCGCCAAGAAAACTGTCTGTCCCTCCTGCGACGCCGAGGCGAAACGGACGCGCCATCAACACCTGGCCGCCCAGGAGCATCGCCCGGTCGCGGCTCCTTCGAGTGTCGACGTGCGCGCGGTCTTGCGAGCCGGCCAGGAGAATAAAGGGGAGTTCGGCGCTTACAAGGCTCCCTCGCCGCCCCCCGCTCCGGCGCCCGCCGAAAGTTCCCATGCCGCCCACAAGCACGGTGCCGCCCGCCCCGCGCGGCCGGCCGCCAAGCCGGGCCCGAAAGCCCCAAGGGAGCCGCGTGTACCCAAGCCCCGCATCCTCCGGAAGCCATTCGAGGCTACGCCGGAGCAGATTGACGCGATCCGGACCCGCTATCTCGAACTTGCTCAACCAGAGTTTGATGGTATCCGCCATAAAATAGCGACCGAGCTTGGCATTCCCCTCCGGGCGGTGAAATCGGCGGTGAAGGAATTGCGGGAGGAGAAGTCGATCGCCAGTTGGTGGGATTCCGGCCAGCAAGAGCCGAACCCCGAACAGATCGAACAGGTACGCGCGCTCTACCTGCCGCTGCTGCCCGAACCGGTGATCGGCGTTCATAAGCAGATCGCGAAGGAGTTGAAACTGGCCAATACCAGCGTGTATCTGGCCATTGGCCACATCCGCCAGCAGCTTGCCCTACCCCAATACAATCCGCGGCCCGAGAACTTGGTCGCCGCCGGCGGCGAGGAAGGAGAGCCCGCGCGGCCCTCCGTGCCGGCCGCGCTCATCCAGGCTCAGGGCCAGGTCTCTCAGGCGCACGCGGGCGAATGACCGGACAGGCGCCGTACGCCGCGCACCCTGGTGGCCCTCACTTCGCGCTCACGCTTCATCAGGAGGCGTTCGGGTTGGAGGCGCGGGAATGGGCGCGGAAGGAGGTGGCGCCCCACGCCGATGCCGCCGCCGCCGGAATCTTCCCCGCCGCCGTGATCCGCGCGGCGGCCGAGCGGGGCTACATGGGCATCGTATCGCCCAGATCTCTTGGCGGTCTCGGTCTTGACCATCTGTGTTTCGCCCTCTTCGTCGAGGAAGTATCATATGTTTGCGCCTCCACGGCGGTTGCTCTTGATGTCCATGCCTCGGTGGGGACTGAGCCGTTGCTTTGGCTGGGAAGCGAGGAGCAGCGCCGCTGCTTCGTCCCCGATCTGGCGTCCGGGCGGGTGCTGGCGGCCTTCGCCTTGACCGAGCCGGAAGCGGGAAGCGATGCTGCCGGCCTCCGTTCCACCGCCCGGCGGGAAGGTGACGACTACGTGCTCGATGGGGGCAAAACCTTCATCAGTAATGCCGGAAAGGCCGGACTCTATACCGTCCTTGCTTCTACCGACCGGGAGCAGGGCGCCAGGGGAATCACGGCCTTCCTGGTCCCCGCCGCCACGGCTGGGCTCACGATTGGCCGCCCTATGCACAAGATGGGACTGAAAGGATCGGTAACCGCCGAAATCGTCTTGAACCAGTGCCGGGTGCCGGCGGCCAATCGCCTGGGAGCCGAGGGCGAGGGGTTCAAGGTGGCGATGCGGGCCCTGGATAGCGGACGGATTGGGATTAGCGCCCAGGCACTGGGCATTGGTCGGGCGGTGCTGGATGAAACCATGCGCATTCTCGCCCATCACGATCGAGCCGGCGGTCGGATTCCCCAGGCAACCCAATTCGCCCTGGCCGATCTCGCGACCTCAATGGAGGCGGCCAGAGCGCTCACCTGGGAGGCCGCCCGCCTATGCGATTCCGGCCTACCGTTTACGAAGCTTGCCTCCATGGCCAAACTGCTGGCCACTGACGGGCTCATGGCCGGCGCAACCTCGGCCCTTGATCTGGTCGCCGATCTGGCGACGCCCGGCGAAACACACCGGCTAGAACGGTACTTTCTTGATGCCAGGGCAACCCAGCTCTACGAAGGGACGAACCAGATCCAGCGTCTGGTGATTGCCCGCCATACCCTGGGCGGCTGACCGATGCCGTCCAACCTGGTCGAAAAGGTGCTGCGCCGCGATCCCGGCGCCATTGCCCGCCTGATCTCACTGGTGGAGAACGGGAATCCCGCCGCGTGTGAGCCGTTCGCCGCCGTGTATCCCCATAGCGGGCAGGCATACGTGATCGGGATCACCGGCGCCCCAGGCACGGGAAAAAGCACCTTGGTCGATGGCCTCCTCACCATACTCCGGGGCCAGGATCTCACTGCTGCCGTATTGGCGGTCGATCCCAGCAGCCCGCGCGGCGGCGGAGCGGTCCTGGGTGATCGGGTGCGCATGCAGCGCCATGCCCAGGATCCGGGCGTCTTCATTCGCAGCATGAGCGCCCGCGGCAGCCTGGGCGGGCTCGCCCCGACCACCCGCCAGGCCATGCATATACTCGACGCCGCCGGCTTCCAGTACATTATCCTGGAGACCGTGGGAGTCGGCCAATCCGAACTTGTGGTCAGTGCCGCCGCCGATACCACCCTGGTCGTGATGACCCCCGCCATGGGTGACACGATTCAGACCCTCAAGGCTGGTATTCTGGAGATTGCCGACGTGTTCGCGCTCAATAAGGCCGACCATCCTGGAGCCCGTGAGGCGCTACGGGCCCTCCGTGCCATGGTGCGCCGCCTCCCAGCCGCGGCCTGGGATATTCCTATCGTCGAGACGGAAGCCCATCGCGGCCTTGGCTTGCCGGGTCTGTGGGAACGGATCCTTGCTCACCGGCATTTCCAGGAAACCAGCGGCGGTCTGGCCGCGCGACGGGCCGAGCAGACCGGGAATGAGGTTCGCGATCTAGTGGAGCATGGGCTGCGAACCGAGGTGCTACGCGCCCTCACGGACAACCAGACTTTCCAGGATCTGGTGAGCGAGGTGGCGGCCCGGCGCCAGGATCCACTTCGTGCCACGCGCCGGATTCTCGCCCAGGCGACTCGGTTGATCCCTTCCTCTGAAAGAGAGTCCAATGATGGCTGAAAAAGATGCCGACTTACATTTCTTATCTCTTCCCCCACCCGCCGCGGCTGCTCTCCGATCCCTGAACGCATCGCCCCGCCTCCTGGGGCATCATCTGATCGTGCATCATGTCGCCGCGACCATACTGGTAGCCATGGCCGGCGTCTGGCCGGATGTGTCGATCGACCGCGAGGCCGTCCTGGTCGGGGCCGCCACCCATGACCTGGGCAAAACCTTGCACCCAGAGGAGCTGACCGGACCAGGGAGAAAGCACGAGAACGACGGGCCGGCCCTGCTGGAGCAGTTGGGCATCACGCCCGAGCATGCTCGCTTCGCCCGCACTCACGGCCAATGGGCCCACGAGCCAAACCCTCCTCTGGAGGATCTCCTGGTGACCCTCGCCAATACGATCTGGCAGGGGACGAGGAACCAGCGATTGGAGGACGCGATCACCCAACGGGTTGCCGGCGTCCAGGGCCGAGAAGTCTGGCAGGTTTTTATGGAACTGGACGACATTATCGTCGCCATTACCGAGGACGCCGAAATCCGTATTGCCTGGCTCGACCGGCAGGACGCATAGTACACGACCCCTATGCCTGGATGCCTCCGTAGGGGCACCCCTACGAGCACGCGGATAGGTACATAAAACCGGGCCGAGTCAATCGGTAGCTCCTATCCGTTGCTGGAACCACCACTTCCAGGGCAGGGTGCCGCGCCAGGTATGCCAGGCAAGTACGATCATGGCCGAGCAGCTTACCACGATGATGGACCCAATCGCGTCGGCGAAAAAGTGATTGCCGGAAATCACGATTACGCTGAGCATGAAAGCGGGATAACAGAGCCCGAGCAGCCGGAGCGCCAGGGGGTGTAAGGTAAGGAAGAGCGTGCAGCCAAGGATCAGAGCCCAGCCGAAGTGCAGGCTGGGCATGGCGGCATAGGGATTGTAGCCAATCTGTGACGTCTCGGGGAGTGACCCGAGCACATTCCGCATAGGGTCAATGAACGTATAGGGTTGGTTATCGTAGAACAAGTTCTTGGCCAGGCGGGGAGGTGCAAGGGGGTAGAGAATATAAATCGCCAGAGCTATCGACGTCGTCACGAAATACACGTTTCGGACGATGGCAAAATAGCGGCGGCGGCGGATAAACACCCAGAATAGGAAGCCAATCGTCCCCAGAAAGTGTACGTACAGATAGCCAGAGTCGAGGAAGTCATCCATCCGCGCGGGAGTCAGCCACCCCAGAAAATGGACCCTTCCCAGCCAGAATTGCTGCCAGGCAGGCTCTACGAAGAGACCATGATTGACCTCCCAGGTCCACACGGCGTGGGCGTGGGACAACGCCACCGAGCTATTTGGGTGCACCAACCCGCGAGTAAATTCGTAGATACCGTAGAGCAGCAAAACAATCACGATATTGATGGCAAGGGTCAGCCAATGCGTTCGGCCCGGTTCGGGCTCGGAGTGGCCGGAGTCGGGTGACATTTGCAGTGCGGCGGCGCGGAGTATTGCTCTCTCCTTTATCGTGGGGCATGAAGCCCGCAAGGGGCCTGGCGCCCGAGTATATGCTGCAGGTACAGGGCGTGGTTAGCCCATGGAAGCGCTAGAAAAGCACCAATGGGCTCCCGCGTTTGAGGGTATCGCCCTTCCCATCATCAGTCTAACTGATTCAGGATGAATAAAGGATGTCAGGCACGGGCGGCGAATTGCTGGCGGGCCAGAAGCGCCAGGGCGTGTTCGGCGTGAGCGCGCATCAGTGGCGTGGCGAAGCGGATATAGCGGACCGAGGGATCACGGTCAACCGTTTGTTTGGCCCGATGGTAGGCGTCACGCATATGGGTCAACTCCTCCACCACCAGGTCGAACGGCACATTCGGGAGAAGGCACTCACGATCGAACTCCTTCTCGAAGTCCAGGCCAGTGTTCCACTGCGTGGTGAAGAAGTGCTTGAATCGCCGCGGGGTGGTCAAATGCTCGGCGATATAACCCTCCTCGGTTCGGTAGGAATCGATCAAATCCATGATGGAGTCGCCTTCCGCGCCGCGTCCAGTTACGTATTTGAATTGCGCCAGGACCGCCGTGTAGTCAAGCCAGGGTCCGGCTCCGCTATGGGTATGGCAGGTAAAATCCTCCGTGTACGGGAGGTAGCGCTGCAGCCCACCCAATTCCGGATCCCATAGCTCTGCCTCGATCGCTTCCGCCGACGATTGCTGAGCGCTGCTGTTCCGATTGAGAAAGCCAAAATAGAAGGGTGACAGCACGATAAAGTCCGGCCGCTCGTCGTACATCCCCTTGGGGTCGATGCGGCGCACGTAACGGCCATCGTGCACGAAGATCCGGAACACGGCGTCCTCGAATTGCCGGCAGAACTCCTTGATCGTGGGAAACCAGTCGTTGAAACCGCCCCAGCCGCTGGACACATGAAAGGCGCGGGTGAACGCTCGCAGGTAGGCGAAGTTGGTCCAGATATCGTAGCCCTGGACCATCCGAGACTCATGGATGGAGGTGGTCCCGTAGAAGAGGTTGATCTCCGAGCGGTAGTGATGCTCGATCGCATAGGCGGCGGCCGCTTCCACCGCGTCCCGGATCCGCGGCGCCCAATCAGGAATCCGCTCCAGCCATTCGGCGGCGTAGAGGTAATCGAGCAGGGCGCTCATTCCCAGGGCAATGTTATCTTCCTGCCGGTAAATGGCGCGATCGTTGCCGTCGACATCATACCGCTGGCCCCAAAATCCATCGGGCCGCTGCACGGCCAGCAGGTAGCGGGCGATCTCCTCCAGGAGCGCGAAGGCCCGATCGACGATGGCGGGTTGTGCCGAATACGTGACCAGCTTGCCGAGGGCACGGGCACATTGGGCGTTATCACGGGGGTAGACGTAGGGATAGCGGCTGCCCCGTGGGGTGGCGCACACGGCTTTCCCTTTGGCCGTCTCGATCGCACAGCGCTCAATCACGTCCAGGTCAAGCCAGATTTCGGCGTCCGCGCCGGTTAAGCCTTCAGCCTTCACCAGGGTAGCCATCCAGTCCTCCGCTTGCTCTCAGGTTTCGTCTTTTGTTATGAGGAGCCGCCCCTCTTGGACGGATCGTACGTCCCTCACTGGTTCGGCACAAGGGGCATTCCCGAATAAAACCGCCTTGCGCTCATCCCACGGTGGCGCGACAATCCACACCATGACGGAGTGGATGCCGGTCAGCGCCGCCCGATCCGGGATCCGGGGCCGGCCACCCCTAGGCGGCGGCGCGGGCGGGATGAGGGGCTCGAGGAGCGCCCAGGGCCTGTCGTCTACCAATGGTTTCGCCATACCTCAGGTTACCTGTGCACGGCCGGTTGTGTTAGCGTGTCTTATCCGCGGGTGGGCGCTCTATCGTCGGCTCGTGGTCAGCAAGGCAACCCTTAGCCGGGTCGACGGCACCATCTTCAAGGTGACCTGGCATTGGGCGGGGCGGCGGCAACGTCATCCCGCTACCCGGCGTGCAGCGTGTCGCGCCATCGCGCCGGCAAGGCGGAACAGCAGGGGATCGAGCGCGATCATCAACATATCAAGGGGCGCTACCGCTCGATATGGCAGTTCAAGGTGCTGCGCTGTGTCCAGACGTTCCGCGCCGTGCATGAGTTCGTGCGCGATCCGCGGGAGGGCTTCAACCGACTTGGTGTCGTGATGGGCGACCCAGAGATCCCGCGAGCCCCGCGCCATGCGCGCCTGGGACGAGATCACCCATCAGCTACAGGCTGCCAGATCAGCGATCCTCAGACGATGCGGCACGCCGGTGTCCTGCCGCGACCCCAGTCACCTCCTCGCAACCCGACGACACCGCCGCCGAGCCGCAGGATGTGCGCACCACGAGGTGCGTATAGAGCACCGTCTTGGTCGGCCTCGGGGTCTCGCCCCGCAGCAGGGCCAGCAGCCGCCGCACGGCTTCCGAGCCCATCTCGGCCCGGGGTACGCTCACCGTGGTCAAGGGCGGCGTCGTGTGCGCACTCTCCTCGACGTCGTCGATGCTCACCAGTGCCATATCGCCGGGAATCTGCAGCCCACGCTCCTTGAGGGCTTCCATCGCGCCAAACGCCGTCTTGTCGCTGATCGCCACCACGGCGGTGGGCGGCACGGCGCTATCCAGCAGGCGCATCATCTGTTGGTAACCCTTCTGGCCCCCGGCATGGTGGGTGGGCGCGGGCATCAGGGCCGGATCCGCCGCGATGTCGTGCTCAATCAGAGCGTCGTAGTAGCCCTCCTGGCGATCGACCAGGCTACGGTACTTGCGCGGGCCCGTGAGCAAGCCGATGCGCGTGTGCCCGAGCCGGAGCAAATGGCGCGTGGCCAGGTAGCCCGCCGTTACATTATCGGCGACCACACAGTGCAATGGCTGATCCACGACGTAGTTGTCGACGAGCACGGCCGGAATGCTGCTGGCCACCAGCCTGCGGATGGCTCCCTCGGTGAGATCGCCGCCGTTCGCTAGGATCATGCCCTCGATCTCGCCCCGCAGGCCGCCGACCAGCGAGTCCACGCCCGACTCTCCACCCTCCAGCAAGTGGAGCATGACGCGGTGGCGCTGGCGCTGCGCCTCGGTCTGGATGCCCTGCAGGATCTCAGAGTAGAAGATGTCGCGCTCAATCGGTTGCACCAATCGCTCGGTGATGACGGCGAGCGTATAGCGGGCTTCGTCACGTCGCGAACGTGCCCGTTGGTACCCCATTTGGCGCATGACCGCGAGAGTCCTGGCGCGCGTTTCATCGCTCACGCCGGGCCGGCCCGTAGCCACCAAGGAGACGGCTGCCGGGGACACGCCAGCCACGCGTGCGACGTCGCGCATGCTCGGACGGCGGTGGGCAAGTGCCAGCACTTCCGGCTTCTCGCCTTCGCCCCGCATATACCACCTCGACTCTCGCTCGGAGCGCAGCGGGCGCGTTCAACGGCGCCGTTCCGCTGCCGGACAGTCGCCAGTCGCCGGCCCCCTTCGTGCTGACTACGGCGGCCTGCTAAACAATTTACTGGACGCTCAGTAAAGTAGCACAAACAGGCACCACTGTGAAGGGCCTACACACGGTCGGTGAGCGCCGCAAGCGGTGGCGGTGGCTGCAAACTTGTATCACACTGCAGGCAGTAAATGCCGGCCCGTGGATCGGGATGCGCCGCACGCATTTACTACGTGTTCAGGCCCGGCGTAGGATATCGTTCAACTATCGTTTACTTGACTTACACCTACCACTATGCTATGCTCTCCTCGCCGCTTGAAGGTCAGATTGCTCGCCAGTAGTGGTCGCGGTCCGCCGCGGTGCGAGGGACGGCGAGCCGAGACAACTTCCAGTCGTTACCTTTGTGCATTCCGCGCGGTGGGGAGAGGGGGTGGGCCGGGCACACACTCCGGAGCGTGACAAGCTGGACGAGTTATCTCACCGTGTCATTGCGGTTTCTCTTCGGCACGATGCGGTGTTGCGTGTAGCCCAAAAGGGGGAAACATGGACCGCGAAGTAGCGAGCATTCCGGAAGCGAAGGCGATCCAGCGCAAGACATTTCTCAAGGGCGCCGCGACCGCCGCGGCGGTCGCGGCGGCGTCGGGCATGGCGGCTGGGGTCGCGAAGGCCGCATCGCGGGTTGAAGTCCTCAGCTCCGCTCCGTCTGGCGACGCGACCATCTGGGTCCAGGCCAACCCGTTCACTGATGCACAGGTGGCTGCATTCAACAAGCGTTACCCGAACGTCAAGATCAAGCAGGTCAAGACGCCGTACGTCCCGACCAATCCGAGCCTGTCGTCGCACCTCACTACGGGTGTCGACGTACCCGACGCCGTGTTCTTCATCGAGGATGCGTACCTCGGGCAGTACGCGCCGGTTCTGTATGACGTCACCGAGTTCGTGGCTCCGTATGCGAGCAAGATCGCGCCCTACAAGCTGGCCGTCTCCAAGCAGCAGGGCAAGACGGTCGGTATTCCGTGGGACATCGATCCGGTCTTTCTCATCTACAACATGGACATCATCAGCAAGGCCGGTGTCGACGTCACCAAGATCGTCACCCACGACGACCTGATCGCCGCGGCACAACAGATCAAGGCCAAGGTGCCGACGTGCAAGACGCCGATCATGTTCGGCGCCGACCAGGCTCACGCCCAGATGCAGGTCGAGGCCATGGTCTGGCAGCAGCACTCGGGCATCGTCGATGCCAAGGGCAAGCTCAACATCATGGCCCAGGAATACACGAACGCCCTCCAGTACCTGGAGAAAGCGGCCAAAGCCGGCGTGATGGCCCCGCCCTACCTGTTCCAGACCCCATCGCTCTACAACGCGTGGATCAAGGGTCAAACGGCGATGGTCATCTTCGCCGACTGGTGGTCGCACTGGAACGCGGCCGGGTTGAAGCCATTGGTTGGCAAGATCGGTCTGGCCAAGCAGCCTGTGTTTACCCCCGGCAAGGACAGCCCCTACTCGATCATGGGAGGTTCGTCCTACGTGGTGCCGCTGAAGGCCAAGAACCCCGCGGGAGGGGCCGTATTCGGCACGTTCCAGCTCTTCGAGCCGGCCGCGCTGAAGCTGGGGGACACGTCGGCCGTTTACTCGGCTGTCCTACCGGCGGCCGAGGCGCTCTGGCCAGACGTCCAGCTGGATGCGTTCCGCCACAAGGAGCTCCTCGCCTCCTCGATCCACGAGCATGACATGCTCGTGACCGCCGCACTGGGCGCGCCGGCAACGTACCGCTATCCGCCGTGGTACTCGCAAGCCTTCCCATACTACAGCCCGCACGTGCTCAACCTCGTCCGAGGCAAGATCAGTGCCGCGCAGGCGCAGCAGCAGATCTATAACGACGTGTTGAATAAGGTGGTCAAGCGTTACTGAGGCTATACTGAGGTCACGGGGCAATCTGCATGCGCCAGCGGATGGGCGCGAAGCGCGGAGGTCAGTCCCTACAGCGAGATCCGTGGTCCTGTGGATCTCGCCGTAGCTTCAATATAGTGGCGGCCACCTGCCGAGACGGTGTGACGTGGTTATGCGTGGCTCCAAGGGTGATGCAGCAGTGCGTGCGCCCCTGGAGCCAGGGAGACTCTGACCAGCGCCGGGGAGCTTCACAGGTATCCTATGGCGGCGGCTTTCGGCCCGCCTTGCCTGCAGATCGGGGAGTGCTATGCTCGACTACGACCATCACCAGAAGTGCGACTTGATGCTCGTCGCAGGTTTGGGCGAAGTTCACCTGTGGGTGTTGCAGCACCATGAATGAATCCCAGAGCGCGGTCCTCGCGCTTCCCACCGAGCCAGGCAACTACATACGGCGCTGGCGTGTCATCCGGACTACCGCGCCCTATGTCTTCGTCGCGCCGTTCTTCATCATTTTCTTCACCTTCTTCGCCTACCCGGTCGTCTACTCGTTCTATATCAGCCTGCACAAGTTCTCCGGCCAGGGTCCGATGAAGTGGGTCGGCTGGGACAACTACAGCTTCGCCCTCTCTGACAATTACTTCACCGGCGCCCTGGAGAATACCGCGTTCTTTTGGATGTCCGTGCCGATCACGGTCCTGCTGGCGCTGATTATCGCGGTGATCTGGAACCGGCCCGGTATGATCGGCCGCAGCGTCTTGCTCGTGATGTTCTTGCTGCCCACGGTTATCTCCATCGTGGCCATCTCGGTGGTGTTCCGCATCCTCTACGATCCGACCGCTGGCCCTATCGACACGGCGCTGAGCTGGTTCGGCTTGGCGCCCGTCGACTGGCTCAACGACGATACTTCCGCGCGGTTTGGCCTGTTGATCTTGCGCGTTTGGGAGACGCTCGGTCTCGGCATACTGTTCATCGCTTCCTCCCTGCAGGCTATTTCACAGGACTTGTACGACGCGGCCGCGGTCGACGGCAGTGGACCCGTGCGCACCTTTGTTTCCCTCACCGTGCCGCTCCTTGCCCGCACAATCCTGTTCCTCATGGTCTGGTACACCCTCTCCGCGCTGAGCCTCTTTGCCGAGCCGTTCCTGGTCATGAACCAGGGTGGTCCGGACAACGCGACCGTCACGCTCGGACTGTACCTGTTCCAAAGGGACATCGCCCTCGATCTCGGCACTGCGTCTGCCGTCTCATTCCTGACGACGTGCTTGATGATGTTCATGTCGATACTGCTGTTCCTGGCAGCGCGCCGGTGGACGAGGGATTAGCGTATGACTAGCGCACCATGCTCCCGCAACTTGCCGAACCCGGCGTGGTCCCTGCTCAACCCGGAGGCGGCTCCGCGCAGCCGGTGGCCAAGGGGAGGGCATTGATGAGCACGGTACAGCAACCTGCAATGCCGGCGAGAACGGTGCGGCGCAGCGTGCGCAGTGCTCTCACGCCGACCAAGATCGGCGGCAGGCTGCTGCTGCTGGTTGCGTGGCTCATCGGGCTCATCTGCGTCTTTCCCATCGCGTGGACCGTCTTTGCCTCATTCCGTCCTGATTCGAGCTTCTTCGTCAATCCGTTCGGCATCAACGTGCACGAACTCATGCCGTACAACTACAGGAGCGCCTGGAATCAGGTCGACTTCGCGACCGGCTTCAAGAACAGTGCCGTGCAGGTTATCATCATCCTGGCCACGACGCTCTTCTTCTGCCCGCTTGCCGGCTACGGCTTTGCCAAGTTCGACTTCCGCGGCAAGCGCTTCTTGTTCGGTCTGATGATGCTGACCCTGTTCTTCGTGCCAATTACTCAGTACATCCCCCTCCTCCTCGAGCTGAACAACTTCGGCTGGCTCGATACCTATCACGGGCTGGTCATCCCGCTGCTCGTCAGCTCGCTCGGCATCTTCTGGATGAACGGCGTGATCGCCGGCGTCCCGAACGAACTGCTGCACGCGGCGCGCGTCGACGGTTGCGGCCTGTTCTCAACCTGGTGGCGCGTCGTGATGCCGGTGATCAAGCCCGCGCTGGTGAGCCTGGCCATCGTCACGTTCCTCACCGCATACAACGACTACTTCTGGCCGCTGCTCGTCGTTCCGGCGCTGCCCACGGTGCAGATGCAGCTGGGCGCGCTGCAGGCCGCGCTGCTCCTCAACGCGCAGACCACGACAAGCAACTGGGGCGCCATGCTGGCCGGCAGCGTCATCGTTTTCGCGCCGACGGTGGTCGTGTTCCTCGTGATGCAGCGCTTCTTCTTGCGCGGCGTGCTGCAAGGCAGCATCAAGGAGTAGTTCAGAGCCATGCAAGCGACCGTCCATCTCGACACCGAACATCGCCTAGGTGCCATCGACCGCCGGATCTTTGGAGGCTTCTTGGAGCACCTGGGCCGTGCTGTCTACGAGGGTATCTACGATCCCGGAAGCCCCCTGGCCGACGAGCACGGCTTCCGCCGCGACGTCATCGAGTGCCTGCGGGAGCTGGGTATGCCAGTGATCCGCTATCCGGGCGGCAATTTCGTGAGCTGCTACGACTGGAAGGATGGGATCGGACCACGGGAGCTGCGGCCACGGCGTCCGGACTACGCCTGGCGCTCGATAGAGACGAACCAATTCGGTACCGATGAGTTCATGGCCTGGTGCGAGCGCCTGGACACGCAGCCCATGCTGGCGGTCAATCTGGGTACGGGCGATACGGCCGGCGCGGCGCAGCTCCTGGAGTACTGTAACCTGCGCGGCACCTACTGGGCCGACAAGCGACGCGAGCATGGTCGCGCGGACCCGTACGGCGTCAGGCTCTGGTGCCTGGGCAACGAGATGGACGGCCCCTGGCAGGCCGGGCATGTACCCGCCGAGGTGTACGCGCAGCGCGCGGACCAGGCGGGCACCGTGATGAAGGGACTTGATCCGTCCATCGAGACCGTGGTCTGCGGCTCATCCCACCGCAACATGAAGACGTACATGGAGTGGGATCGCGCGGTGCTGGAGTATTGCTGGGACCACGTCGACTACATCTCCGCCCACCGCTACAGCCAAAACCATCACGACGACAGCGCCTGGTTCCTGGCCGAGGGTCTCGAAATCGATCGCGTCCTCGAAGACTACGCCGGACTGCTCGCCTACGTCCGCGCCCTCAAGCGGAGCGAGAAGCGGGTCTATCTCTCGTTTGACGAGTGGAACGTGTGGTACAAGGATCGCGGTGGCGATGGCCAGTGGTCCAGCGCGCCGCATCTCTGCGAGGAGATCTACAACCTTGAGGATGCGCTGGTGTGCGCGCAGTACCTCACGAGCTTCATTCGGCACGCTGATGTCGTGAAGATCGCCTGCCTCGCGCAGATCGTGAACACTATCGCGCCTATTCACACACGACGCGACGGCCTGCTCCTGCATCCGACCTACTACCCGTTCCGGATGATCTCGCATTGCGCGAGCGGCGAATCGCTGCATCCGGCGATCGCCTGCCCCACCTATTGCGCGGGCGAGAGAGGCGATGTGCCGGTGCTGGATTGCGCCGCCAGCTTCGATGCCCGGGATGGCTCCGCTGCCGTAATATTGGTGAATCGCAGCCTGCGCGAAGAGCTGGAAGCCGTGGTGCGAGTGTGCGACCGGCAGGTCGCGCGCGTCGTCGGCGTCGAGGAGCTTGGCGGTGGAGATGTCAAAGCCGCCAACAGCTGGGAGAATCCGCACGCGGTCAGACCCAGAACAGGACGAGCGGTGCTCCACGAGGGAGACGTGCGCGTGCGGGTGCCGGCACCTGGTATGGCTGTTGTGAATCTCGAGGTACGCTGAGCTCTTCTAGAGGCTGCGTCAGGTTTCAGCGCGCGGCTGGCGAGTTGCTGATGGAGCAGGGCGTTCTCGACCACCAACTTACTCCTGCCGCGCGGCAGGTCGCCTACTATGCCGACTGCCTGCCCGTGGCACGGGGCCGCCGTGCGGCCGGGGCGCGATCGCGAGGAGCGCGACCAAGGCGACGAGACCGACGATCATGGTGGATTCCCCCAACGGCGGCCAGGGATGAGCGAATGCTCCAGTCTATCGCCGCGAGCGCGTGGTCTGCCAGGCTGTCGCCGTTGGCGTAGCTGCCGGACTCCCATCGGGAGAGAAGTGTAGCGTAGCCAGGGCAGCCTCACGCCGGTGTCGCTATCTCGGCGCGGGAGCAGTAGGAGATCGGTATCGGAGCCCCTCCGCGACAGTAGATGCGTCAGGCACGCTAGAGGGCGAGGAGGTCGTCCCAGGCTTCTCCTAGCCGGTGGAGAGGCTACTTGGCTAAACGAAGCAAGATTCTCTCCACGTCGCGACGTGGAGAGAATCTTGCTTCGTTTAGATTCCGCTAAGCGCGGCCTGGGGCGACACCATCAGCTTGTTCAGTTGCACGTCGCTCGACTCGAGGCCGACCGCGAGCCCCACGAGCTGCGACAGGTGGAGCACCGGCATCCGCACGCTGCTGCCCTGCATGCGGGTGGCCCGCGGCTGGTAGGCATCGAGCGAGGTGTGGCACAGCGGGCACGGAGTCACCATAATGTCCGCCTCCGCCTCTTCCGCCTCCTCCAGGCGCTTAACCGCCATCTTGGTCGAGGTGTCCTCGTTGACGGTGAGGATATGGAACCCGCAGCAGCGCGTCTTCCCCACGTAGTCCACCGGGGTGGCCCCCAGCGCTTCGACCAGCTTGTCGAACGAGGTCGGGTTGTCGGGGTCGTCATACCCGGTGTCCTCGACCGGACGGAGGAGCTGGCAGCCATAGTAGGAAGCCACCCGCAGTCCGGTGAGCGGGCGCACCACTTTCTCCTTGAGGCGATCCAGGCCGTAATCACCCACCAGCACCCAGAGCAAGTTCTTCACCTGGGTTTTGCCGCTGTAATGCAGGCCCGATTGGGCCAGCACCCCATTGGTCCGCTCCAGCAGGGCGGGATCCTCGCGCATGGCCCGATTATCCTGGCCCAGGTTCTGCTGACAGGTACTGCAAATATTGACGATGTCCATGCCCGACGCCTCGGCCATGGCGAAGGTACGCGCGTTGAGGGCGATCTGCAGTTCCGGATTCTCGTCGCGGATCACCCCAGCCCCGCAGCAGGTGGCGTCGGTCATTTCCCAGAGGTCGATCCCAAGTACCTTGGCCAGCTCGACCGTGGAGTGGTGTAGCTCCGGGCAGGTGCCCTTGGCTACGCAGCCCGTAAAGTATGCGTATTTCATTTAGCGTTCTTCTCCCGAAGCCACAGCTTCGTAGATCCGGCGAACCTCCTTGGGATGATCCACGCGCTCCTGCTGGACCATCGGTAGCGGCAGCTTTCCCTTCATCAGCATGCGCAAGCCCTGGGGACCATTCCGGATCTGACCAGGAATGTTGGTGATCCCCACGGTTTGCAGCACAAGCATGGACTCATCCAGGCGGCCTGTCCGGCCTACGCTCTTGGTGAACACCTTGCTATGGCGGGCACCGATATTATTGGTGATCCCAGCCTGAACGGAGATCCGCCGGAGGTCGGCGATAGCTATCGCCGGATCGACGTGTTTTGGGCATTCCATGCAATTGTAGGCGTGAGCGCAGTCCCACAAGCCTAGATCAACCAGCGCCTGCAGGCGCTCCTTCCGTTTGCTGTCCCGCGGGTCGGTAACAAAGCGGTGCGCTTTGGCCAGGGCCATCGGCCCGGCAAAATGGCTATCCACTTCGGCCACGCCGCAATCCGAGACGCATACCGCGCATTGGATGCAGTTGAGATCCTTGCGCGAGGGCACCAGTTTATCTGGAGTCAACCGATATTCCTGGTTGGGAGGAGGCACCTTCTTGGGATCAGGCTGGAGCCATGGCTCCAGGTCCCGGAAATGCTTCCAGAAGGGTGCCATATCAACCACCAGATCCTTCACCACCCGCATGGTCCGCATGGGGGTGATGTGGAGTTCCTTCCTCCCACGCTTCACTTCGGAGGAGATAGCGGTCTTGCACACCAGCTTGCTATAGCCGTTGACGACCATGGTGCACGAGCCGCAGATCGCGTGCCGGCAGGCCCGCCGGAAGGCCAGGGAATCGTCCCGCTGGTCCTTAATCGCCAGCAATCCGTCGAGGATGGTTGCCTCGTCCCACAGATCCATCTCGTAGCGTTCCATGTGCGGGGCTGAATCGACCTCGGGCACATAACGCTGAATCAGAAATGTAGATTTCATCTAATACACCCTCTCCATGGGCTGGAACTTGCCGGGGGTGACCGGCTCGTAGGAAAGCTTGGGGCCGTCGGGGCCCAGGGTAACCACCGTGTGCTTGAGCCAGTTGGCGTCGTTGCGATCCTTGTAGTCGGTCCTCGCGTGGGCTCCCCGGCTCTCGGTACGAGCCAGGGCGCCGGTCGCGATGATCTCCGCCAGATCCAGCATGGCATCCAACTCGTACGCCTCGGTGAGGGCCGTATTAAACACCATGGTGTGGTCGTTGATACTGACGTTCTTGAAGCGGGCCCGGAGATCCTTCACTTTGTTGAGCCCCTGGGTCATCGTGGCCTGATCGCGGAAAATATGGAAATGCTCGTTCATCACCGCCTGCATGGCGTCGCGCAGGGTGGCGACCTTCTCGGTGCCCTTGGTGTGGAAGAGGCGTTCACGCCGTTCTTCCTGGGCCTGGACCGCCCCGGCGGGGAACGGCCGGTAGTCGTGCTCACGCGCATATTGGGCGGCGCTGATCCCAGCGATTTTCCCGAACACCACGGTCTCCAGAATGGAGTTTCCGCCCAGCCGGTTGGAGCCATGGACGCTCACCGCCGAGCACTCCCCTGCCGCGAAGAAGCCTTGAATTGATGAGGCGCAGGAAGTGTTTACCCGGATGCCACCCATCGTGTAATGGGCGCCCGGCTTGATCGGCACCGGCGAATCGACCGGATCGACACCGGCGAAGTCAATGGCCAGCTCACGGATTTGCGGCAACCGCTCCTGAATCCGGGCCTCGCCCAGGTGTCGAAGGTCCAGCAACACGCAGCCCTTGACCCCGCGCCCCTCGAGGATTTCCGTCCACTCGGCCCGTGCCACCACGTCGCGGCTGGCCAGCTCGCCCTTGCTGGGGGCGTACTTAAACATGAACCGATCGCCGGCGGCATTGAGGAGATAGGCTCCCTCGCCGCGGGCTCCCTCGGTGATCAGCACCCCATTGGCGGCCAGAGTGGTGGGATGGAATTGGATAAACTCCATATCCTCCACCAGAGCACCGGCGCGATAAGCGATAGCCACCCCATCCCCGGTACTGATCAAGGAGTTGGTGCTCTTGTAGAACACCCGGCCCGAACCGCCGGTGGCGAAGACCACCGCCTTGGCGTGAATGGCTTGCAGGCGCCCGGTGGCCAGGTCCATGCTGATCACGCCCCGGCAGATGTTATCCTCCACCACCAGGGCGGGCACGAAATGCTCCTCAAAAACTGTCACATTGTTCTTGAGCACTTGCTCGTAGACCGTCTGCAGGATGACGTGCCCGGTGATGTCGGCCACGAAGCAGGTGCGGGGAAACCCCGCGCCGCCAAAGGGGCGGGTCGCGATCCGCCCGTCGGCCCACCGGCTGAACAAGCAGCCCAGGTGCTCAAGTTCGTAAATATTCTCGGGCGCCCGGCGGGCAAGGATCTCCGCCGCGTCCTGGTCAGCCAGGTAATCGCTGCCCTTGACCGTATCGAACCAATGATTTTCCCAATTATCATCCTTGGCCACGGCGGCATTGATCCCCCCCTGCGCGGCGCCCGAATGGCTCCGCATGGGGTGAACCTTGGAGATCATGGCCACGTTCGCCCCCGCCTCCTTGGCGGCAACCGCCGCGCGCATCCCGGCCAGGCCGGCGCCCACGACGAGCACATCGAATTGGAGCCCACTATCTACCATACGTTGGGCAGTCCTCCAGGCTGCGGGATCGATCCTGGCACCGCGGTGGGGCGCCGCGGCGCGTCAACATAAGTACGTCATTCAGTGTATCAAGGTGTTCACCGCGGCGGTGATCTGGCTGGATGGGAAACCGGGCGCGCCTGGATGCCGTGGCGTAACGCTCCCCCTGGGGGCGCAAGGCTCTATCCTGGGAGCGCGAGCATCTTGCTCGCCCCCGTGGGCCTGGCCGTGGGGCGTGGCTATGCTGGTGAGCGCCTGCATCGTCCCTGGCGATGGCGTGCCAGGGCGAGCAAGATGCTCGCGCTCCCAGGACGTGTCCATTGTCACCGTCCCTGGATACTCCATTGCGGCTTAGCCGGCTGCTTGCATTTGGCTGACGATCGCCCGGCCAAAAGCCGAGCAGGACACCTTGGTCGCCCCCGGCATCTGCCGTTCCAGGTCGTAGGTGACAGTCTTGGCGGCGATCGCCCGCCGGACCCCCTCGTGGATCAGATCTGCCGCCGCCTGCCAGCCCAGGTATTCCAGCAGCATGGCCCCTGACAGGATAACCGAGCCCGGATTGATCATGTCTTTCCCCGCGTACTTGGGCGCCGTGCCATGTGTGGCCTCGAAGATGGCCGCGTTATCGCCGATATTGGCCCCCGGCGCCATCCCCAGACCGCCGATCTGGGCCGCGCAGGCATCGGAGAAATAGTCGCCATTCAGATTGGGCATGGCCAGGACCGAGTATTCCGCTGGGCGCAAGAGCACTTGCTGGAACATGGCATCGGCGATCCGGTCGTTGATCACCACTCTCCCCTGAGCCCCGTCGGCGCCGACCGCGTCCTCGCGGACCACCAGATCGCCGAACTCCCGCGCCGCCAGCGCGTAGCCCCAATCGCGGAAGGCCCCTTCAGTGAACTTCTGGATGTTCCCCTTGTGGACCAGAGTCACGCTGGGCAACTTGTGGTCAAGCGCGTACTGAATCGCTCGCCGGACCAACCGATCGGTGCCGAATTGGCTTATCGGCTTAATCCCCACGCCAGAGTGTTCACGGACGCTCTTCCCCAGTTCATCGCGGAGAAAGGCGATTAGCTTATTGGCCTCCGGCGTATCAGCGGCGAATTCCACCCCGGAGTAAACATCCTCGGTATTCTCGCGGAAGATCACCACGTCCAGCAACTCTGGATGTTTGACCGGGCTGGGCACGCCAGCGAAATAGCGAATCGGGCGCACGCAGGCATAGAGATCGAAAATCTGCCTGAGCGCCACGTTCAAGCTACGAATCCCACCCCCTACAGGAGTGGTGAGCGGACCCTTAATCGCCACCGCGTACTCGCGGAGGGCGCTGATCGTCTCGTCCGGCAGATAGGAGCCATACAACTCCACCGCCTTGTCCCCGGCGTGGACTTCCATCCACTCGATATGCTTCTTCCCACCCGTCGTCAATTCCACCGCGGCATCAATGACCGGCTGGCTGGCGGCCCAGATATCGGGCCCGGTGCCGTCGCCTCGTAGGAACGGGATGATCGGGGAATCCCCGACTCGCGGAGCCCCATCCTTGAAGACGATCTTCTCACCTGCCGCTGGGACCGTGATGTGTTGCCACTCACCCATGGTGTGGCTTACTCCTTTGCCGCGTTACCGCGCCTCTTCGCGCTCACCCAGTCGTGGCCATTTGGGAGAATACCCCGCCACGCCCTCCAACGTTTTTAGTATACCGTGTGCGGTGCCCGTCCCCGCGAGGTTTTAGAATCACGGAGTATTCATGTCCCGTGCGCGGGACATCCCCACTCTCAAGGGTAGGTATCCAAGGGTAGGCATCGCGCCAGCGGAGAGGAGGCAGGGGGCTCATCTCAGGCTCTAGCAGCCTGTCGAAGAGAGCTGCTGGTCTGGGGGCGTGGTAAAGTTGAGAGACGTTTCGGGGCAGTGGGCACGGTGAGGGCGATCGAGGATAGCAAGCATGGCGCGCACATTCAAGACGGCGGATTACGCCGCGACGTTGGAAGTGCAGGTGCGGTTGGGGTTGGCCAAAGCAGTGTTGGAGGAGCGCGCAGGGCAGCGGCATGCGGCGGAGCAGGCAGACTATGACGCCAAGATGGCCGAACGAGCGGCCAAAGCGGCGCGGGCCGGGAAGCGCCCAGGCGGCAAACCACCGGGTCCGCGAGACACGGACCAGTACAACTTTACCGACCCGGAGTCGCGGATCATGAAGAATGGGACGGACGCCGGGTTCAACCAACACTACAACAGACAGGTGGTGGTGGACCAGGCCAGCCTCTTGGTGGTGAGCGCCACGCTGTCCAACCATCCCACGGACCAGCAGGAGGTGGCACCGACGCTGGCTGCTATCCCGCTCGCGTTGGGCACGCCGCAGGCAGCCGCACTCGATGCGGGGTACTTCAGTCTGGCCAACATCCGCGCCTGCGAAGAACGGGGCATCGAGCCGTACATCGCCCCGGGACGGGAGGCGCACCACCAGACGCCGGCGGCGCTGTTGGCGCCGGCGCCGG
>DATLQX010000285.1:0-12011 GCA_035534995.1 Chloroflexota bacterium | reverse complement strand
ACCGGTCTGAACATTGCGCACGAGGCCGTCGACCGTCATGCCGCCGGCCCGCGCCGTCACCATCTGGCCCTCCGCTGGTTGGGCAAGGATGGCACGGTCCGTGATTTCACCTACGGCGACCTCAAGGAGCAGAGCAACCGTTTCGCCAATGTGCTGGGTCAGTTGGGGGTAGCCAAGGGCGAGCGGATTTTCATCCTGGCCGGACGCATTCCCGAGCTGTATATCGCCGCGTTGGGCACGCTAAAGAGCACCAGCGTCTTCTGTCCTTTGTTCTCGGCCTTCGGCCCAGAACCCATCTACCAGCGTCTCAGTAGAGGGGACGCCAAGGTGCTGGTGACCACCGAGCGGCAATACACCCAGAAGGTCGCCGGCCAGCGGGAGCGTTTGCCACAATTGCGGCATGTGCTCTTGGTCGACGCCGACGACGATCTTGGCGAGGGAATCTGGTCGCTACGCAAGCACATGGCTGAGGTAACCGGCACTTTCACTATCCCGCCCACCGATCCGGAAGATATGGCCGTGCTGCACTTCACCAGCGGCACCACCGGCCTGCCAAAGGGGGCGATCCACGTGCACCAGGCGGTGCTTACCCACTACATGACCGGCCTGTACGTGCTGGACCTCCATCCGGATGACGTCTTTTGGTGCACCGCGGATCCCGGCTGGGTGACCGGCATCTCGTACGGCATGATCGCACCGCTGCTCCACGGCGTGACCAACCTCGTTGACGAGTCGGACTTCGACGCCGAGCGCTGGTGCCGCATCCTGGAGGAGCAGCGGGTGAGTGTCTGGTACACAGCCCCGACCGCCATCCGCAGGTTGATGCGTCTGGGCACCGCGCCGCGCGAGCGGTACGACATCAGCCACCTGCGGCTGGTGCACAGCGTGGGCGAGCCGCTCAACCCCGAGGCCGTCGTGTGGGGAGAGGAGGCGCTGGGGCTGCCGATTCACGACAACTGGTGGCAGACCGAGACAGGCGGCATCATGATCGCCAACTTCGCTGCCATGGAGATCCGGCCCGGCTC
Source organism: Chloroflexota bacterium (assembly GCA_035534995.1). Taxonomy (GTDB): domain Bacteria; phylum Chloroflexota; class UBA5177; order JANWHV01; family JANWHV01; genus JANWHV01. Next base: position 10,986 of record DATLQX010000285.1, on the reverse strand, counting down.
GATGGGGCGGCCGCTGCCGGGGATCGACGCTGCGATCGTCCGTCGCGTGGGCGAGCAGGCCGTCGAGGTGGTCAATAAGCCGGATGTCGTAGGCGACCTGGCGCTCAGACCTGGCTGGCCGTCGATGTTCCGTGGCTATTTGCACGATGACGAGCGCTACCGCGCGTGCTTCGTGAGCGGGTGGTATCTCACCGGTGATCTTGCCAGGCGGGACGCCGATGGCTATTTCTGGTTTGTAGGTCGCGCCGACGATATCATCAAGACCTCGGGGCACATGGTCGGGCCTTACGAGGTGGAGAGCGCGCTGATGGAGCATCCGGCCGTCGCCGAGGTGGGCGTGATCGGCAAGCCTGAGCCGTTGATCGGCGAGCTGGTCAAGGCCTTCGTCACTCTCAAGCCGGGTTTCGAGCCTGGCGAGGCACTGCGGCTGGAGCTGCTCGGCTTCGCCCGCCAGAAACTGGGATCGGCGGTGGCGCCGAAGGAGATCGAATTCCAGAACAACCTGCCCAAGAATCGCGCCGGTAAGATCATGCGGCGGCTACTTAAGGCGCGCGAGCTGGGACTACCGGAGGGTGATATTTCTACACTGGAGGCGGGCGGATGAGCACCGAAGCGGCGACACCACGGACGACAATAGAGGTCGATCGCGCGCATGCCCTGCACCTCTTGCACCAGATGCTCCGTATCCGGCGTCTCGAGGAGAAGTCGGCCGAGCTGTACGGCGCCATGAAGATTCGTGGCTTCCTACACCTGTATAGCGGCGAAGAAGCCGTCGCGGTCGGCGTGATGGAGGCACTCACGCTCGACGATGCGGTAGTGGCTACCTATCGCGAACATGGCCAGGCGCTAGCCCGCGGCGTACCCGCGCGCACGATCATGGCGGAGATGTACGGTAAGCAGGAAGGGTGCAGTCGCGGTCGCGGCGGGTCGATGCATCTCTTCGACGCCTCGCTGCGCTTCTACGGCGGCAACGCTATCGTCGGTGGCGGATTACCCATGGCAGTCGGGCTTGCGCTGGCGGACAAGATGCAAGGTAAGCGGCGCGTGACCTGTTGCTTCTTCGGCGACGGCGCTGTCGCCGAGGGTGAGTTCCACGAGTCGATGAATCTGGCAGCGCTCTGGCAACTACCGGTCCTCTTCGTCTGCGAGAACAATCTATATGCCATGGGGACCGCGCTGGCCCTGTCGGAATCAGTCACGGATCTGACCAGAAAGGCGGATAGCTACGCGGTCACCGCGCGGGCAGTGGATGGGATGGACGTACTGGTGGTGGAGGCAGCGGCCCGCCAGGCGGCGGCCGCGGTGCGCGATGGCGTGGGGCCATACTTCCTCGAGTGCCGCACCTACCGTTTCCGCGCCCACTCGATGTTCGACGCCGAATTGTACCGAACCAAGGCAGAGGTCGAGGCGTGGAAGCGTCGCTGCCCCATTGAAACCTTCGCCCAGCGCCTCACGGACCAGGGGCTGCTTGATGAGGCCGGCCGCGAGGGGTTGGAGCGCGCCGTGGCGACCGAACTTGAGGAAGCGGTGGCCTTCGCCGAGGCCGGCACCTGGGAGCCGGTGCAGGATCTGATGCGGTTCGTCTACTCGGAACGGAAAGCGCAATGAACGGGAACGGCACGACCCAGACGGAACAGACAACCTATCGGGAAGCAGTGCGGGAGGCCATCCGCGAGGCGATGCGCAAGGACCCCCGGGTGTTCCTGATGGGCGAGGACGTCGGCCGCTACGGCGGCAGCTTCGCCGTGAGCATGGGATTACTCAAGGAATTTGGCCCGGAGCGGATACGCGATACGCCCCTCTCTGAATCAGGGTTTACCGGGGCCGGAATCGGCGCCGCGCTTGGCGGCATGCGGCCCATCGTGGAGGTGATGACGGTCAACTTCGGCCTGCTAGCGGCGGACCAGATCCTCAACACTGCCGCAACCATTCTGCACATGTCAGGCGGGCAATTCAACGTTCCGCTGGTCATTCGCATGTCCACCGGTGGGGGCAAGCAGCTGGCGGCCCAGCACTCGCATAGCCTGGAAGGTTGGTTCGCGCATATCCCCGGCATCAAGATACTGACACCGGCAACGATCGAGGATGCCCGCGGCATGCTGTGGACCGCGCTCGAGGATCCTGATCCGGTGCTGATCTTTGAGAACCAGAACCTCTACAATATGGAAGGCCAACTTCCCGCCGATGCTGGCGCGGTGGAGATCGACCATGCACGCATGCGCAGACCGGGCCGCGATGTGACGATCATCACCTACAGCGCCAGCCTGTTCAAGGCGCTTGAGGCAGCGGAAGCCCTCGCCCGCGACGGGATAGAGGCCGAGGTGATCGATCTGCGCACACTGCGCCCGCTGGACGAGCAGACGTTCCTGGCCTCGGTCGCCAGGACCCACCGAGCAGTGCTTGTGGACGAAGGTTGGCGCAGCGGCAGCATCTCGGCCGAGATCAGCGCACGCATCATGGAGAACGTCTTCTACGATCTGGACTGCCCGGTCGAGCGCATCTGCAGCGCCGAGGTGCCGCTGCCCTATGCCATGCATCTCGAACGGGCGGCACTGCCACAGATCGAGACCATTGTGGACACCGTGAAAAGGATGGCATCTCCCCGTGGCTGAGTTCCTGATGCCCAGCTTGGGCGCCGACATGCGGGCCGCGACCCTGGTGGAGTGGTACGTGCAGCCTGGCAGCCACGTCAAGCACGGCGACGTGGTGGCAGACGTGGAGACCGACAAGGGTGTCATTGAGATCGAGATATTCGAAGACGGCGAGATCGAGCAGATCCTGGTTCAACCCGGCCAACGGGTGCCGGTGGGGACAGTACTCGCCACATTCCGCGGCGAGGGTGCGGCTGTAATGCCCGCTCCACCGCCATCAGCAGCGCCGGCTCCCGGCGCCGTGCAGGTAGCAGAGCAACAGCCGGTGCGGGCGGCGCCCACTCTGCCTACCGGGAAAGCCGTCAGGGCATCACCCCTGGCGCGGAGGCTGGCCGCCGAACATGGCATCGATCTCAACCTGGTGCAGGGGACCGGCCCCCATGGCGCCATCGAGCGGGCAGATATCGAGCGGGCCGCGGCGGCGAGGAAGGCCGCCGAGTCTCCCCCAGTGACTCCGGTCGTTGAGCCCACTCCCGCGGAAGCGGCCGCGGCACCGCCCGTCGCGCCGGCACCGCCGGCCGCGGAGAAACCCGCGGTGACCGAGTTCCAGGAGGGCATGCGGCGGGCGATCGCCGCGGCGATGGCGCGCTCCAACCGCGAGATTCCCCACTACTACCTGGAGACACGCATCGACATGAGCCACGCGCTCAGGTGGCTGGAGGGGGAGAATGCCAGGCGATCCGTCGCCCAGCGGCTCCTGCCCGTGGTGCTGCTGATCAAGGCGGTAGCGCGCGCTCTGGGCGATGTGCCGGAGCTGAACGGCTACTGGATCGACGATCGCCATCAGCCGCAAGAAGGGATTCACATCGGCTTTGCCATCTCGCTCCGCCAGGGCGGGCTGATTGCGCCCGCCCTCCACCACGCGGACCTCAAGAGCCTCGATGAGCTGATGGAGGCGATGCGTGACCTGATCACGCGGGTACGCGCCGGGCGGCTGCGTGGTTCCGAGATGAGCGACGCCACGATCACCCTCACCAGCCTGGGCGACATGGGCGTGGAGACCGTCTACGGCGTCATCTATCCGCCCCAGGTGGCGCTGGTAGGCTTTGGCAAGATCAGGGAACAACCCTGGGTGGAGAACGGCATGCTCGGCATCCGGCCGGTGCTCACCGCAACCCTGGCCGGGGACCACCGCGCCACTGATGGGCATCGCGGCGCCCGGTTCCTGGACGCCCTCAACCATTATCTCCAGGAGGCAGACCAGCTATGACCACCGCACAGATCAAAGAGGCCGTCTTGCGCGGCCTGGGCCAGATCGCCCCCGAAGCCGACCTCGGCAGCCTCGCACCCAGGGCGAACATCCGCGAAACCCTGGACATCGACTCGTTCGACTTTCTCAATTTCCTCGTCGGCCTCAATCAAGCGCTCGGGGTGGAGATACCGGAATCAGACTACGACCAACTCACCACACTGGACGACATCGTCGGCTACCTTTCCGCCCACATCGGCTGATTTGGCCTTCCCTGTGGCCGGTCCTGGCTAGCCCGTCCTTGCGTTCGCGGCGGCACGGCCTGCCACGCTCCGGTACGTGTGGTGTAAGCCGCCCGATGCTATGACCGCGTGCACGCTTCCCTGCTGTTCCGACACCATGCCGGCCAACCAGCTTCCAATGGCGGAGACCAGGCTGAAGGCCGCCGGATCGCTTTACCGGCCTCTTAAGTGTTGCGGTACCGTGCCGCACAGCGTCCAGGTGCTCCGCTAGCGGTGCAACGAGATGGTTGGCCTCCAGGAAGGTCTGATAGGCCGCGGCGGTAGTCGCAGGTACGCGGATACCTGTCTCCCTGGCTGCGCGGTTGTGCCCTCGCCGCATCTCATTCCAGCGAGGCCAGGTGCTCTACGACGATTCTTGAGGCAGTTCGGCAACGCCGCATCAGGTGAAACCCCTGATGCCGATGCGCCCCTCATCTGGTCGAGCAAGCCAGCAGACTTGACGCTGCCCTAGACCACCTGGCCGCGCTGCGATGGTCGCTGCTCATGCACCAGCGAGAGGAAGACATCCTCCAGCGTCGGCGCTATCGGCCGGATTGCACTCGTGGTGATGCCGGCGTGGGTCAGCGCCAGGCGCAGCTGCTCGCTAACTGCTTCGTCCGCGGCCATAATATGCAGTGCCGTGCCGTACAGCGCTGGCTGCCAGGGAGCCAGCGCCCGGAGCGCATCGACGAGCGGTGCCCCACGCACCTCGAGCAACACACCCCGCACGGTGTTCTTGAGCTCGGCCGGCGTGCCCAGTGCGATTAGGCGGCTATTGTGCAGCAGGGCAAGGCGATCGCAATGCTCGGCTTCGTCCAAAGAATGGGTGGTGACCAGGATGGTCGCGCCACCGCTCGCCAGCTCATAGATCAGGTCCCAAAAGTCGCGGCGCGACGCCGGATCCACGCCGCTGGTTGGCTCATCAAGCAACAACACCCGCGGCCGATGAAGCAGGGCGCACCCTAGCGCCAGTCGCTGCCGCCAGCCGCCGGCGAGGATGCCCGCCTGCATATGCTGGCGGGCATGCAGGCCCAGCATGGTGAGCAGCTCGTCTCGCCGGGCATGCAGGATCTTGCCCTGCAGGCCATACATGCCGCCATAGAACTCGAGGTTCTCGCGTACTGTCAGATCGGCATAGAGGCCGAAGCGCTGCGAGAGGTAGCCGATCTGCCGGCGTATCCCTTCGGGATGCACGCTGGTCGGATGGCCCAGCACCTCGGCGCGCCCGCTGCTCGGCACCAGGATGCCGCAGATCATACGGATGGTCGTGGTCTTGCCGCTGCCATTGGGGCCGAGAAAGCCAAAGGTCTCGCCGTGGGCGACATCGAACGAGAGGTGGTCTACCGCGGTGATCTCTCCGAAGCGGCGGGTGAGATCCCGGACCACGATGGCAGGCCCGGCACCCGCCCGCCCAGCGCGCGGGCCGACGTGACGGGAGGCGTCGGCCGGGAGGTGTGGAAGCGACCGGTGCTCGGCGGTGTGGGCGATGAATACGTCTTCGAGCGAGGCGGTGACCGTGCCGACGCCGGCGTGGGACGCGCCCGCGGCGGCCAGGGCACGGCGCACCGCCGTAATCGCACGAACCGGGTCGTCCATGGCCAGTCGTACCTCGACCCCGCGGACGCGCGGCCGGCCATGCGCGCCTTCCAGGCCGGCCAGCGCAGCCAGCAGCGCACCACGGCTGAGCTCGGGCGCGCGTACCGCCAGGATGGTGTGCGGCAACGCCGCGATCAATGCGTGTGGCGTGTCGAGGGCGATCAGGCGACCGTCCGCGAGCAACGCCACGCGGGTGCAGCGCTCCGCCTCGTCCATGTAGGGCGTGGACAGCACGATGGTCTTGCCGCGCGCCAACAAAGCCGCCAGAATGGCCCAGAGCTCGCGCCGGCTCACTGGATCGATTCCGGTCGTCGGCTCATCCAACAGGAGCAGATCTGGCTCGTGGATCAGTGCGCAGGCAAGGGCAAGCTTCTGTTTCATGCCGCCGGAGAGCTGGCCGGCCAGGCGGTCGCGGGCCGTGTCCAGAGCACTGAACGCCAGCAGGTCGTGGGCACGACGGGCCCGCTCATCTGGGGCCACGCCGTAGACGCGGGCGAAGAAGGTGAGATTCTCGAGCACCGTGAGATCGCTATAGAGGCTGAAGCTTTGCGCGACATAGCCAGTGCGCTCGCGCACCAGCTCGGCCTGGCCTGGCACGTCGTAACCGAAGGCACGCACCGTGCCGGCGGTCGGCGCCAGGATGCCGCGGAGTAGCCGTAGGGTCGTGGTCTTGCCTGCGCCGTCCGGCCCTACCAGGGCGAGCAATTCGCCGCGCTGGATGTGTATGCTCACGTCCTGCACGGCGGAAATAGGGCCGAACCGGCGTGTCACGCCGGCCATCTCCACTACCGGGTCCACCCACGACCTCCCTTCGGCGCGCGCCAATTCCCCTGCCGGCCCGCTAGGCTATCCGCTTGCGGAAGCGCACGGTGGCCAATACCACGAGGACCGCACTGTAGATGGCCAGGGCCACAATGTCCGGCCAGACGTCGCCCCAACCGGCCGCTTTGAGGAAGACGCCGCGCATGACCGGTATCAAGTAGGCCAGGGGGACCACGTAACTGATCCAGCGGACACTCCACGGCATCGCCGCCAGTGGAAAGATGAAGCCGGAGAAGATGAGTTGCGGCAGCAACGTGAAGACGGCCAGTTGCATCGCCTGCTGCTGGTTCTGCGACACGGTGGAGATGAGCAGGCCGAGGCTTAGCGCGGTGAGCAGGAAGCACAGTGCGGCCACCGCAAGAACTACCAGGGAGCCGCGCAAGGGCACCGAAAAAAGCATCGTGCCGATAACGACAACCAGGATGAAATCGGCAGCACCGATCAATACGTAGGGGAGCACCTTGCCTAGCATCAACTCCAGCGGACGGATCGGCGTGACGATAAGCTGCTCCAGCGTGCCACGCTCGCGTTCACGTGCCACGCCCAGAGCCGTCATGACCATGGATATATAGCCCATCACCGTCCCGATCAGGCCCGGGATCATTACGTAGGAGCTGTGCATCTCGGGGTTGTACAGGCTGTCGAACACGGGTGCGGTCGCAGTGACTGGGAGCATCGCACCAAAGGCAGCGGCTCCCTGCTGGATCTGGCGAAGTGCGGCGCGCTGGAGTACGGTCTGGGTAGCGGCTTGCACACTCTTGCTGCCGAACAAATCACTGCCATCGAGGAACACCCGCACGGGAGCGTGACCCGCGAGGGTACCGTAGCCGGGTGGGACCAGCAGACCCGCGCCAATCTGCCCACGCCGGATGGCATCGCGTAGACCGCCCGCATCTGTCGCGCGCACGTTGGTGAGGCTGAAGCTGACCGAGGCGTGCAGGTCCGCAATGAGCGCCTCCGAGGCCGCGTTGTGCGCCTGGTCCACCACGCCGGTGGCTACGTGTTTGACATCGAAGTTGACGGCATACCCGAAGGCCACGAGCCAGGCGACGGGTGTAACGATGATCATTGCGAGCGCACGCGGGTCGCGCACGACCTGGATGAACTCCTTGCGGATCATGGCGACGAGACGTGCATACATCGAGGCTATTCCTCCTGTTCACGCCGGCCAAGCCCTGGCAGGCAACTACGCAGCGGCGCGAGTCTGCCTATGGGGCAGATCGGTCTTCTCCTTCTCGGCAGTGTCCTCCCCCACAGCCCACCCACGCGCTACTGTACGGGAAGGGGAGCGCCCTACCTATGGCCGAAGGGCCTTGATTGTGGGGCCAGAGGTCCTCTCCTGGGCCCTGCATGCCGTGTATGAGATAGCCAACCCCAAATACGGGTGAGGGCGGGACCCGCGTATCAGGTGCTTCACCTGATGCCATGTGCCGCGATCTGAGGCAGTATGGCAGTGTGGTCCACGGCCGCTACTCGGTCGGTATGGCTTGCACAGCATGACGCAGGGAGATTCGCACATGAGAAAACGGCTTGGCTTATCGATTATGGCCGAGGCTCTCTTCCGCGACCGGCTGGATGCGGGTACGCAGTTGGCCGCAAAGCTCAGCGGTTACCGCGGCAAGGACGCGCTGGTGCTTGGCATTCCGCGGGGCGGCGTGCCGGTGGCCGCAACCGTCGCTCGCCAACTGGATGCGGACCTGGACATTATGGTCGCTCGCAAGCTGGGAGCGCCGGGTTCGCGCGAGCTGGCGATCGGCGCGGTCACCGCCAATGGTGGTTCCTTCCTCAACGAGCACCTCATCCGCGAGCTAGGTGTCTCAGCGGCCTACTTGGAGGCGGTAGAGGCCGAGCAGCGTGCCGCGGCGCAACGGCAGGAGACGGAGTTGCGTGGCCCTCAGCGCGCCATACCGGCCACAGGCAGGATCGTCATTCTGGTGGATGACGGCCTGGCCACCGGGGCGACAATGCGCGCGGCGGTACGTTCGGTCCGTAAACCTCAGACGGGCCGACCGGCACGGCTGGTAGTGGCCGTGCCGGTCGGCTCGTCTGAGGCGTGCAGCGCACTCCGTCAGGAGGCAGATGAGTTTGTGTGCCTGGCCGAGCCTGAGCCCTTCTGGGCGGTGGGACTGTACTACGAGTCCTTCCCGGCTACCGAGAATACCGAGGTGCGGCAACTCCTGGCCGAGGCCGCATCCCGGCGCCGGGCGCCGCATGAACAGACAGGGTAGCAGCATGCAGTGCCGCGCGTCGGCGCACGGTCAAGGTGTTCTGAAAGGGAGAGGATCAGATGTCTGAGCGCACGTGATGACCAAGGGTGACGAAGACTGCCTATCGGGGACTGGCCCCTGTATAGGTTGAGTGACACACCGCAATAGAGCCCAAGGGAGATCGATCATGGCAGAGGAAACCATTGCCGTAATCAAGCGCGACGAGCAGCAGGCGGCTCAGCGACGGGATCGGTTCGACCTCGTTGATGAGCTGTGGGACCTGCCCTGGCCGCTCGGGTTCCGCCGGCTGACTTGGCCCAGGCAACTGCTCGCCCGGACCGCGGCCCGGCTGTCCCCGCGGGTGGACATCTATGAGCAGGGCAATGAGCTGGTGATTACGGCGGATCTGCCCGGCATGAAGAAGGAGGACGTGACGGTCGAGCTGGACCAGGGCGACCTGGTCATTCGTGGCGAGCACAAGGCGGAGAGCGATGTGCGGGAAGAGGATTACTATCGGATGGAGCGCTCCTTCGGCAGCTTCTACCGCCGGATCCCCATGCCGGCTGACCTGCAGGCGGAGCAGATAGCTGCACGCTACCACGATGGCGTGCTGGAGGTGCGGGTCCCCAAGCCGGCAGGCGAACAGGCAAAGGCTTCATCGATCCCCATCCGCTAGTACTACTTCGTTAGATTCGGTACACCGAAGGATGAACGATAGCTACGTGCGCCATGCCAGCCCGCAGCCGTTGCCCGAGGTGGCCGTGTATCTGGCCCCGTTTCGCTCCCTCTTCCGCTACCGCCAGAGTTGGGAGAGCGTGGAGCGGTATGTGACGGGTCTGTTGACCGACCTCGGGCGGAAGAATTGTGAGCGGCTGGCGGCGACCCTGGCCGGCACCTCGGTGGAGCGACTGCAGCACCTGCTCACCGACGCCACCTGGGACCCGCTGGCACTCGACGAACGGCGCGTGCGGCAGTTGGTGGCCACGAGTGCGCCTGGCGGGATGCTGGTGCTCGACGATACCGGACTACCCAAACAGGGCAAGGCTTCGGTTGGCGTGGCCCGGCAATACTCCGGCACCCTGGGCAAGAAGGGCAACTGCCAGGTGCTGGTCAGTGCCGAGTATGTCGAAGACCGCCTGGAACGCACCGACCCCGTGCATTGGCCGGTGAGTGCGCACCTCTACTTGCCGTAGGGCTGGACCACGGACCCCGACCGCTACCGACGCGTGCAGGTACCGGAGGACGTCACCTTCCAGACCAAGCCAGCGTTGGCCATTGCGCTGGTGGACCGGGCACGGGCCTGGGGCATACCCTTTGGCGTGGTGGTGGCCGACGCTGGCTATGGCGACCATCCCCGCTTTCTGGCTGCCCTGGACGCCCGGGACCTGCCGTATGTCTGTGCGGTGACGAGCACCTTCGGCGTCCGGCACCCTGCGGCCGGCGGCCCTGGCACCCGAGATCGACAGCTCGGTGCTGATCGGCTTCGCGGCTGCCAGGACCTACCTCGACTTCGACGGCCACCCCAGCACGATCTACGTGCGGTCGCAGACCGACCAGGTCGCTGCCGTGCAGGGGGCGCTCTTCTGGGGCTTACCGCTGACCCTCGGCGGCCTCTACTGGTGCGGCCGTGCCCTTGCGCGGAGCCAGCGCGGCGTACGGCGGCGGCGCGGACAGCGCCTCCGCGCCCAGCCAGACAAGGACCGTGACCTGCGCGACTCTCTTGCGGTTCGGAAAATAGAGAGTTGGAGAAGCGTGAAGCTCTTGCGCCTACGCAGGACACTCGTGTGCCTTGGCGGAAGTCTCTATACCGTTTCTCCGCCGGGGCGCCCATCACTCACGAGCGGGTACCTGGCGCCCCTACAACCGGAGGCGGACTGGCGCCAAGCAGTACCGGGCGCCAGGCACAGGACACCGCCGCATCACAGCTCCTCAATGAGCCTGGTGGCTCGGTACACCAACCTGTAGGCGCCGCACGACGATCGGAGCGAACCGCTTGTGCCACTCATAGCCGAGGTCATGATCCGCTTCGCACTATAGCCCGCGTGAGTTCGATCGCTTGGGCATCAAGGCTCCAGCGGTAGGGCGGCGCAAGCCACGACCAGCCCAGGACGTCACCCTCGCTAAGGGTCTGGATGACGATCAGCCCCCGCTCCGGGGTGTAGATCTCCAGGCGCACCCTGCCACCTCGGATGAGGTAGAACCGGGTAGCTTCCTCGCCTTCCTGCGGCAGGAGCTCACCC
>DATLQX010000284.1:0-16700 GCA_035534995.1 Chloroflexota bacterium | reverse complement strand
ATCAGGCGGAGCAGCGGGCCGCGAAAAGGGTTATTGGACGGCTCGGCCATCACCCGCAAGCCCACGGTGGCCAGCCAGAGCCCGCCCTCCTCCTCCAGCACGATCTCGCGAATGTCCTTTTTGGCCGTCTTGTTGGAGATCACCTCGACCACCAGCATGGGCGGTTTGCCCACCGAGCGAACGTTATAGGCGATGCGGTCGTGGAGGGCCACGTCGGCAGTGACGAAGACATCGGGATAGAAGACGCCGGTGCTCCCATCAGTCCGTGGATAGTGCAGATCGGTTTCGGAGCGGACCAGCCAGAGCAGGCCAAGCTGCCAAGCGCGGGTACGGAAACCCTTGGCCAGATTCTCGCCGACCGAGTGGTGCGTCTGGGTACCGCCCAAGATCTGGGTCTCCCTCTCGTTGGGTAGGAAGGTGGTGACCGTACCCGATGGCGGAACGGTGGCGCTGATGTTGACGGCCATGGTTGCTCCCAGAGACCTTCGGCTGGCATCGCTAGGGATTAGTGTACCATTGGCCTCTCATCTTGGCGGGGGAAGCGCGCCAATCTAGCTCGGAGCCGCCGCCTGCTGCCAGAACTGGCGCAAACCCTCCGCCAGGGCCCCGTGCTCCGGCGCGTCCAGCGTGGGGTCGTCGGCCAGGATGCTTTCGGCAATGTGGCGGGCCAGATCCAGGGTCCGGATGTCGGTGACCTGCGCCACCTGGAGGGCAGGGATCCCGCTCTGGCGGGTGCCCCAGAACTCCCCTGGCCCGCGGAGTCTGAGATCCTCCTCCGCTAGCTTGAAGCCATCGTCGGTGGCGCAGAGCGCCTGCAGGCGCTCACGGGCGATCGGATTGGTGGGATCGGCCAGGAGTAGGCAGTAGGACTGCTCGGCCCCCCGACCGACTCGCCCGCGGAACTGGTGCAGTTGGGCCAGACCGAAGCGCTGGGCGTCTTGCACCACCATCACGGTGGCGTTGGGCACGTCGATTCCCACTTCCACCACCGAGGTAGCGACCAGGATGTCGATCTCTCCGTCGCGGAAACGGCCCAGGATCGCGTCTTTGTCCTGCGGCCTTAGCTTCCCGTGCAGCACCTCCAGGCGCAATTCGGGGAATACCTCCTCTTGCAGGCGCTTCCCCTCCGCCACCGCCGCCTTGGCCTCAATGGCCTCGGATTCCTCGACCAGGGGACAGATGATATATGCCTGGCGCCCGGCCTGGATTTGCTCGCGGATCAGGTCGAATGCCTGCCGCTCCACTGGAACCCATCGCGTCTCCACCGGCTGGCGGTTGGGGGGCCGCTCGCCGATGATCGAGACATCAAGGTCGCCAAAGATGGTGAGGGTCAGGGTACGGGGAATGGGGGTCGCGGTCATCACCAGCAAGTGGGGATTAAAGCCCTTCCCCTTGAGGGCGGCCCGCTGCGCCACCCCGAAGCGGTGCTGCTCGTCGACGATCGCCAGCCCCAGGTTGTTGAAGGTGAAATCGTTCTGAATCAGGGCGTGGGTACCGACCAGGATCTGCACCCGTCCTTCCACCGCGTCCAGATAGGCCCGCGCCCGCTGGGCTTTGGTCAGGCTACCGGTGAGGAGGGTCACGGAGACCCCATGCGGCTCCAGCAGGGCGCGGAGGGTGCGCCCATGCTGTTCGGCCAGGATCTCGGTGGGGGCCATGATCGTGCCCTGCATGCCGGCGCGGGCGCAGGCCAGGAGAGCGGCGGCGGCCACCACGGTCTTCCCCGAGCCCACGTCGCCTTGCAAAAGGCGGCTCATCGGGGTGGGGCGGCCCATGTCGGTCAGAATCTCGGCCAACGCCGTGTCCTGGGCGCCGGTCAGGGTGAAAGGGAGGCCGGCCCGGAATTGGCCCAGCAACTCGGGATCGGCGGTGATGCTCCGTCCCTCCCCTTCCTCCTGCCATTCGTGTTTCCGCTGGAGCATTCCCAGCTGGATCAAAAGCAGTTCATCGAGGGCCAGCCGGTTCCGGGCTCGGTCCCGCTCCTCCAGGCTCTCGGGGAAGTGATACTGGAGCACGGCGGCACGCCGGTCGGGGAGTCCGAAGCGGGTCCGGATCTCCTGGGGAAGCGGATCGATGATCAGGGCCGCTCCAGCGGACAGGGCCCGGCGGATCAGCTTGCGGAGCCAGCGTTGGGCGATCCCCTCGCTGGAGGGATAGATGGGAACCACGCCCATGGTATTGGTGCCCGCTTCCTCGTCGGCGGGGAACTCCACGTCCCGCGGGGCGAGTTGCAGCCGTCCGTTCTTCAACTCCACCTTGCCGCTCACCGCGATCTGTTCACCTTCGCGCGGCTTGAGCGTCTTGAGGAGGTACGGTTGGTTAAACCAGGTGACGCTCATCAGGCCGGTTGGGTCGGAGATCTTGGCCTCGATGATTTGCAGGTTCCGGTTGGCGGTGCGCCGGACATCCACCGAACGGAGGGTGCCCACCAGAGTCACCTGCATGTCGGTGTACATCCGATTGATCCGGATCGGGGCGCTGTAGTCATAGTGGTCGCGCGGCCAGTATTCGATCGCCGAGCGCAGGGTCGTGATCCCCAGTTGCTCCAGTCGTTGCCGCTCCCGCGTCGCGCTGCCAAGGGCCTCGGCGGCCGCCATGTCCAGGGACGCCGCCTGAGGAGTGTTGGGGGTGGCTGGCTCTTCCGGGGCCTCGGCGCGCTCAAGAGCCTCCGGCTGAGGCCGGATGGAAGGAACGACGGCTGAGGCCGGTTGTGGCTGCTCTGCCCACTCGCTCGACGGAGGGGTTTGGGGTGAGGCCGGTGTTTGGGGTGAGGCCGGTGTTTGGGGCTCCGCCCGCCGATTGCGGTCGGCCGGCATTGATGGGGCGCCCGCGGTCCCGCGCGCGGGCGTGTCGTGCGCTTCCAGTGCCTCCTTTGGGGCGGAGTTACCGGTCTGGGCCAGGGTGGCGCCGAGCCGACGGATGATCACGCGGGCCAGATCGGGCCGCTCCTCCGGTGCCGCCGCTTCATAGCGATGGAGGGACTCCAGAACCCGCGCCGCCCGCGTCTGTTCCTCCTCGCTCAAGGTACAGCCGGCGATCCGCTGGGCGAAAAAGGCGCGGATACCTCCGGCGGTGGCCCGATTTTTGCAGCCCGCCTGGATCTCGGTCTCCAGCACCTTGCCGAGCAAGGCCAGGGATTCGGTCAGTCCGGAATCAGGCATGCGTATTCACCTCTTCATCCTGGCTGGGCGGCCAGGCATAGCGGATGGCCAGGAAGGCGCGGGCCAGTGCCTCGCCTTTGACCGTGTCTTCCATATCCAGCTCACCATCCAGTACCAGGTCGAGGAGGAAATCCTTGACACGGGCAATCCAGCGGCCCGGTGGACAGCCGGTCATCGCCATGAGGTCCGCGCCATCGAGCGGACTGTGCATCTTGGCGATCTCCGCCTGGGCGTCCAGTTGGCGGCACCGTTCCTCCAAGCCATCGACCGTGGCCAGGACGGCCCGGACGCGCTCGACCCGCTGGCTGGTGATGTCGGCCCGCGAGAGTTCGAAGAGATCCGGTAGGTGAGGGCCGGCGTCCCGCATGAAGCGGCGGACGGCCCCGTCGGTCCAATCGCTATAGGTGTTGATCCGCATATGTTGGGCCACGAGCAGGGTGACGGTCCCGATCAACTCGTGATCGTACTTCAGCCGGCTCAGGACGCGCTCGGCCTGGGTCGCGCCTTTGACCTCGTGACCGAAAAAGTGCACTTCGCCGTTAGTCACCCGCATGGTTTCCGGCTTGGCGATATCGTGGAGGAGGCCCGCCCACCGGAGTTCGCGAGTCGGAGGCGTCCGATCCAGCACTTGCATTACATGGTCGAAAATGTCCTTGTGGCGGCGGCCGGGGCGCCCCTGCATCTCCACCATCGGGAGCAGTTCGGGCACGGTAGCGGGGAGCAAGCCCAGTTCGGCCAGCAAGCGGATCCCGAAAGAGGGACGCGGGGCCAGGAGCAGTTTCTCCATCTCCTGCCCTACCCGCTCGCGGCTGATCCCGGCCAGGGCGCCGGCCCGCGCGCGGACCGCCTCGGCGGTGGCGGGCTCGATGGTGAACTCCAGTTGGGTGGCCTGCCGGACGGCGCGCAGCAGGCGGAGCGGATCCTCGGCGAAACGGGCCGAGGGGTCGCCCACGGCTCGGATGAGCCGCCCCTCAAGGTCGCTTTGCCCACCGAAACGGTCGATCAGCGTGTGGCCCAATCCCTCCGGGTTGGCGGGATCCGGCGGATCCTCTGGATCAAGACGTAGGGCGAGAGCATTCATGGTGAAGTCGCGCCGGGCCAGATCTTCTTCCAGGCTCACCCCGTACCGCACCTCGGGCCAACGGGAGCCGCTTGTGTAGTGCTCGCCGCGGAAGGTGGTGACTTGCAGTTCGTGCCCTTCGATGCTGGCGCTGATCGTGCCGTATTTCTCGCCCGGCTGATAGACATTGCCGCTGAGAGTAGCCAGGATGCGCTTGGTTTCCTCGGGGAGGGCATCGGTGGTGAAGTCGTAGTCGGAGGAAGGGCGGCCCAGCAGCCAATCACGGACGATCCCCCCTACCAGGTAGACACTTTTCCCCTGGCGGCTAAAAGCGGTCGCGAGATTGGCCAGCGCCTTGCGGGAGAGGGCACGGGTAGAGGGTGCGGTGGAGGAAGTCATGCAGGTAGGATGCACGAGTGGTAGGGCACGAGGCAAGGGGCGATCAGTGTTCGTCCAGAAACCGCGTGATCGCCTGGTGGAACGGCGCCTGCTGTTCGAGGTTTACCGAATGCCCTGCTTGGGGAATGACCACGAAGCGGGCGTCGGGGAGCAGATCGGCCAGGGCCTGGCCCATCCGCGGCGGCACCATGATGTCCTCCTCGCCGGTGATCACCAGGGAGGGTATCGAGAGTTCGGACAATCCGCCCGCGGCATCGTGGGAGATCGCGGCATCGAGTTGGGCCGTAAACCATTCGACGGGCGCGGCTGAACGTTCGGCGTACCGGATCACCGCCGCCGCCGCGTTTGGGCGCTCGAAGAAACGCCAGGAGAAGAGCCAGAGGTTCGCCTGGCGCTGAAACACAGCGGGTGACACGGCGGGGTAGATGGCACGCCAGGCCAGCATTAGTTCGCGTAAGCGAGGCTCGATCGCGGCACTGGCCGACACGAGGACCAGACTCCGTACCCGCTCGGGGGCCAGCCGAGCCAGTTCCAGGGCAATCGAGGCGCCCATGGACAGCCCCACCACATGCGCGGACTGATCGCCGGCCCGCGCCGCCAGCAACGCCGCCGCGTCCTCGGCCATGCCCCGTAAGCTGATCGGGCCGCCGGGGGCGGT
This sequence comes from Chloroflexota bacterium, assembly GCA_035534995.1. Taxonomy (GTDB): domain Bacteria; phylum Chloroflexota; class UBA5177; order JANWHV01; family JANWHV01; genus JANWHV01. The sequence continues at coordinate 11,422 of DATLQX010000284.1, read as the reverse complement.
GCGCCCCGCCCCCCGGTTATCGGGCGCCAGGCACTGGAAACGGGAAGAGAAACGAGCCAGTTGCGGACCCCATGCCGAGTGGTCGGCCCCCAGTCCTTGCAGCCAGAGGATAGGGATACCCTTGCCCCGTTCATCGTAGTACAGTTCGGTGCCGGGCACTCGCAGGGTAGCCAATCTATCGCTCCTTTCCCGTATCCCTGTATCATGGGCACGAACCCCGAGGCTCCCCAGGAGGTACTTACTACTCCTCAGGCAGTCTGTACAGGGTATCGCGATGCCGTATAATGTCGTAACAGCAATGACCAGAAAACCCCTGGAAGGTATCTTATCCATGGAGCGGGACAACGACGCGCGCAGTGACATCCTTGGGGGTGCCCCCGGCGGACCTGGAGATCGGCCTGCCTTACGCCCCCGACATTGTTGGGAAATCGTGCGCCAGGTGCCCGGCCTGCATTTCAACTGCGAGGAGTGTTACGCCTACTTCGTCCAGCAGGATTGCTGGACCTTGTGGGCGCTTCGCCGCCCTGGTTTTAAGCCGTGCTGCCAGAAAGTCGGGGACTGCACGGAGTGCGTGGTCCTTACCGAGCGGATGCGCCCCCGGCCCAACGAGCGGCTGGAGATCGATCGCGCCCGCCCGGTCCGGCCCGCGCCCGCGTCCTCCAAGCGGATTTGTACCTATCTCCAGCTCTATAGCTCGGGCGAGGTGGTGGAAGGGGAGGGGCGGAACGCGGCGGTTACGCGGGCCATGCAGATGCGCAGCGCCGACTTCCGGTGCCGGCTCCGCGGCGTGCATCTGGATATGGGCTACGTGGGGGATGTATGCGTGTCGCGGCACGTCGAGGATTGCGTATTCCTGGAGGAGACGCGCCCCGAGGTGCATGTGCGAGAGTTGCCCATGGTCAAGTTGCCGATTGAACAGGCGGGGGGAAAGCGCCCCGCCGAAAAGGGCCATGCCGCGTCACCTCCCACCGATGCCCGCGTGATCAAGGGCTAAAGATTCGTTCTGCTGGCTTGCAGGGCCTTGCGGAACTCCATCGCCGCCTCGGCCGTTTTGCCTTGTCGCGCCAACAAGAAGCCGAGCTTCCGATGCAGATCGGCCCGGTTTGGCTCACCTTCCAGGGCCCGCTGAATCTGCAAAATCTCCGTGGCGAGTTCCACGGTGTTCGAGGATCCAGCCGGGACGGACGACGGCTGGCTTGGGTACACGGGTTTCGGCGCGGGCGGGACTGGGTGGCTGGCCACGGGGGCCGTCCGGGCCGCGAGACCAGGAAGCGGCTCCTCGGGTTCTCGTCTATGTGCCGCCTGATCGAGCGGGGAGGCGCGGGTGGCAAAGGCCGGGAGCTCGGAGGCGGCGGCGGGGAAGGCACCCAGGGCCTGTAACTCACCGGCGGTGGGCGGCTCGATCCGCAGATCGCCACTAGGATCGGTGGAAATCAAGGGAGCCGCGGCGAATGACCAGTCCTCCGAAACCGGCGTCAACACGGAGGCTGGGGGAGAGGGTGGGATCGGGTTCGCCGCCTGAGCGGTAGGAAGGGCGCCCGCCGCGCGTAAACGCTGCTCGAGGGTCATGGGCTTGAGCAGGGCCTGGGACTCGTCGGATGCCGCTGGGGCATCGATCCAATCCTCGGGCAATCCTTCCTCGTCGAAGGTGGTGAGTTTGGGTAAGGGTACGCCGGCCGGATCCCGGTTCTCCTCCGCGAGCGCGGGTTCCGTCTCCCACGAGGAAGCAGCGCCCGCGACGTTGGCGGATACGCCAAGGGCGGCAGGCTCGGCGGCCGCTGGTTGAGGGGAAGGCTGCCGCTCCGGTCTGGTGGCGGGCGTGGCGATCAGAGCGACATGCTCGGCGGCTATCTCTTCTTGCACCATCTCCCAGGCGGGCGCGAGTTCCTGCCCCGTACTGAGCGCCATCTGCACCATCGCCTCGTCGCTCCGGCCCTGCGCTTCGTAGGCCAGGGCAAGATGATAGTGATAGATGCCGTTTTCCTCGTCCAGGGCCACGGCTCGCTCGAAGGCCGCCACCGCCTCCTTCAGCTTGTTGCCTTGCCGCAAAACCCTGCCATGGAGGTCGTGCGGAGCCGCCTCGTCGGGCACGATCTCGATGGCCTTCCGCACCGCCGCCAGCGCGGCGCGGCGTTCACCACGGGTCAGCGCCATCCGCGCTACATGGTAGTGTGCCTCGGGATGGCGAGGCACCTGGGCCGCGATGCGACCATAGAGGGCCTCGGCGTCGCGATATTTCCCATCGCTTTCAAAGAGGAAGGCGGCGGCGAGGGCGGTAATATGGTCATACTGGTTGATCCGCATCGAGTGCTCGTAGCGGGATGATTCCCGGGCGAAATCCTCGTTTGCCTCCTTGAGCATGTGCTGGATGCCCGCCGTGTCATAGATTTCCAGTTGGGTATTGGAGACGGCCTGCCGGCGCCCATCACGGATCAAGAAAGTGGCCTTGTCCACCCAGTAATTGACATAGAGATGCTGCCCCGTATCGCATATGGTCACGCTGACCGCCCGGCGGCGATCCAGCTTGATGCCCACGGCCCGCAACACCGCCTCATAGCCCATGGGCAGCAACGGGTGCTTCCGGTCCAGGTTGTCGCCGCCGCGGAACAGGACGCCGTTTCGGTCGCTGGTTGTCCCGGCTACCACGCCGGTTAACTCCAGGAGATCGGCATTATGGATGTCGATCGATATCGGTTTTCGCCACTGTCCCTTGGAGAAAAAATGGAGCAGGAATCCCGTATCAACCTGAGCCAGGGTAATCGAGCGGGCGTGTTGCTGGTTGCAATACTGGCCAAGCACCGCCAGCGCATGAGTGTACGAGGGAGTCGAGCCGCCAACCCGCGCCGCGTCGATCATCAGTCGTCCCCTGTATTCGGATGCCGGCCTGAGCCGGCGCAATGGAATCACCTGCAACGTTAGGGCCGAAGTCCGTAGTCTGTCAAGAACCCGACCGGAAGGAAAATCGCCGATCGCGCGGGGCTCCTCTGGGCCATCCAGGCAGGCTAGCCTGAATTGCCCATTTCGCGCCGTGATCGTTGCGCGTACAATGACGGCAATCGGTGCGAGGGTGGGGGCGCCATGGCGGAAAATATGAACGGCAGGGTATTTGCCGCACTCGTCTTTGACGTGCGCGGCCAACTCTATGCGCTGGAGCAGCGCGGCTCGGCCACCCTCTTGCCCTGGCTCCAGCGGTATCGTTCCGTGAGCCCGACGCCTGGTTTGCCTGATTGGTGCCTGGGCTTGCTCAACGTGCGCGGCACGGTACAGGTGGTGACCGATCTGGGCCACCTCCTTCAAGAAGGCCGTTCGGAGGTTGCCGATGGAAGTAGGCTTATCTTTATCGAGCATGGCGCGGCCCAACTGGGCTTGCTCGTGGACCAGGAGGTTGGGGTGCGCTATCTCCGGCCGGGTGAGATTTCCGATCCAACGGATACCCGCCAGTTTTCCGCCGCCCCCGCCTGGCTGGAGAATCGGCCAGTTACCGTGCTTGACGGCGCGGCCATCATCCAGTACGTGGCCGAGGCCCTCCGGGCTCCTGCCCATCTTAGCTGAACCGGCTTCATCCGACGGAAGGGCAAGGCAGCCATGACGCGGCAAGACGCGACCCAGACTGGATGGCGGCGATCCGACGAGGAAATCCCGCGCGGTCAGCCGTACTCGTCGCCGGCCGCGCGCTATCATCCGCGCGATTGGCCGCTGCGGATCAAACTGGGGCTGATCATGATTGGCCTGGGCTTGTTGCCTTTGCTGGTTGCCGGTCTCCTGCTTCCCGCCCTCTTCAGCGGCGCCACGCCCCATTCGGGCCTGGCGGTGATCGCGCTGCTTTCCACCGCCGCCGCGATCCATGCCACTCATCGGATCACCCAGCCGCTGGTTCGGCTGGCGCGGGCCATGACCCTGCTGCGTCGGGGCGACTTTGATTTTCGCCTGAACCTGACCCGGGGCGATGAGGTGGGGCGGATCGCCGCTATCGTGGATCTCATCAGCGCCAGAATGCAAAGCCTGGTCACCAATCTGGATAATCAGCGGGCCGAACTGGAGAACGGGATCATTCAATTGTTCACCGAGCTGGCCGAGGCGGCCAGCGGCGACCTCACGGTGCGGCCCACCCTGAGCGAGGGGTCGCTCGGCGCCGTGGCCGATTCGGTGAACATTTTGCTCGAACGATTCAATGCCACGGTGAAGGGCATCCAGGCCACGGCCAGCGCCGTGTCCAGCGGCACCTCGGCCATGGCGGCCACCGTGCTCCGGGTCTCGCAGGAATCGCAGCGGCAGGCCGCGCAGTTGACCACGGGAGCGGAGGCGATCGCCGAGATGGCTACCTCCGCCCAGGCGGTTAGCGAGCGTACGCGTGCCGCCACCGGCGTGGCCGCCGAGGCGGTCGTGGCGGTGGATAGCGGCAATAGAGCCGTTACCTATGCGCGCGAGGCAGCCAAACGCACATCGGACACCTCGAAGAAGGCGGTTCGCCAGGTGAAGAGCCTGGGCGAGAGCGCCCAGCTCATGGGGAACGCGCTGTTGCTGGTGCAACGGAATACGGAGGAGTTGCACCTGATCGCGGGGAATGCCTCGATCGAGGCGGCGCGGTATTCGGAGAGCAGCGGGGTATTCCGCACCGTGGCCGACTCCATTGAGCAGCTCGCCCAACAATCTCAGGTGGCGCTCCGCCAGATCCAGAGCGTGATTGAGAATACCCAGCGCGAGACGTCGCGCGTGGTGGCCGCTATCGAGGATGTGACGGGCGAGGCTGCCACGGTGGCCCGCGCGGTGAACCTGGCTGGGGAAAACTTCGGCACCATCAACCATGTGGTGCAGCGCCTGGCGGATCTCAACGTGTTTATCGCCAGCGCCAGCGAGCAGCAGGCCCGCATGGCCGCCAACGTGGCGGAGGAGATCGGGGCGCTGAATCAAGTCTCGGTGCAGACCTCCATGAACACCGCCGCTTCCGCCGAGGCCGCCGTCCACCTGCGCCGGCTCACCGAGGAGTTGAACGACTCCGTCGCCACGCTCAAAGTCAGCTAGGGGATTATCCACATGCATCCCGATCGTTTCCGCGCTTCGGCGCCCGTCCATCCCGAGGAGCCGGCGCTGCCGCGCGATCAGGCGCTGCAACGCCTGATGGAGACTACCGATTACGTGAGCCAGCGGGCGCTGCAACTCGATGACCAGATCCAGGAGGTGGAGCATATTGTCTTGCATCTGAGCGCCCTGGCTCGCCAGCTCCGGGCCCTGGCCAGTAACACCAGTCTGGAGGCGACCAGGATGCGGATGAGCGCGCCGCTGGCCGAGATTGCCCGCCAGATGCGCCGTCTTTCACAGCAAATTGGCGAATCGAACGATCAGCTTGGCTTGACCTTGCGATCGTATACGGTCTCCACGGGTGAATTGCGCCAGACCGCGATCAGCTTGCTGGACGACGCGCGGGCCATCCAGGAGAGCAGTCTGCCCGTGGAATCGCCTCGGGAAAGCCCTCCTCCCATCCCGAGCCGTCCCACTCCAGTCCCCCGGTGGCACGTCACCCCACCCTATCTAGGGCCGGAAGCACTGGGCAGGGAGCCGCGAGGATGAGCGATCATCCCCTGGAGGAAGCGCCGCCTTCGGCCACCACTCGCCGGGGCACTCCCAGCGGGCTGTTGAGCCGTGAGAGGGCCGCTCCCGCCCCTCAATGGGACGCCGCCTTGCCCCCACGAACCCTGGGCCAGGCGACCAACCTCAAGCGGGTACGGTTCTCCGCCCCGGAACCCCCATCGCCCGCCGCCCCGCCGCCCTGCCTCTCCTCACCTGTCCCGGATCCCGTCGAGACGCTTCCCGAACCGCCCAAGGCGTTTCCTGCCTGGCCCAGCGAAGAAGAGATGCTGGCTGCCTGGGCTCTCCCGGAAACCAATCAGCCGGACTCTGAGTCCTCCGGGGAGCGGACATGGGCCGCCGAGCCGGCGGCACCGCTGATCCATCAGACGGAGGTATTGGAGCCGGCGGTACCGCCATCGTCGGGTGATCTTCGGGCGGCGGTCATTGATTCGGTGTCGTTCCCCGGGCCGTCGCCGTCGTCTTCGTTTCCGGGTGTGCTGCCGGATGTCCCCTCCCTCTACGCTGAGAACGAGGGCGTGCCGCCTCAGTGGGATCCGGCGTTCTCTTCCCTGGTGCCGCTCGGGGAGAGCACCGAGCCGGCTGAGTACTTCCCGATCAGCCTGGCAGGCGATACAACCCTGCGCCTCACGCCTGAACCCCTGGAAGAGAGGAGCGAAGGGGCTCCCACCGAGCGTCTTGATCCGATCTCCACCGCCGCGAAACCGGAGGAGCCGATCCCGGCCGGAGACCGTTCTGGTGAGCCCGCGTCCTCAAGCCCGGCGGCCCTTGAGCCGCCCGGCTCGAACCTGGTCAGCGCCCCTTCGGAGGTACATCGGCCGTCCGCCGGGTCGACCGACGGCGGTCACGCGGGATTGGCGGCGCAACTGCTGGAGGTGTTCAAGGAAGAGGCGGTGGAGATGCTCGACATCCTTCATGCCTCGTTGGAAACCCTGGAGCGTGGCCCCTCGGAGAAGGCGCTGATCGAAGCGCGGCGTACCGTGCACACGATGAAAGGCAGTGCCCGCATGTGCGGCCTGGCGGCGATTACGGAGTTGGCGCATGGGTGCGAGGACTTGATTGGCCCACTCGTCAGCGGCCAGGACTCCCTGGCCCCACCGCTGGTCGCTTTGCTGTTCGAGGCGGAGACCGCGCTCCGCGCCTCGATCGCTCGTCCCGCCGATGGGCTGGGCTCCGATGAGAGCATTCGCGCGCTGACCACCCGCCTCCGCGGCGCTCGCCTGCGGCCTGTCGCCGTACCGGCCGCGCCGCCCCCGCCCCGGCCGGCCGAGCCGGTCCCCGTGCGTCTCAATCAGCGACCCGCCCTGCTGCGCCGGCCCACCCTCGCCACTGTTTCGCCCGCCAACAACCGTCTGGCCATCGACATCGGCAAGGTGGAGAACGTGGTGGCCAAGGCCACCGAGATCATTGCCAACCGAGGCACCTCCCACGCCCTGGTAGAGAGCCTGAGCGCCACGGTGACCGAATTGACCCGCAACGTGCAACGGCTCCAGGTGATCGCCATGAATCTCCAGAACCAGATTGCCGGCCAGGGGCTGGACAGCAGCGCTGACGAGGATCCCGATGGGCTGGGGCTGGAAACCTACGGCCCGATCAAACAGCTCCTGCTCCAACTGCAGGAGGCGGTAGCCGATCAGCAGGCGCTCGCGCGGGAAACCATGGATGGGATCAACAGCAAGCGGACCCTTGCCGCGCTGGAGACTCGCCTGGACACTGATCTGCAGGCATCGCTGATGAGTATGCGCCTGCTTCCTCTGAGCCAGCTTCGGGTGCGCCTCGATCAAGTGGTGCGATCGGCGGCGGCGGCGACTGGGCGCGAGGTGCGATGGACCATGGAGGGGCATGACGTTGCCCTGGACAAACAGGTCTGCGATCGCTTGTTCGAGCCCCTGATGCACCTACTGCGCAACGCGGTGGATCATGGAATCGAGTCGCCGGAAGATCGCCGGGCTCAGGGCAAGCCGCGGCAAGGAGTCATTGCCGTTTCCGCCGTGGTGGAAGGAAACCAGGTGGTGATCACGGTCAGTGATGATGGCCGTGGGATCGACCCGGATCGGATCGCCGCCAAGGCGGTTGAGCGCGGGATCATCTCGGCCGCGCAGGCTCGGCCGCTCGGTGCCCTCGAACGGATGGAACTGGTATTCCGCCCTGGCTTCAGCACCGCCGATACAGTAACCGAGTTGAGCGGGCGCGGCATGGGGATGGAGATCGTCCGCGAAAGTTGTATCCGCATGGGCGGCGCGGTCACGATCGGCAGCCGCTCCCAGGGGGGAACGGTGATTACCCTGCAGGTTCCCCTTACGCTTTCCATCGTCCATATATTGGTGGTGCGGGATGGAGGGCGGCCCCTGGCCATTCCCGCTTCTCAGGTGACCTCGGTGCATTTGGTCAATCTCACCGCCATCTCCGATCATGGCTCCGGCCAGACTGTGCGGATTGGCCAGACGCAGGTGCCGTTGTATCGCCTTCCCTCACCGGCGCCCTCGCGGGCCGGCGTCCCTGAAGGGCAGGAGAAAAGCGTGCTCCTGGTTCCTCATCGCGGCAGGTATGCCGCCCTGATGGTAGATGAGTTGGGCAACGAGGAAGACATGATCCTGAAGCCGCTGCCCTTGCTGCTTCAGGGAGTGGATCGCTTGCTCGGGGCCGTGGTCCTGGCCGACGGCATGCCGGCGCCGGTGCTCAATCTGGCCCCGCTGCTGAGTAGCATCGCCGGCGCCAATGAGGCCATGGGGACGGCGCCCGTTCCGTCGCCGACCGAGCAGGTGGTATTGGTGGTGGACGATAGTCTGACCATGAGGATGGCTCTCAGCCAGAGCCTGAGCCACGGCGGCTATACGGTGCTCACTGCCCGCGATGGGCAGGAAGCGCTGGAGATCATCCGCGCCCGCGGCCTCCCCGACCTGATCACGTTGGACGTGGAGATGCCGCGGATGGACGGCCTGGAAACCCTCTACGCCATCCGCCAAACGCCCGGTGGTGAATCACTGCCAATCTTCATTCTCACCTCACGAACCGGGCAGCAGCATAAGCGGACCGCCATGCAAATGGGCGCCACCCAGTACTTTACCAAGCCCTATCGGGACAGTGAGTTCATGGGCGCCGTACAACAGGCCACCACCGCGCGCCTCCTCTCCACCGGCTAAGCCGCTTCTTGGCGCTACACTTCAGGTTTGGCCGAGCGCCAAAGCCGGAATGTAGGCTACCGACCACGAAGGGAGCGCGAGATCATGCCGAACTTCCCCATCGTCGACGCGCATTTGCACCTATGGGACCCTCGGCATTTCCCCATGTCGTGGCTGGATTCTACTCCTCCACTCAACCAGTCCTTTGGGCTGGCGGAGTATCGAAGGCAGACCGAGGGGGTGGAGATCGCCGCCATGGTCTACCTTGAGGTGGATGTCGAGAAGCCCTACGCGCTCCTGGAGGCCCGCTGGGCCGTCTTACGGGCGGGTGAGGATCCGAGGCTGCAAGGGATCGTCCCCTGGGCGCCGCTGGAATATGGCGACCGAGCCCGTGCCTATCTGACCGAGTTACGGGCGATCAGCCCCTTGATCAAGGGCGTGCGGCGGATTGTTCAGGGGGAGCCCGCGCCTGATTTCTGTCTTCAGCCTGACTTCGTGACCGGCGTCCGGCTGTTGCCTGAGTATGATCTCAGCTTCGACCTTTGCATCCGTGCCGATCAGCTTCCCAGCACGGTTTCCCTGGCCCGGCAGTGCCCTGATACCCAGTTCATCCTCGATCACTGTGGGAAGCCGGCCGTTGGCGCCCACATGCTTGACCCCTGGCGCGACCATATCACGGCGCTCGCCGCGCTCCCCAACGTGTACTGCAAGGTGAGTGGATTGGTAACCGAGGCCGACCACCAGCACTGGGCCGCCGAGGATCTGGCCCCCTACGTGGACCATGTCCTGAATGTTTTCGGTGAGGATCGGGTGGTGTTCGGGGGCGACTGGCCCGTTGCCACCCTGGCCTCGACCTATCCGCGTTGGGTTGAGGCGCTGGACCGGTTGACCGCGTCCCTGAGCGACCCGGCCAGACGGAAGCTCTGGGCCGAGAACGCGCGCCAGTTCTATCGGTTGCCGGCCTCCGCCCGGTTGGGTTGATCCCCCGACTGAGGTGGGGCTAGCATCACCGCGAACGAAGCCGCCCGGAAAAGCACTACCCAGCCCCGAGGGGACGCACCTCGTAGGCGCAGACGTGCCCCGCCACCAACTGATGGGCCACTCGAATCACCGTTGCCTCGGGAAGGGCCGCCTGGAGGAAGGTGAGTTCACTGCCGCAGGCATGCTGGTAGCGGCGGGCCACGCTGAGCACGGCGCAGTTATGCTCGGTGATCACGAAGATCCCATCCTCACGGAGTTCAAAGTCGGCCAGATAGCCGTCCTCATCGAGAATCTCGGCCACCACGCGCACCTTCTCGGCGAACGGGAGGCCGCTGGTCCGAGAGCGGGCTTGCTCCAGCCGCCGCTGACCACGCCGGTCGAAAATCCGCTCCAGCATGGTTGGATCCTCGTGCTCCACGTAGTGCAGCAGTTCATTGGTGAGCTCGGCATAGGTGCGGGGGAACAGGGCGTCACCGGCGGCAGTCAGGCGGTAGAGGTGGCGCGGGCGTCCGGGACCCTCCCCGCTCTCGCGATAGGCGATCAGTCCGTCGCGTTCGAGGGCGACCAGATGCTGGCGGGTTCCGCTGACCGTGATCGCCATGGCGGCCGCCAACGGTTCGGCGCTCGCCTCGCCTCGCCGTTTGAGTTGTTCCAGCAGCACGCGTCGTTTCTCCGGCAAGCTGGCCAGCATCATATTGGTGGGCACCGGCACGATCCTTCCTCCACGTTCACACCTATCATTATTCAATACTATACCCGTGAAACGATAAAAACAAATATATACTTGTTTTTCTTGGTGAAGTGGCGTAGACTGATCGACATCAACGAAAGGAGTATGCCATGACGATCTTGGCTCCCTCTACCGCCCTGATTACCGGGGCCTCGCGCGGCCTCGGCCTGGCCCTGGCCCAGGCGCTGGCCGAACGAGGCTGGACCCTGATTCTCGATGCCCGTGGGGCGGATGCCCTGGAGGCGGCGCGGGCCGCTCTCGCGCCCGGAGCCCGCATCCACGCACTGGCCGGGGATGTGCGTGACCCGGCGCATCGGGCGGCCCTGGCCCGTCTGGCTCATCAGGTGGGCGGCCTGGACGCGGTGGTGAATAACGCGAGCGACCTCGGTCCCAGTCCCCTGCCCGCCCTGCTGGACACCCCGCTCGACGCTCTAGCCGATCTCTACGCGGTCAACGCGGTGGCCCCTTTGGGGATCTTGCAAGCGGTGCGCGACGACCTGCGCCCCGGTGCGCGCATCCTCAATGTCACCAGCGACGCGGCGGTCGAGCCGTACGAGGGCTGGGGCGGCTACGGCTCCAGCAAGGCGGCGCTCGAACAACTCACCAGTATCCTGAAGGCGGAGCTTCCCCAATACCGCGTCTACACGGTAGATCCTGGTGATATGCGGACCCAGATGCATCAGGCTGCCTTTCCGGGAGAGGACATCAGCGACCGGCCCTTGCCCGAGGCAAGCGTCCCCGGTCTGCTGGCTCTCCTGACCGGCGACCTGCCCAGCGGCCGCTACCGGGCCCAGGCCATGCCGGCGGCGGTCGGTGGAGGCACGCCATGACCGTTCCCGCATTCGCCAAAGAGCCGGAATTGGCCTTCCTCCCTGGTTTCCATTTGCCGCCGGGGTTGGAGGCCCGCGAGCCGCCGGAGGCGCGGGGAGTGGGCCGCGATGGGGTGCGGCTGCTGGTCTCGCATTATGAGAGCGACCAGTTGGCGCACACGATCTTCCGCGGC
>DATLQX010000283.1:0-7856 GCA_035534995.1 Chloroflexota bacterium | reverse complement strand
TTGAAGTTCGCTGAAGATTTCATCCTCATATCTGGTCCTTCGGCCAATTACGGGTATTCCGCAAGGGCGCAATACTCACCCATCACACCCAACCAATGCGAACTGGTAAGAAGTGGGCCCCAGAACATGAGATCAGCAGATGAGATGCGCCACAAGGTAGTCCGTGCGGATGTACGTGGAGTGGCACGCCATAGGCAGGTTGCCAGGGAGGGCCTCCCATGGTGGGAGTCCCCGACCCTACGCGGCTACCGCGACCTCCCGCTCGGCAATCACCGGGCGCATCATCACGCTCAGCAGCATCGTCATCCCCAGGAGGGCCAGCGACATCTCGAACGGACGCGAGGGACCGCCGGCGTAGAGTAGGCCGCCCGCCGAGGCACCGGCCATGGTCCCCACCTGGTACGAGCTTTCCATGAGCCCAAAGCCCGTCCCCCGCTGGGCCGCGGGCAGCGTCCCCCCGACCACCGCGAACAGCAGGATCGAGGCCGCGTTGATCGCCCCGCGCAGCATGAATGGCCCCACCAGCAGGGCCGCGGGGTGGATGGTCAGCATCGCCGCCACCGAGACGATCAGCCCCGCTTGCAACAGCAGAAGGGCGCCCAGGCGGCCGAGACGTCCGCTGAGCCTGCCAAGTGAGAGCGCGATCAGGAACTCGCCCAGCGACACGCACGAGCCAAGCAGCCCAACTGTCGCGTCACCCGCGTGGTCTACATCCTGCAGGAAGGGTCCAAGAAAGCTGGTGGGCATGCTCATCGCGCAGATCAACGCCGCGTGGAAACTCACGATCAGCACGAATCGCCGGTTGCTGATCAACGCCCCCGGCCCTCCGGTTCCAGGGACATGCGGCGCGCGGGCCTGGGGTGTCACATGCCACAGGACCAGGGCCGATCCAGCCAGGAGCACGAAGCTCAGGCCGAAGACCGGGCGCATGGAGTGCAGTTGCGCCGCGATCAAACCGCCAACGATCGGCGAGGCAATGGTTCCCAGGGAGAAGAAGGCGAATACGGAGCCGAAGAGGCCCACATGCTCCTCGTCGGCATGGCTCAGATAGGCGACCAGCGCGGGGAACCCGGCTACCGAAATCCCATACAATACGGCGCCGGGAATGAGCCATTCCCACCGGGGAGCCACGACCCACAGCGCGACCCCAGGGAGGGCGGCCAGCGCCGCCACCCGCATCACCAACCTCCTCCCCACCCAATCGGCCGCCAGCCCCACCAGGGAGGTCGCGACGGCGGCAAGGGCGGCTTGAACGGCAAACACGATCCCCACCGAGACCGCGTTCCCCCCAAGGGCGCGTATATACAGGGGGAGCAAATACAAGAACAGTCCGGTGCCGCAGCCGATGAGGAAGAGGGACAGCTTCAGTCGATTCAGATCGCGAGACAGCATACAGGCTTTCTTCACTGGAGGCGTAACCGGACAGGGTGACCGTCAGGAGGGGCCGCGGGGAGGGCCGCGATCACCGATACAACGTACCATGATGACGGCACACTTTGTATGATCGCCGTAACTGGTTGTTCCCCACCATGCCAATGAGGAGATAAGATGATCGCTCCCACGTTCCGCGATGTGTTACAGGCCCAGCGCCGCCTCCGCCCGTATCTCCCGCGCACGCCGCTGCACAGCTATCCGGCGGTGAACGCGCTGATCGGCACCGAGGTCTACATCAAGCATGAGAACTACCAGCCGGTCGGCGCCTTCAAGGTTCGTGGGGGAATCAATCTTATTTCCCAGTTGAACCCGGAGGAGCGGGCGCGCGGGGTGATCGGCGCCTCGACCGGCAACCATGGCCAATCGATCGCTTTCGCCGCCCGCCTCTTCGGTGTGCGGGCCTGTATTGTGGTTCCCGAGGGGGCCAATCCGGGCAAGGTGGCGGCCATGCAAGGGATGGGGGCGGAGATCGTGGTGCATGGCAACGGGTTTGATGAGGCACGGCGCCACTGTGAGACCCTGGCGCGCGAGCGGGGCTATCGCTATATCCACTCCGGCGACGAGCCGCTGCTGATCGCGGGGGTAGCCACCGGGCCGCTGGAGATGCTGGAGGATGAGCCCGAGTTGGATACGTTGTTGGTCCCGATCGGCGGCGGCAGCGGCGCGGCGGGCGCCTGCATCGTGGCCCGCGCCGTCAACCCCGCCATTCGGGTCATCGGTTGCCAAGCGGCGGCGGCGCCTGCCGCGTTTTTGTCCTGGCAAGAGCGGCGCGAGGTCGAGGCCCCCAGCCGCACCTTTGCCGAGGGACTGGCGACCGGGGCGCCGTTTTCTCTGCCGCAGACGATCCTCCGCCAGGATCTGCATGACTTCGTCCTGCTCAGCGAGGACGAGATCCTGCAAGCAATGGTCTGGATGATCGAGCGCGCGCATACCCTGGCCGAGGGCGCGGGCGCCGCGCCCCTGGCCGCGGCCTATAAGCTCCGGACGGAATTAGCGGGCAAGAAGATCGGGATTGTCTGCAGCGGCGGCAATACCTCGCTGGCCCAGCTTGAGCGAGCGCTGACGGCTCGGGCGACGGAGATGATTCCAGAGCCTGTGTGATCGCTCCGGCGCACTCTCCGCCGGCAAACATCAGGGTGAGGGCACGGCCTATCCTTGCGTACTGGAGCCGTAAGGGCTTCTGGCGGTGGTCACGCATACGTCCGGCCTGGGCAGGATCGAGACGGGAGAGGACGGGCGCAAGAGGCTCTCTTGCGCCCGTCCTCGAATGTGCCCCTGGCGCTCTCTTAGTGGAGCAGGTCCAGATTGTTGCCCGCGTCGTCCACCAGGTAGACTCCGGCGCCGCCCGGCGCGACGACCAGACCAAAGAGCGAGCCGCCCCCCGCCGGATTGACGGGCTTGGCGACGATTTGGCCCCCGCCCGGCGTGGTCTCCACCAGGCTGCCGTCGTTCCCATTGGCGGTGATGATATGACCATTGGGGGCGACGGTCAGGCCAAGCGGATCGTTCAAGGCACCGCCGGAGGAGACGGTATTCCCGATCCCGGCGCTGCCCTGGCGGACCAGGGCGCGGGGGATCGCGGCGATCCGATTGTCCAGGCTATCGGCGACATACAGGGTATCGACCGCACCACGATCGTCTGGGCTTCCCAACATATTCAGGGCGCCGGCACGGGTGCCGGCATCCTCGTCGTTCCCACCGAACAGTGAGAACCCTACGCCGGTGGGGCCGATGACCAGCGCGTTCGGGTCGGTACGTTCGGGGAAGCCGGAGCCGATCACGGTTTCCCGCAGCACTCGAGGCGCGAATCCGGGCGAACTGGTGAGGAGGATGCGCACCACCGTGCCCTGATCGACCACGTTCGGACTGCTGGCTACCGTGCCGTTGAGCACGTTGGTCACGAACAGGACGGCCAGCGAGCCCAGGTCGAGCGCGGTCATGTCCCAGGGGCCATTGATCAACGGCCCGGTAATCGTTTCCACCACGATGCCTTGACTATTGAGGACCAACAAGCAGCCCGCTCCCGCGGTGGCGGCCTGGCCGTTCGTGGTGGGCAGGCTGCCCACGATCACCCAGCCGCTCCGCAGGGCCGCCAGGGCCGTGGTCAAGCCAACCCCACCGGGGCAGGCGCCGGGGAGGGTACTGGGGATCTGGGCGAACAGGCTCTGCTGGCCGCTCGGCGCTACCTGGACGATGGTCGTGCCGGTCCCCTGATTGTTGCTACTGGCATTGAAATTGCTGACCAGCACGTCGCCCTGGACCAGGTTGCCGGCGCTGGCCCGCACCACCGCCACGCCGTAGGGATTGACGTCGCCGTTCGCGGGTACGGTCGAGGCCACCACGCTCACGGTAGTGAAGCGCCCCAAGAACGAGCCGGGGTCGGCTCGAACCGATCCCGACGCGCCGCCGAGAAGAGCAGCCAACAAGAGGACCGTACCGAGATACCTGTATCTTCGCGCCATCGCTCCCTCCGTTTTCCGCTACGCAACCAGGATGGGTCACACTTCTACCCACGGAGCAATACGGAGGGGGTTACTAAAAGCATGGAAGGGGGCACCTCGCGTTCGTGGCCGAGGTCGCGCATAGCTCATGACCCCGCGGCCGGTCTCAGCATGGAAGGACTGGCCCTTCCATGCTGGAATGGCGGGATTAGCGGGTTTCGGTTTCCCGCCCGTCGGTCGCCGGGGAGATCGTGCCGTCCTTCTTGACGGCGTTGATCACCACGGTGGCCAGCAAGGTACCGCCGGAAGGACCGATGATCGGCGTGCCCTGGGCCAGCGCGGTATAGCCGTCACCGGCGGCCAGCATGTAGTCGTTGGTGGCCAGGGTGTAGGTCTGGGTGAGGGCGATCGGCTGGCCGCCGATCGTCACCGAGGTGACGCGATGGGCGGCGGGCCGGCTGAGCTTCCAGGTAAAGGTGAGGCCGGAGACCTGGGGGAAGCGGCCGGCTCCATCGGTCACCTGGCTGACCCCGTTGTCCAACGCCGCCCACACCTGGGCCCCGGTCACTTTTTCGGTGACCAACAGATTACCGAAGGGCAGGAAGCTCAGGATGGTCCTGCGGGTGATTGGTCCGGCTGGGGTGACGGCGTCCGTGCGGATGCCGCCGCCATTGGTAATTGCGATGTCGGTTCCGGCGGCGGCCCGCATGGCATCGGCAATGTAGTCGCCCAGGGCACTTTCTTTCTGGCGGACCGTGATTTCGCGGGCATCCAGCGGCACCGTGGTCTTCCCGATCACCACGTTGAGATTCTTGTTCAGTTGCGATTCATAGCCTTTGACCAATTTGGCCATCGCCGGGTCGGGGGTGGTAACGGTCGGATCGATGGTAAGATCCTGCTCCAGCATGGAGGTCACCCGCCCGTTGGCGCCCACGTTGACCGTGGCCACCCCCAGGTAGTGCGCGTCGGATTCCGACTTGGTGATCAGGGTGTGGCCCACCGTGGCCTCCCACCGCAGGTGGTCGTGCCCACCTACGATCAGATCGATCCGCGGGAGAGCGGTGGCCAGGGCGACGTCGGCACTCATGTCCTGATGGGTGACGGCCACGATCACCGTGGCGCCCTGGGCCAGCAAGCTATTCACCGCCGTCCTGGCGGCCGAGATCACCGGTTGGATGGTGAGTTCGGGGCCGGGACTGGAGATAGCGTAGGTATCCCGAGTGAGCAGACCCAGCAAGCCGACCTTTACCCCGTGGTTGGTCACGATCTTGGTGGAGACGGCCCCGGGGAATGGTTTTCCGGTGGCGGTGACTATTACGTTGCTGCTGAGCCAGGGAAAACGCGACGAGCCGATACGCTGGGCCAGGGCGGCATCGCCGCGATCGAATTCATGATTGCCCAAGGTAGCGGCGGTTATGCCCAGACGGTTGAAGGCAGCGATCATCTGGCCGCCCAGAAAGACCGATGATTCCACGGAGGGTGAGAGGACATCGCCAGCGAACAGGAGCAGCGCCTTGGAGTCTTGCTGGCGTACCTGGTCGATCTCGCCCGCGAGATACTCCATGCCGCCCAGGCTGCTGGTGGGGGTCAATTCATAGTCGTCGTTGAAGTGCATGATGGTCAGCGCGGTCCCGGCGGCGCGAGCGGTGGCCGCCCGCGCGGCCGGGGCGGCGCTGCCCAGACCGGAGACGGCAAGCAGCGAGATAAGACCGAGGCCGAGACTGGCGGCCCGCAGCCGGTTGCGGGCGGATCGGGGGCGTGATGCGGGGATCATACAGTGTCCACATCCCTTTGCTTAAACAGGCGGCGGAACCACTCCGCCGCTCTGCTTCAGTATAGGGCGGTTACTGGTCCGCCGGGGCGTCATCACCGGACCAGGCTGCCTCATCATCGCGGCCCGATTTGGCGATCAGAAACCCTCGGGCCCGCTCGGTAAGGGGATAGCGATTGGCCAGGGCCCAGAAGGCCGGCCCATGTCCAAACACATGCAAGTGGGCCAGCTCGTGGACGATCACGGCGTCCAGTACCCAGGCGGGATAGTCGCGGAGCACATGCGAGAGGCGAATGTCGCCCGTGGAGGGGGTGCAACTTCCCCAACGCGAGCCCTGGTTGGTGACCCAGCGGACGGAGCGCGGCCGGGGCTTCCCGCCAAAATACCGCGCGTTCAGGGCCGCCGCCCGCTTCTCGAGATCTTGAGCTTCCAGGGTTAAGGCGGGCTGGAGCGCCTTCCGCTCCAACCGTGTTCGCAGCTTGGTGATGAACGGGGCCAGTTCGGCATCGGACATCGTGGCCGGCGCCTTCACGATCATCACCTCACCGTCCAGGCGGGCGGAGATACTCCGCACCCGCCGATCGCTCCGCTCAATCCGTACTTCCACGCTCACCTCCCTTCCCGCATCATGCTACCAGGCCGTGAAGTGGCCGTGGGTTTGGCTACCCTGGCACGCGGTCGCTCAGCGCTCCGTGTTGTAGCGTATCTCCAGCATGAGGGCTCCCTCCCCGGTTCGCCACGGGCCATGTGCCATCCCTGGTGGCCGGCAGGCGTACATGCCCGCGGTAAAGGTCTTGCCCAGCCGAAGGTCCGTCAGGTCACCCGTGAGGATATAGACCTCCTCCCAGTACTCGTGGACGCGGGTACCGATTGGGCTGGTATCGACACCAGGCTCATACCGTAGCAGACCGGTATAGGCGCCGGTCTCAGGATCGTCGGCCAGCGTCCGCGTCCAGATACCGCGCACAGCGCCGTCGGCCTGCTCCCAGGCGCCAGGGGGCTGCTCGAATTCACGCTCAGGTTTTGGCATGCGTATTGTCCTTTCAAGGCTCGGTCAGCCAGATGCATGGTAGCGGTTAGCGGTCGAGGGCGCTTGTGTGCTTGGATTCCATCTCGCATCACGGACACCGCTCCAAATGGGGGAGCGGCTCCCTCCTTGTCTCTGCCGGATGAATCCGCCTCGCGTTGCGTATACTGGACTCAGAGCCGGCGCTATCCGCTCAGCAGGATGCAGCCAGCCACGGTCGGAGTCCGCCAAGTTGCCACGGGAGGAGAGCACATATGCAATCGCTGTATGGTCAGTTGGTCGAGACGGCGCAGGCCATCGTTCGTAGTGGTGCGATCTCCATGTCCGGGCACGGCAACATCAGTATCCGCGTTCCTGGGCGGGATGAGATCCTTTACACCACCGCGTCAACCCTCAGTGGATTTCAAGAATCGAGCATCGTGCGCCTGCACCTGGATGGCAGCGTTCTAGAGGGTGATGTGCCGCCGCTAGCCGCCGCCGTGATCCCCATGCACACCGCGATCTATCAGGAACGTCCGGATACGGGCTGCGTCTTGCATACCCACTCGCCCTACGCCACCGCCTTCGCCGTGGCCAATCGCCCGATTGAGGGCTGGACCGAGGCATTCGGCATCTTTGGTTTGGAGGATGGGGTGCCGCTGGCAGCCTACGGGGCCCGCGGCTCAGAGCAGGCGGTGCGGAACATCAAGGACGCACTGACGGCCAGGACACGCGCCGTCCTTCTGGCCAACCACGGCGTGCTGTGTTTCCATACCACCCCAGCCATGGCGGTGACGATGAACGTGATCGTCGAGGAGGCGGCCCAGGCCGCGATCTTCGCCGGGTCCATCGGGGGACCAAAGCTCGTGCCACCCGAATTGCTGCATGCCTCCCATACGCGGGCAGCAAGCTTTGAGGCCAAGGGCACACTGCACGGCTGACCCGAGACCGCTCACGCCCGCCCTACGCTGAAACGGAGCCGACTGGTTGCGCTGGACCCGGGGGAACGGTAGCATACGGGAGAGGCGATAGATGCGCCGCCCTACCTCCGCGAAAGGATCAGCCGTGCCGCTCGTGGCCCGCGACGCCGTCTGGCGTCTGATTGTCTTACAGAAAAACGGCTAAACCGCTGCTTACCGCTTCCGCGTCGAAGTAAGCAGCGGGATGGACGCATTGGTCCGTCGCCCACCTCCCACGGGGAGGC
>DATLQX010000282.1:0-3567 GCA_035534995.1 Chloroflexota bacterium | reverse complement strand
CCTCTCCTTTCCGTCGGTTCTGGCCTCCGCTGACGAGTGTGCCACACGACCCGGGTCTTGCCGCAAGCCCCCCGGAACGCTGTACCCTTAAAGGGGACCCGTGCAAGAATAACTTGAACAGGATGGAAGCGCGCCATGGGCGGCTTCAAGAGACAATCCCAGGTCATGATGGCTGCGGTGTCCCGGTTATTGTGATACGGGCGCTTACTCGACGTGTTCTTTGCCCAATGGCCGTTCCTATGTCACCTTGCGAGAGCAGCGTGGCGCCCTCGCCGGCGCACCATGGCACAACGCGGTGCTGTTCTTGTGGATGGAGGATGGCCAGCCCCCGCGCGAGGATTCCTTGCACATTCTCACCTGCCGCCTTCCTGGCGGCGACGAACGGCCGGTTGTCCTCCCGACCAAGTTAGAAAGGAAGACCAGCCAGGACTTGCTGCCCTGGATAACCTGGCGAGCGGCTCAGCGGCCCGAACTACCGGCGCTCCAGCGAACGGTCACCCGGCACGTGGCGCTCTAGGTTCGTAGTGAACAACTCTGCTGGGATGCCTCACCCGACTATCCCCTCTCCGACCAATCGCCGGATGTGCGCACCCTGGTACTGCCGCCCCATCGATGGAGTGAGCTCGCCGCCCTGCCGCCGGGAGAAGCGCCACGACGGACCCTTCCGGCGCCGGCCCGTCCCGCCGCCCATCCCACAAGGCCAACCCCATCGATTCTGGATCAAGATAACGTGGCCATCGGTTCGAGTACGCTCCTGCCCCATACCTTCCGCGCCATGCGCATGCCTGGCCGGTGGATGCGGCTTGGTAACGGGAATCCACCGTATTACGAGAAACTGCACGACGGAATAGCCGAGGCTGATCGGGTCAAAGTGCTGCTGCACCCGTCCGACGGCCGGAGCCCCTTGACCCCCGAGCAGGAAGCGGCGGCCTATGAGGCCGTGCGTGGCCTGGACGACGATAAAGTACGCGCCTTCGCGATCGCGCTCGGTTCCTGGTTTGCCGGCACGGGTGGTGGTGACCCGCATTTGCCCAAGGTCACGATGTCGGCCAATGCCCTGCTGGAGTTCCAGGAGGTTAAGCGCAATAAAGGCGCCTACCGGCCGGCCCAGAAGGAGAAGGCGGCGTGCCTTTGAGTTTTGGGGCGGAGTGCCCCAGCAGATGATCTATGACAATCTGAAGCCGGCGGAGGAAGAACGGGTGAAGGACGAGCAGGCTAGCACATCGTGCGACCCGTTAGGCCCAAACCGGGGTAGCCCGGGTGGGGACGGCGCCGGCGGAAGACGGTGACAACTGACTGCTCGTCGGTGGGGCGATACCCACCCCTCGTAGTGAATGGAGGAACCGCACGATCCGCAGGGTAGCGATTCGCCGTCAATCCCTGGAGCGGGCCTTTGTCTTCACCCATGAGGCGGTACGCGACTGGGAAGCGCGCTTCGCCCCGCGGCTCACCGAGCGGCTGCGGGCCAAACGCCACGGCAAGGCCGGCAGGAAGTGGTATGACGGCCGAGCCCTCTGGGGCTTCCGCCTGTCCCTGCCATGCACGCTGGCCCAGGCGCGCTCCAAGTCCTGACGCATCCTCTGGTATCGCTACTTGACCAACGAACTGGACCCCGAGCGCTTGCCGGTGCTCTACGCGGTGGCCCTCTACGGCCAGGGGTGGCGCATTGAGGCCACCGATCTCGTGGCCTACCTGGCGGCCAAGGCGCCACGCCTTGGCCGCCAGGTAGGCCAAACACGATCCGCCACCCTCACGCTTCGACCAACTCCGCTTGACCCTTGCTCACGACTCCTAACTTGTAACCAATGGTCTTAGCGTGTAGGCAACAGGCTATGCGAAGCGGTATCCCCGCTTCGCGGGGTGTCGCGCTAGGTAGTCTGGAATCTCCAGGTACGATCGCTGTAGGTGGTCAGGTGCACGATCTTCCCATCGCGTACCTTATAGACGTGGCAGGTCGAGAGCGCGACCGGCCTCCCCTCCCCGCTCGGTACCGCGGCGCCGGCGCCCTTCGCGTTGGGATCGCCAAACGCCGTGCCGACAAAGCGAAGCTCAAGCACGGCCTGATCACCGTCGGCTATCTGGTTGACGATCTCCAACCGGGCATCAACCACGGCGCCGCCCGTCTTCTGAAGGGCCTCGATGATCTCCTCCGGGCCGCGCTCAAGATGCTGAGCTGAGTGCGACCACGCTTCCACGTCCGGGGCTAAGACGACGTCGCGGAGCCGATCCCAGTCTTGGGCGCTGATCGCCTCGCTGTACGAGCGGGCCACGGTCAGGGTGTCTCGTGAGTCCGTCATGGTTCTCTTTCCTCTTCGTGAGAGCGTTGGCCGCCCGGAGTGGTACGTGTGCCAGTCCAGCTTGGCCGAAATATCTTTGCGGTTCAGTGAGGCACCGGGTAGGGGCACCCATCGCCACCACCCAGAGGGTACCCGGTACCCGGTGCCCCTACCAGCGAGAGGGAACGTGCGCCAGGCTATACTTGCTTTTAGGGTGCGATAGACAAATCCTGGAAGAGCGGCCACAGCCCGGTCACATCCGTGTGGAAGCCCTGGACATGCTTCCGCACTCCGTATACGGTGACAGGGATCCACAGCGGGTCGGTGATCACGTTCTGGACAATGAAGCGCTGCGCGGCAGAGTAGGCGGCGGCGGCTTGCTTGGTATCGAGCGTGCTTCGTCCCTGGACGATCAACTTGTCCAACGAGGCGTTCTTGTAGAAGGTGAAGTTGAGGCCGCCTCCGGTCTCCTGCGAGGAGTGGTACAGGGTATAGAGGACGTCGGCGTCCGGTGAGTAGAAGCTGTCCAGGAGAAGATCGAAGTTGCCTTTCTGGGCCAGGGAAAGGTAGTCCGCGGTCGGCTTGCTGATGATATTTATCTTTATCCCCATGGCGCCCAACTCAGCCTGGATCAGCTCATCGGCCGCCGTGATCGCCGGGGCATTGCTGGAGAGCAGGGTGAACGGACCGGTCACATGATTGGCGCTCAGAACGCTCTGGGCCTGGCTCGGGTTGTACTGGGGCGCCAGCCCCTTGGTGGAGGGATCATAATAGAGCAAGTTGGACCCAATCGGGCTGTAGGCCGGCACGGCCAGACCATTGAGCGCGGCCTTGATCAGGCCGTTGCGGTCAATCGCCTCGGCAATGGCCTTGCGTACTTCCAGCTTGTCGAGCGGGGCTTCCGACGTCTTGAATCCCAACTGCACGAGCACCTGTTGCAAGACGCGGTATTGTTGGATCCCGCTGTTCCCTTGCACGCGGTTGATCTGGCTCCCCGCTACCTGCGAAATGTCGACCCCACCCGAGAGCAACTCGCTCACCGCCGTGGAGTCGCTCACGATCGGCTTGAGCACAATTTTGTCCAGATAGGCGGGCCCTCTGTTCACGGCCCAGGGGGTTTCCCAGGTGTGCAGAGGGTTCTTCACCAGCGTGACCTGGGTGCCGCCCGAGGCGTAATTCTGGATCATGAAGGGGCCGGTGCCGATTGGATACTGGCAGAACTTGGTCGCGCCGACCTTCTTCAGGGCGATCGGATCGACAATGCCGAGCGAATCATTGGCCAGGTTCGGCA